>CALIJG010000019.1 GCA_938018005.1 uncultured Candidatus Saccharibacteria bacterium | reverse complement strand
TCTTCTACGGCGCGGCCCGCTACCCCTTCGAGCTGGCCCGGCAACGGGAGCTGGTGGAGGACTATGCCGACGCGATGGGTCTCAACCTGGTCACCGAGTTCCACGACCGACAGCAGCGCCAGCATGGGCTGAAGATGCTGCTCGATGCCTGCCAGCGCGGTGGCGTGGAGTACGTCATCACGGCGAGCTGGCCCACCCCCAACCTCACCGGAGTTGAAGCAGACGCGGTGACTGAGCAGCTCGCAGCCAGCGGCACCCACCTGGTCTGCCTCAATACCTGGCACCCCGGCGACGGCACCCCACCAGCCTGGTGGAACGACGAGGAAGGGGCGTGGATACGACAGCTCGACGCACTCAGAGACCAAGACCGCAGAGAGCGTGAGCAGACCAGTGAACCCATCGAAACCACCAAGGAGGTGCACCATGCCTGACGCACTCGCTCCCGATCTCTTCACCGCTATGGCTGCCCAGCTCACGCCAAAGCGCGCCGTCTCCTACATCCGCGTCTCCACCCGCGAGCAGGCCCAGCGTGGTGGTAGTGAGGAGGGCTTCTCTCTGCCTGCTCAGCGGGAGGCCAACAAGCGCAAAGCCCAGTCCATGGGCGCGCTGGTCGTCAAAGAGTTCGCCGACCGGGGCGAGTCCGCCAGGTCTGCGAACCGGCCTGAGCTGCAGAAGATGCTGGCCTACCTCAAGGAAGATGGTGGGATCGACTACGTCATCGTCCACAAGCTTGACCGCCTGGCCCGCAATAGGGCGGACGATGTGGAGATCAACCGGGCCTTCGAGGATGCCGGCGTCCGGCTCGTCTCCACCAGTGAGAACATCGACCAGACGCCTGGCGGCATGCTGCTGCACGGCATTATGAGCAGCATCGCCGAGTTCTACAGCCGCAACCTGGCTAATGAGGTCATTAAGGGGATGAGCGAGAAAGCCAGGAATGGTGGGACGCTGGGTAAGGCGCCGCTGGGGTATGTGAATGTACGGGGGCGAGATGAGCATGGGAGAGAGGTTCGGACGGTTGAGCTCGACCAGGAGCGTGCTCCCCTGCTTCGCCTCGCCTTCTCCGAGTACGCCACCGGCAACTGGACGGTCAGTCAGCTAGCCAAGCACGTAGCAGGGCTGGGGCTGGATGTGCCGGCGACGCCGAGCAAGCCGGCTCGGCCCATCACCAAGGGGCGGCTGCATACGTTGCTGCGGCACCCGTATTACAAGGGTGTGGTGCAGTTCCAGGGCGTGGAGTATGCGGGTAAGCACGAGCCGCTGGTGGATGAGGAGACGTGGCAGGCGGTGCAGGCTGTGCTGGGCTCCCATCGCAGTGGCGAGCGGGAGCGGATGCATAACCACTTTCTGAAGAGCACGGTGGTGTGTGGGCAGTGTGGTAGTCGGCTGCTGGTGCAGAACACGAAGAATGGCAAGGGGGTGCTCTACCCCTACTTCATCTGCGCCAGGCGGCAGCGGCTGCATGACTGCTCCTTCAAGGCGGTGCTCATCGACGTAGTGGAGGCGCAGATGCAGGAGGTGTATCGCCAGTTGTATGTGAGTGAGGCAGATCGGCAGGAGATTGAGCGGTATTTGCTGGCGGAGCTGGCGCGGATTGAGGGAGAGAAGGATCGAAGCGTTCGGTCGCTGACGGTGCGGCGGACGAATCTGGAGGATGAGCGGCGCAGGCTGCTGCAGGCGCACTATGCGGGGGCGGTGCCGCTGGAGCTGCTCAAGGAGGAGCAGGAGCGGTTGGGGCGAGAGCTGGCGGGGATTCAGCGTCAGCTCGATGCCTACCAGGCAGATGCCACGCTGGTGCGGGCGCATGTGGAGCAGGCACTCGATCTGCTGGAGGATTGCTACCGGCTCTACGCGGCGGCACCGGATCACCTAAGGAAGCAGCTGAACCAGGTGTTCTTCGAGCGGGTGCTGGTTAATCCAGCGGTGGATGAGGCGGGCCGGGTCATCCTGCCTGGCGACGGTGGTGATGATGGGGCTGGCGGAGAGGTGCAGGATGCGGACGACGGTGTGAGGGGCGCTGGTGACGAACCTGATGGACAGCGTGGCCGTGATGGGTGGGAGCGCGGTGAGTGTGAGGCAGACGATGCTGCTAGTGACGAGCCAACGGGTCGAGCTGATGAGGCGCCCTGCTCTGTCCGTGTGGCGGACACTGGCAGCGATGTCTGCCTGGAAGCACGGCTCAACCGGCCGTTCGACCAGCTGGCCAGCGCAAGACTCCGGGCTGTGGCACGGATCTCTGCCCTACGAAAAACGCCCACCTCTATGGGAGGTGGGCGACGGTCCTCGGCTGAGACGGCCACAGGGGCGGTTTCTCAGGGTGAGGGTTTGTATAGCGATGCTGTGGTGCGGGTTAGGAGACTCTAACTCCTGGCCTCTTCCATGGCAAGGAAGCGCTCTAACAACTGAGCTAAACCCGCATGTTGCTGAGTTGTATTATATGGAATAGTGCGCAAAATTTCAAGCCCTTTCTTGTATAAATCGCACACTATTCGCTCGTGCGTACTTCGGCTTCACTACTACTCTAGAAAATGTATGGGCGGCTATTTGTATGCTAGCCTCTTGCTTTTGGAGAAGCAAAAATAAATTGCACTCCGATCCTCACCACCTATCAGATAACACAGGAGAGAGAATCCACGCAAACCTCCTTCACGCTCGGACGTGCAGAGATAAGAGATACATATCCTACTCCGCCGCACCAAAGCCACGAATTTTGCCAACGGCCGCTCGATCGATTGTGCTGACGTGGATTGCGTTGCCTTCGTTGCCACCAACGGTGGTGAGCTTGCCATCTTGGTAACGCAGGAGAATATTGACGTGCTCACCACGCGAGCTCGTTGTATCGTAGAGGATGGCATCGCCTGGCTGGGGTGTATAGCCACTATCGGCTGAGTGCCAGCGACCAGTCGTGCGATAGTACGTTTCGAGGCTACGCACGCCAGGGATGCGCCAGCCACCATTGTGTGGGTTGACAAATGGCACGCCCGCCTGCTGGTGCACCCAGCTGACGAAGTTTGCACACCAATCTTGCCGCTCGCCCTGGCTGTAGAATGTACCAGGCTGCGGAGTGTCAAATTGCTGATGGGCAGTCGTGATAATCTTCGCTCGGACGGGCGATAACTTCTTCGTATCTATTGCTGGGAACTCCTCTTTTTGCCTAAGCTGCTGGACTGGATGGGACTGCACGCGGCGTGGTATAAAAAACAGAGCACCATACACAATAGCACTGCACAGTACAATCGCAAGCACAACCCAGAGCGCAAACAGAGCAAGACGTTGCCAGGAGAGCGGTGTGGACTGATGGAGTGATTTCATAGTGTTTATTATACACGGACGTCTCGCTTGTGGATGAGTGAGGCAGAGCCTTCTCTTGCACGCGCTACGTAAGCTGGAGTTGTTCTGACGGCCCAGAAGCGAGAGATTGGTCATACCAAAAGAAAAACACCCTCTTGCTATAAAGAGAGTGCTTTACTGGTGGCTCCTACTAGACTCGAACTAGTGACACAAGGCTCTTCAGGCCTCTGCTCTACCAACTGAGCTAAAGAGCCACAGGCAACGTCTGTTGCTACCCATTATTGTACTAAAAAACCACTGCTCAGGCAAGAGCTTCAAAGTCTCAATTCTTCTAAGCTTCTCGTTGTCTTGGCTTCCCCTCCTCACCGTATTATCTACCAGGCAACGAAAAATACATTCGCACATACTATGCTATACTGTGCGCCCCATCTTTTGTATAGATGAGAAGGTGTAACAAGACAGGGCGAGCGAAAGAGAGATAGAGACTTTGCGCCTCGCAATAAATAGTTAGCCTTTTGCCCTGCAAGGTGCTATAATACAGCCAGCGCGGGTATCGTATAACGGCTATTATGTATGCTTCCCAAGCATGAGACGAGGGTTCGACTCCCTCTACCCGCACCACAAGGAGGATCACACTCAGTATAGGGGTGTGTTTTTATTTCTATGATGTATGATCGTAAGCTTGTTATCGTTCAGAACCCTTATAGCACCCGCCATCGCGAGGTGCAGGCTGGTGTGTTTAACCGGCTTGATACAGCGGGCATTCCCTACGACACCATAACGACGCGCTATTCGCAGGCAGCGGATAACATTGACGACCTTGCTGGTCGCCTGCCGAATGACGCTCATATTATCAGTGCGGCAGGTGATGGGACGAGTACGCAGGTGGTAAATGCGGGGCTGAGGGCTGAGCTTGATGGCGCAGTGTATAGCTTTATTGGCTATGGCAATTGCAACGATCTCGCAAGAGGCCAGCGCGATCCTTTACCACTGCTGCAGACCAACCGCCACACTATTATTCATCAGCCACTCTCTATTGAGGTAAATGGTGAGCCATGGCGATACGCCCCTGGGTATATGACACTTGGCTTAACTGCTCTGATTGCCAGCGGCTTCGCCAGCACGGCATCGCGCGAACGCATGCGCCACACACCACCCCACACCAAGCTTGTGCGCAGCATGGGGCAAGTTGCCACCACCTATCTACGCGCACATGACACTTACTTGCCACCTTTCACAACCAATCTTTCTACCGAAGAGCAGGCTGGTCTAACAGATGTGATGATTATTAATAACCAGCGCATGGGGCGCGTTATCCGCTCGTCGATCGACTACCCACAGACCGACTTCTTTGGCTACCGTCAAGCCGACTTCTCGTCGGCCTGGAAAAATATCCCCTTTGCTTGTAGCGCCATAGCGGGCCACACACCGGCCGAAAAAATCACTGATATCACACTCACCTTCCGCGAGCCGGCCACCATCCTCGCCCAGACCGAGGGAGAACACGCCGCACTGCCGGCGGTATCGACAATTCGCGCGTATAAAGACCCGGCAAAGGCTATTCAGGTTGTACGGCCCTGATCACTAACTACGTTTGGTATGCATCAGCAAGTTTGCTAGGTTATAGTATTCTATTAGTTATGATGCTATGCGTTCGGTAGTTTCTTCGGCAGCGAGCCGGTCTAATGCTGCGTGAAGCTCTTCGCTATACTTCCAGTCAGCAAGTGCGAGCATATCAAGGCCCATGTAGCACGTCTCAGGATCGATGTCACTATAGCGCCGATACTCCAATACATCTGCCAACACACTACGGACAAGCTCTGGAGTCAGCAGCGCAGCCGCGGATTTCTCATTATCCGAGCTACGGAGCCCTGCTTCGTGCAGGCCTCTCTGTATATCCTTTGCAACATCAGCAGCAAAATCCATTGCTGCATTGGTTTGGGTCGCGTACACATAGCGTTGATACCCATCGGCAGCGGCCTGTGCATCAAACTCTTGCTGCTGACAGCGCCTGCGCAGGTCGCGCCAGCGTTGCTGAGCTAGCTCATCACAAAAGACAAGGGATGCATCGGCCTTACATTGCCGTTCGTGCTCGCTTGTGAGTGCTGCTATTGAATCAATTTCATCGGTAGTCTTGAGATTTTCCATGCCAATACTATAGCATGTGGTTGCATATCTGTATAGTATCCATGCTGGCTTTTATAATGAGGTAGCCATTCATTTCTGATCGACTGCCAGGCCCTGCCGAATCTGCACCGCACGCGCCTCCCCCACCACCGCTGCTAGCTCTGCTTGGCTGGCGCGCATGATACCGCGCACACTGCCAAACTGCCGCAGTAGCTTCTGCTTGGTTTTGGGGCCAACGCCAGGGATGCCATCGAGCGCGCTTTTGACGCCAGCTTTGCGCTGCAGGGCTGTGTGGTAGCTGACGGCAAAGCGGTGCGACTCGTCACGGATCCGCTGGAAGAGCTTGGTAATGTCACTGGCTGCAAGGGGCGGAGTGGCCACCCGGCCGGTACTACTAGCTGGCTGTTCATGTACGATAGAAGCAGTATGGGGCGCCTCTGGCTCATACACCGCGGCACTACCCCGCAAATTCTTGGAGTGCGCACCAGCGTTGCGCTGCCCCGGGTGGAGATTAATCACGTAGACATCGCCATCCTCGTAGACGGTAATACCACTCGAGCGCTCGGCCTGCAGCTGGTGAATATACGCTAGTCCCACCTGCGAGCCAGTTTTGTGCACCAAGATTTCTTCCTCGCGCTTGGCAATGCTGATGATCGGCATACGCACCCCACGCGCGTCACGAGCTGCAATTGCTGCCGCTAGCTGGCCTTTGCCACCGTCAATCAGGAGCAGGCTCGGCGTGCCCCAGCCCTTGATATGGCGCTCACTGAGGCGGCGAAAGATGACATCATGCATATTACCAGTGTCGTCGTTTTTTTCGCTCACTTTAAACTTGCGGTACTCGGCCCGGTCACTGACGCCATTGCGAAACACGACCATGCTCGCTACCACTTGGCGGCCGCTCATGTGGCTGATATCGTAGCCTTCGATACGGGTTGGTTCGCCGGCGAGCCCCAGCAGCGTGGTCAAGTCCGCCAAGGCCCGGTCCTTGCTAATAGCCAAAAATTCCTTATCACCAAACATCACCCGGCGCTGCAACTCCTGCATGGCGCGGAGCTTGTTGCGCAGCTGGGCCGCCCGCTCAAATTCGTGCAGCCCAGCGGCTGTCTTCATATCGCGCTCAAGCTCGGCGGCGATTGCTTTGCGGTTGCCTTTGATGTAGCTAATCAGCGTGCGTAGGTTGGCTTTGTAGACCTGCGAGCCGTCGCTGATTTTGGGGCTCAGGCCCAAATCTTCGTCCAGCTTTGATTGCCCAGGCCGGCGCTCACGCGTCAGGTACGGGAAGATTGGCCGCAGGTGGCGCAGGGCTTTTTTAAGCGCAAAGCCGTTGTAGAAGGGGCCGTAATAGTCAGCGCCATCGTCCGCCGGGTTGCGCGTCAAGCTCACCACTGGCCACTGGCTCTTCATGTCGATCCGCACGAAGGTCTGCGATTTATCATCACGCAGCAGCACATTGTAGCGCGGCATGTAGCGCTTGATCATCTCGCTTTCCAGAAAGAGGGCGTCCACCTCGCTCTCGGTCTCGATCCAATCCGTATCGTGGATCTCCGCCACCAGCGCCATAGTCTTGTTATCCCGCCCACGCGAATCCTGAAAATACTGCCGCACCCGGTTGCGCAGCACCGCCGCCTTGCCCACATAAATCACCTCCCCGCTGGCCGACTTATGAAAGTACACCCCCGGGCTGCGAGGCAGTGTTTTGAGCTTGGCGTAGAGGGCGGCGTTCATACTTTCTATTATAGCGCGAAGCTACTGCTTGCCGGTAAATAGCCGAAACAAACCATCGTGCTCACCTTGAGCAAGCTTAACAGCCCATTTTTCCTCTTCAAGACGCTTCAAGAGGCGCGCTTTGAGTGCAGTTAAACCAAGTTTTCGCGCCCGCTTGACCTTCTCTGCTTGCTCAAGAAAGGCAAAAAATTGCTCGCGATATTCCTTTGGGATATCGCTGATCTTGCTGTTCGGCATAACAACGTTAATGAGCCCTGTTAGTTTCCTTTCATCCTTTTTGCGCATGCCAGTAATCGATCGATTCATATACGCACCGAGCTGAGCAACGGGGCCAGGGATGGTACAAACTGTTTGGCCGTCTTGTTCGACACGCCAAGGATCAAGGCTTTCAAGTGGAATCTTCGTTTCGCTGCCAGCAAGACGCCAGTAAAGTTCCTTTTCACCCCCGTTACCCTCTTTAAGATAGCGATCACCAGTGAAATGGCTCAAACCTTTGAGTGTATTCATTAGTGGAGTGCCATATGGCCTAAGGCCAAATACCGAAGGGACAAGCAGTCCACCCAGCGCATCTTTCATCTCATCTCGATATGCTGCTACTGTACCTGTTGTATGCACTAATGTATCGAGATCTCGCACCGTGCCATTGCTCTCACGCCGCCGCGGCAGGTAGATATTACCAATCCGCACCACATGATCATCCCAATCGATCTTCTCGGCATGAGTCACTGCGTGTAAACCGATCCCGCCAACCACAGTATAGCGAGCATCTCCCACGTCTTCCATCCGATTGTGAAAGTCTGCTGCAACTAATGTGAAATATGAATTGTCTAGGGTTGTTTCTGGGGATCGTCTCATACACTTGGTTATACCATACTTTTGTGGGTGTGAGAAGTGTTTTGCGTACTATTGTACGACTCTGTCGTATTAGTTTTTATCTTGTTCGAATAATATCCATGGTATGTTCTATGTGGATACGAAATAAGGTCAAGCCGTTACCCGGCAGTACTCACTACACCCTCATACTTACTCTAAAGCTTGGCAAACCCTCTGCCGCAGCACCGGCACAACCTCCGCCTCAAACCATGGGTTACGTGCTCGCCAGCGAGCAGTCAGCGGCGAGGGGTGCACCAGTGGAAAATACTCTGGCAAATAGTGCACAAAATGCGCCACTGTTTCTGTTAAGTTCTTCTCTGCCTGACGGGCAAGATAGTACTTCTGCGCATAGGCACCAACCAGAATCGTTAGGCGCACTTCCGGCATGCGAGCCAGCAGCTTTGGATGCCACTTTTCAGCAAATTCCTTGCGTGGTGGCAAGTCGCCATGCGCACCCTTGCCAGGATAGTAAAAATCCATTGGAATAAGCGCAAAGAGATCGGGGTTGTAAAACTGCTCATCGCTCACGCCAAGCCACTGCCGCAAGAGGCGGCCACTGGCATCGTTCCACGGCATGCGGGTCTCCTGAGCAATACGGCCCGGCGCCTGGCCAACAATGATGATGCGCGAGCTGGCCGAGGCGCTATAGACCGGCGGCCAACCCTGCGCCGTAAAATCAGCGTTCATTGGGTCGGCACAAATGTGCTGGTAGAGGAGCGGCTGTGATTGCGCATTTGTCATACCTTTAGTATAGCGAAGTTGTGTAGCTAGCTCAATTGCTCACGAGCCGCAGGTTATACTACCATATTAAACGTACCTTTATACACGCATTTATATTTAAAATTTAGTTAATGCTTTTCAAAAGTTGTATCTGTGCTATACGTTCGTTGCGCACTGCTGCTTCGTCGTTTGGGTGCATAGTGTTGATAAGGGTGATGGCAAAGTCGCTTGCCCACAGCCCGTGATATTTCACATGCGGGCTCGCCATGAGCTGCGCCATAGTGCGCAAGAAACGCTCCGCTACTCGGTCGGTTGTAGAGCGCGCCTGGCGGCCAATCTGAAAGCTTGCGGTGCGGGCCGCATGGTAGTTCGCCTCGCCGGCAAGCCACTGCTCCATACCAGCATACGCGTCAGCAATGTCACTGTTATATGGGAAGGTGTGGCTGGTGAGCTCGTGTAACCGATGACCATACGCATGGCAAAAGCGCACGACCTGCTGGTGCGTCTTGGCATCATACACTGCAATAAATTGCTGGCGCAAAGCCTCGTCGTCGGCAATAGGCCCAAGCGGGCGTTGATAGGCGTAAATATTCATCAATCCCCCACCGTTAGCTCGATTATCTTCTGGAAGGTTTTGCCATTACGGATCGTGAGCTGCTTATAAAACCGGGCTTTGAGTAGCTTTTTATGGTAGTTTGATGTAAGATAATCGGCCTGATTGTGATTACAATAAAAGAACGCCGTACGCCCAAAATGGAGCTGCTCGCGATCGTTCGCCCAAGTAGCCGTTTCTGCCTCGATAGCTGCCGTGTCCGCCTCTGGTAAATAAAACAGCGCATCACGTCGATAGGCCGTATCGTCCTGCCACCAGCTCGGTAGTTGAGCCACCTCTTGCCGGAGCGTGGCAGCGCTGATGATGATAAACGGCACTGGGAAGTCATAGGTCGCATCAAAGTAACGCGCTAGGGTGCGCTGGATCACTTCCTCCGGCTCGCTGCTATCAAAAAACAGATTGCCGCTATTGATATACGAGACGACGCTGCGAAAGCCCAGCTCCATCAAGTCCGCCTTCAGGCGATCCATACTCACCTTATGCTTGCCGCCAACATTAATGCCCCGGAGGAGTAGTGCGTAGCGCATTGGTTTTGCTGTGGTGTGGTATAGCGTGTGCATAGTGCTATTATACAAGGATACACGGCGAGTGTCATGTTGCTGGGTGATAGTTACCACCCACTACTCAGGCAGTAGCCAGTGACCACTCAGCAAGAAGGTTGCCATATCTGCAAGCAGAGTAAGCCCGCACAGCACGATGACCACTGTAATGCTCGAGCGAATGAGCGTGCTGTATCGGGCTCGCACCCGCTCGAACCAGGCTATGAGAGGCTGGTGTCTATCGCACATAATCGCGATAACAAGGCCAAAGAATAACCCCTGACTGACAAGCAACCACACGACGTGCGCCATGATAACGACGAGCAGTGACTGCTCGCGGCTCGTTATAGCAATCACTGCGAGGAATGATGGATCAGTAAAGGCACTAGCCGCATAGATAATGCCACCAAGCACAATGCTACGCCTCAGCCATTGCAAAACCCGGCTATCCTGCGACTCCTGTGGTTTCTTATCCGATTTTATATGCCTGTGTAAGCGAGCTGCCACCCAGCCAAGCAGCCCCATACTTGCCGCACCTTCTGCGCCTACCCACACACAAGCTGGTACACGATGGAGTGCCTGGGCAAATAACTCGGCACTGCCGCCAAGCAGGAGCGATGCCGCTACACCAGCAGTGACCGTCCCCACTAAGACGATGAGCGCAAACGTAGCAATTTTTTGCTTGGGCAGCTTGCTTGCCACTAGCAGCACAACCAGCACTGCGCCAAACACATCAAACCCAGCCACGCCAAGGCCAAATGCAAGTGCAATAACATTCATAGTGTCTAGTATAGCAGTAGATTCTTGAAGATGGCATACGTATCTCTCATCACACTATAGATTATTATGAGCACCTCACCGCCAACACGGCATGCCTTATCTCTATTTACCAGTAAGAAAGATACGCGACTCACTTCAAACTATTGTACGCCGCACAAAGCACCTGCTCTTATTTGCTATATCCAACGAATCCAGCAGCATTCCCCGTCAAGCGATCAACGATGATACCGTTGCTATTAATAATCATGGTTGGCCCATCTGTACCCGCCAAAACAACGGCTGTTTGTGCCTGCCTAGCATGAATAACACTATCTGCTGCGTGAAATTGCTTTTGCAGATAGCCATACTCAGGATCACTCAGTGGAATATAGGCAACGTCACTCCCCTTGAGCCGCTCAACAATATCTGGGTAGTGTATGTCATAGCAAACATATGCCGTAACTTTCGTAGCATTATGCGTAGCAATTACGCGTGAATAACGCGCTGTGCCAATTGATTCATCTGGCGCAAGATGCGCTTTGTAATTTGTTAGTATACTGCGACCAGACTGATCTACCAGTACGACTTTTTTGTATATTCTTGTATCGTCTTTCTCTGTCGTGTGGTAGACAATGTTGACCGATTCTTTTTGTGCAAAGGCTGCAATTGTTGCGTGCAGCGCAGGTGGGATAGAATTTTCTGGCCAGACGATTGTCGCATGAGGATATTGGTACTGTGCAATTGCGCGCTTTGTCAGATGTATAAGGTCATTCACATCAGCCTTAGTAGCGGGTATATCAACGCCGCCACGTGTCATCTTTTGAAGTGCAATCACTGGAGGGAGTGGCTTGGCTGGCATATGCACAGCAATACTATTTGCTATCGCCACGAGTACAACAAGCCCGCAGCTCATACGTATCCATACGCTCATACGAGCATGCACTATTAGCCACGCTATACTCGCGCCACAGAGTAATACAATCGCTTCGAGCACTGCTTCGCCGCCATAGGCACTCCACGCAGTGATACCGTCATTACGCCACACGCTATAGCCAAGATGAGGAATCCACCAATCCTCTACCACTGGTGCATGAGTTCGTATATACGTCAATGTGCACCATGCAATAACAAAGAGCACTACAGCACCGTATGTCCGAATATACCGACGCAGAGCTATAATCCAAAATAGATTAGCCTGCAAAAGTGCCCATCCAACACTTGCACCAAATGCCACGCCGGGCGACATAAAGTAGTAATACCAATAGGTCGTTGGTAAGAGCCATGCCAGCATGAAACAAGCACCAACGCCATAAAGATGAACGCCCGACAGTCGTCGCACTGCTATAAATAGCAATGCCAATGCAAAAAATACTGGTAGCTGCAGAAGCCAATGTGGGGCAAAAGCCGTTCCTGCCACAACAATGCCAGATATCGCCGCAAAAATATATGGCCGAGCCGCTCGCCGTATTGTCATAAAGCGCATAGATTTCATGTGCTTGCACGCCATAGGCACTACAAGCCAGCGCCGCACCCGTCGGCAGTACCACTCGTAACGCTCGTCAAAGACGTGATGGATGGCGTGCTCTTCGATTGGAATAATCAGCCAGTTTAGCACGCCAAAGCACACCACTGGGCACAGCAGCGCCAGCCATGAGCCGCTCACCAACGCGCAACCAAGTACCGCCAAGATATATGCAAGATAGAGTGGATTGCGCGAGAAATTGAACGGCCCCGTGGTGAGCAGCTCGCTTGGCTCATCAAGCGGGTTAGTTGAGGTTGCAGCTCGGCGCAAAGCGCGCATCGTTGCATGCATTATAAACACAGCCACAACAATGCAAGCAGCACCTACCAGCCACCATTCGCTGGCAATCACTACTGTCCCTGGCCACGTCCACGCTACTGCTAAAGCAGCAAAGCCGAAGCCGAAGAGACAAAAATCAGGAATATGGTTATATATCATATGCTTCTTCATGCGTATGATTATACCACTTTATTACTGATATAACATAAACATGGTATACGTTCTTATTCTGTACGCATTACCCCTGACTCATTCTTCGGAGATGTGCTGCCCGTAGGGCATCATACACACTCGGTACAACCTTCACCAACCCACGTAAGGCAATGTCTTGCGGTGCTGTGCGTGAAAAAACTGGACAGTCTTGGGCCGTAGCAAAGCCAATTTCCATTGCTGCGCTCAGCCCAACATAGCCATCTGGAGCATGAAGCATTACAAAATCCGCTTGACGAATTGCTGATAAATGCCAGTCTTCGATCGCTTGTGGCGATATACCTTGCTCTGCAGCGTCTCGCACAAATGCTGCATTATTATCAAACAGCATCCGTCGTGGCGATAAAACCTGGCAGCTAGTTGCAATAAGCTCATCATAGGCCCACAAAAGTCCGTCTCTGTCACGCGTGTATGAGCCGCAAAGTACTGCCCGAGGTGGCTCAAAATTCTGTTGCGTCATATTCATATATCACTTCTGTTAGTTCACCGTGTCCATCAATACATGCCGCCATCTCGCGCATGAAGCTCTTATATTTCTTTGGTTCACTCTCCATCTCTTCACGCGTGCGCCAGGCATTTTTACCACCTTCAAATTCTTTGACCATCGTGCCCGAGACGGTATCGCAAAACATCAGATGAAATAGTTTGTCCTCAACGATTTCATTTGTTTGGCTGTGACGAACCCGCTCGTGATAGACACCGCGGTGCACAAAAGTACCGCGCAGTCCTGTCTCTTCAGCAAGCTCACGTGCTGCCGCTTCAACAACAGACTCCGCCCAACGTACTTTGCCAGTTGGCGCACCCCAAAAACCATAGTATGGATGCTTGAGTCGCTGCTGCAGAAGGTATTGCTTCTCATTATGGTGCTGGCGCTCAATAACAAGTAATACAGCCACCTTTGGTTGACGCTCAATCACACCAGCATCAGTGTCTAGCTTATTGGCGTATTCTTTACCTTTGATCGAAAGCATGTAGCCATCAGCTGTTTTCGTCACGTAGCCCAACGCCACGAGTCGTTTGATATGAAATTTGACATGGTCGCTATCAAGCCCAGTGGCTCGCTGCAACGCAGCGAAATGAGCAGTCGGCAAGAATAGCAATTCTCGCAATATTTTTATCTGTGCATCGTGCACGGTTTCTTCGAGACTCATCATTATTACTCCCTTCCTCCCTACTGTAAAACGGTCAGTCTACAAAATCTAGGGAAGTCAAGTTCCCGATAGGCGAGCCATCGATAGACTCTTTGATTTCAAAATCTATACGATAACAGGATAGTACACAAAACTTACTATTAGCATTTTATCGAACTGAATAATATTCTGCCAGTGTAATGTGTCAAGTATGAAATTTGGCAATATTATGATATCGGTGGTATATTGATTACAGTAGCGAAAACCGCGCAAGAAATATCATAATATGCAATCGAAATCCAGCCAGTATCAAACACTAAAACTACTAACTATCAACATAGCATTTATATCTCTCTGGCTTGTAACCTTGCTCAACCCGGAGAGACTGAAGGCATTGTGGTTTGTAGTCGTGCTGTCGCTAGCGCTCCTCTTTATTGTAAAAAATAAAAATACATCCAAGCATGATATTTTTGCAGGGGTTGCCCTGGGCTGTTTAGTTATGCCGTCCCATGCTGTCATGGGGATATGTTCTATTGTTGCGTACATCGGAGGCGCCAGCGTCCTTAAGACAAGCAAAAACAAGATCCTCTTGTTCAAGGCCGCCAACATAAAAGAGATAATGAAAACGGTCGGCATCGCGACAATCGCAGGAGCGACGCTAGCAGTTATCAACATCCTCTTGGCAAGATCTGCCATGGAATTTAATATTTCGATCGAACCCGAGTGGTTCCTGCGCGCAATCAAAGCCGGCGTGTCAGAGGAGATCATTTTTCGTTTCTTCTTTTTTGCGCTGAGCGTTTATTACATCAAGGATGGGGCGTTATCAAGATTCGATAATTTTTTGTGCTATGTCATCATGGTATTACCACACGTCTTGATACATTTTGACGCAACGAATTTTACATTGAGCAGCGTCGTGGTGTTGGCACTGTTGTTTGGATTGCCGTTTGCTATTATGCAACGAAAACGTGATCTGAGCTCTGCAATCGGAGCTCATACGATGGTCGATGCAGTACGATTTTGCGTGTTTGGGACGTAGTCTATTTTAATTTTATCCAATATCTATGCAAAAAACACCTCCATTATAAAAACTATTCATATCTTTTTGCATGAGTCAAGTAGGTAACACCTGAAGCTGAGCATTTTACTCCTTCCTCATACTGCTCACCGTAGATACACTGTAATAAGCATATTTCTATATATACATACCAATATATCTCGATACTATATCTATTCTCTATGTATATCTTTATAACTCATCTCTCTTTCTCTCATATTTCTCTATCTATTTCTATACCCATCTCTATATCTCTATATATCTATACATCTCTTTCTCTATATTCCTCTACTTATTTCTACTTATCTATCTCTATCTCTATCTTTATCTTTATTTACTTATCTTTATATCTATTTATCTCCTTATCTATATCTTTCTTTACTTATCTATCCTCTATCCTCTTATCTTTATCTATCTCTCTATCTCCATATATCCAACCATATCGATTTCTCTCCTATTATATATAAATATATAAAAGAAGAGAAAAGAGAACCGATGCTAACAGGGAAAAAACAGGGTAAACCAGGCGAATTTCGAAATTCGCCTTTTTTGATATGAAACTGCGCCTTGATATACTACCTTGTAAGGAGCTTATTATATGCCAAAGTACGTTCATATTGCTGGTCTTATTCTATTGCTTTGTTTGCTAATGTACGCGCTGCTGCGCACTCTCGCACCAGCACCAGCACCAAACTCCACCCCACAGAGCGACACGAATCATCCACATCCTCAGCACACCTCTCCGTCACGCATGCTCTATGGCCTAACCATCGACGACAGCTGGGAGGGTACGACAAGGCTTGCTGATATCGTGGAGGCCATTCAGCACTTGCCTGCTCGACCAACGGTGCGAATTGTTATGTCCGAGGATAGATCACCGCAGAGCTATCGCGATCTATTCAAAACCCTTCATCGCGTGGCCGATGTCATGGCCCAGCCCGTTGATTCCTCAAGCATGCACAGCTACAGCACTGAGCACTACCAGCAGCGCCTTGCTGAGTCTTACCAGTATCTATCTCACTACGTCGCGATATGGGAAATTGGCAATGAAATGAATGGCCAAGAGTGGATCCAAGAAGACCCGCGCCTTACTGCCGCGAAGGTGGCCAGTGCCTACCGATACATTAAGAATAAGCATGCCGCGGCGGCGCTTGTTCCCTACTACTTCCCACAAGGCGGGAGCACACTCAGTATGAAAGACTGGCTACAAACATACCTACCTGATGATCTGAAGCAGGGCGTCGATTATGTCCTCGTCAGCTACTACGACGATGACAACGATGGCTACCAGCCCAACTGGCGGCAGATCTTTGCTGAGCTTGAGACGCTCTTCCCAGAGGCCAAGCTTGGCATTGGCGAGTGCGGCACACCCAGCGAGCATGCCCCGATGGCGCGTAAGCTACAGTTGTTTCGGCATTATTATGCCATGCCGCGGTACACTCCACGCTACGTTGGTGGATACTTTTGGTGGTATTGGGCGCACGATGGCGTACCATACAAGGATAACCCGCTCTGGGAAGAGACCGCGAAATATATGAAGAAGCGCCAGTCGTGAGCCAGGTGTCCTTTAATCATACCCTATTCCACCAATATGTGGCATAATATAACTAATGCATCACGAAACTTCGCACGCCAAAGCAGCGCATGACTACCAGCAAACACTCGTGCAAACAATCGGTGATTTTCTGCAGCACGCACCCATGGCCGATACGTGGCCAGACGCAGCCACCGTCTTTGTACATGATGAATGCAATCCTGATTCGATTGGGGCGATTGCTACTGCGTGTTCACCACACGTTCCGGCTGATGACCGATTTGATTTTCAAGAAACACATATCACAGGGCACCGCGTTGATGGGTCGTCAGTTGCTGGACGTGTTATTGAGGAAAACCAGGATAACATCACACTGACTGATAGTGCGATGAATCCTGATCATCGCGTCCTCAACTTGCCACTGCCCAACCAGCACGCCGTCTTGCAAACTGCTTTTACAAAAGACCGTACGCCAACCAAACGTCAGCTGAGCGAACTGGAAATACTATGGCAATACGACAGCGTCAAAACTGCTCTCGGTGTTGGCATTACGGCGCTGCAAGCATTGGCGCGAGCATCATACCCTACTCAGTCAGTCGCCGATATGCTAACGCTTAAATCACCCACCACACCGAACGCAATACTCGCCACGTGGGATGTGTCGCATTCAACCAAGGAGATAGCGCGTAATGACGGAGAGCTGCGCTCATTTCTCATTCGCTTTGGTAGCCAAGCACTCACTGCCGTCCAGCATTATGGTGGCGAGCTAATTGGCTGGACAGGTGATGGGCAAAATCTTGCAGTGCCACTACCACGCAGCAACAATGCGCGTTTCTCACCTGAGCAGCGGGCGGCTTTTGGCAACAAGACACTCATTCCGCTGCTCAACGATCTCACTGATATTGCTCACGCGCATAACGAGTACACGATTCGCCTGACCGCTGGTTTTGGCCGACTCGATAATATTCCCGGTGGACACGTGAGCCCAGAGCTCTTTGGTATGACGAAATTATCCAAGCGTCAGCCGCGCGACCAGCTGTCAATTGCCCTGACTGGCGACGCCTACGACATGCTCGCGCCTGCTTTGCCTGACAGATTGCGGCACTATCTGCACCACGATTAAACCCTAGCGACGCCTTTTATTTTTCTTGCTGGGCCGAAGCAACTTGTCTTTGAGTGTCAACACGACATCCGCCTCTTTAGCGAGCTGTTTGCTGTGAGTCACGACGATGACACATTTGTCGTTTTCGTGGGCGGCCCGGCGCAGGATAGTGATGATATCCGCAGCGGTGGTTTCGTCCAGGTTACCAGTCGGCTCGTCTGCCAAGATAATCGGTGCGGAGGATACTAGCGCTCGTCCGATCGCTACACGCTGCTGCTGACCACCGGAAAGCTTCATGACGTTGCGATGAATATGATCGTCGTCCAAGCCCATAGCGTGTAGCGTTTCGTTGGTGGCCTTGGCATTAACTAATTTCAAGTTTTCTAGCGGTGTCAGATAATCGATCAGGTTATAATTCTGAAACACCAGCGAGATATTGTGCTTGCGATGATGTGAGTAACCCTGCTCGGCGATGTCTTCGTCGTCGAACAAAATCTGCCCACCAGTCGGTGTGTCCAGCCCGGCCAGGAGCCCCAGCAGGGTCGATTTACCAGCACCAGAACTACCGACGATGGCGTAAAACGTGCCTTTTTCAAATTGATAATTGATGCCGTTGAGCACATTACTGGTGTCGCCTGGGTATGAATAAACGATATCGTGTAGTGTAAGTAGTGACATACTATCTCCTAACTTAATGTTGCTAAAATTTGCTTTGGTGATTGGCGCATAATTGGCGCGGTGGCAGCGATGGCTGATAGCAGAACGACTACGTAGCCGAAGGCGAAAGCCTGCAGGTAGGTCCCTATTGGCGCGGCTTGCATCACGGTTGTTTCGACACGCTGGCTTTGGCTCGTTTGCGCCGTGAGGGCGGTAGAAATCTGCGACGAGGCGACCGAACCTATACCGAGCGCAAACACCGAACTAACTGCGGCGATGATGGCGAGCTCCGCCAAGAACTGCCCGATAATCTGCCGCTTCGACGTGCCAATAGACAGCAAGATGCCAATTTCATGCAAGCGGCCGCGCACCCAGAACACCAGCACCAGTGACAATACTGCCAGTCCTGCCCCAGCCGCGCCGATAGTGGCAATCGTTAACATGTTTTGGATGCCAGCGATGTTTTGGAGGACGCCAGCGAATACCGCCCCATTGTTGGTCAGGCTGAATTTTTGCCAATCGACGTGTGGTAGGCTTTTAGTGCGGTCTACTAATGACTTTAGCTGATGTGGATGTTCAGCGAAGTACGTTGCCCGTGTCAGCTGCTTGCTACCTGTCAGTTGCTGCGCCGAGGCTAGGTCAGTGATGAGATGGTTCTCTGACATATCAGACTGCAGGGCCGCCGGCTTTTCGCCTTTGCCGCTAAAGATGCCTACGACAGTTACTGTCACGTGCCTACCATCTTTGGTAATGTCCAGCTTGTCGCCTGGCGTGATATTATTTTTCTCGGCGAAGGTTTTGTGGATCAGGGCCGCGTTTTGATCGTGCGCCCCCAGATGCTTACCCTGCTCCAGTTGGTAGAACCGACCAGTAAATTCGCTCAGTAGATCACTCTGTGTCGCGCCCGTCACCTTCGCCTCGCCAGCCACGTTAGCGTCTAGTTGTACGCCGCTGCCTGCCGTGTCGATCAATTGTTTGCCTGGCAGTCCCGCGGTGGTCTCTGCCTGGAAATTGTGCGCTTTCACTGTGTCCAGGCGCTGCACCCGCTGCGCGATGTCCATCGGTACTTCACCCGATGGCTGCTTGCTGGCGATGCTAAAGCCGGCACGGATATTCCGCTCAACCGATTGCTTCAGCTGCGCCATCGTCTGCTGCACCGTCAGCGTACCGATGAGCAGCGTGAAAATCAGCGTCATGATCAGGGCGATGGTCAGGCTGCGACGCCGCCGGCGCGTCACAGCCGTCCAGGCTCGTTTGATAATCGTCATCATTCGCCCCTAATCCACTTCGGTAAGTAATTCTTTTGGCGTTGACTGGGTAATCGGCCGCGAAGCCAGGAGTACCGCAATGATAATCACCGCTAGTCCAGCACCCCACACTGCTAGCAGATCTGTCGGCTGCACACCAACCGTCACCTTTTCTAGCGTGCGTGATGACGTCACCGAGTCAGCGTCAGCACCGAGTGACGCACCGCCGAGCGAGCTGCTCGCTTGACGCGTGGCATTTTGTGCCGCCTGCGACACCACGTGGTCGCCCAGTTGCTGGGCAATTAACCCTGCAGTAAAGTACGACGCACCGAAGCTCAGCACCGCGATCATCACTAGCTCAGCGATATATTGCAGCACAATCTTTGACTGCGGCACACCCGTCGCCAAGAGTACGCCCGCTTCGCGCTTACGCTCGTTCATCCACAAGTACAGCACCATACCAATCACTGTGATACTAACCAGTGCCGTTGCCCATAGCATACCGTCGATCAGGCCGTACACGCCGTTCACCGCGCCCGTCACGCCAGCGAGCTCCTGGCTATTCTTGTTGAGCTGGTACTTTTGCCAATTGACTGGCAATTTATTGGCCCGTGCCATCACCTCGTCCAGCTGCTTGGTGCCTTTCGTGAAGAACGTGGCGTCCTGATAAATCTCATTGTGCTCTGTATACGCGTTCAACTGGCGAGTTGTCGCGATGTCAGTCAAGAACAAATTCTCGAACAACTCCACCTGATACGTCGCCTGCTTTGGGTTTGTGCCGCTAAATATACCGACGATTTCTACTTCAACTTCGTCCTTGGATGGATGTTCATTGTCGGTGTCGTATTGATTGGCCTTTAGCTTTATCTTGCTGCCAAGCTTCAGGTTGTTAGCCTTAGCAAAAGCTTCGTGCACCAAAATTGTGTGTGAATCGTTCTTGGTGATGTGCCGGCCAGCGATGAGCTTGAGCGCGCCAGCCCGGAACTTGGTTTCAAGCTCAGATGTATTGACGCCGATGATAGTCGCGGCGTTGCCAAACTGCTTGTCTTTCTCGGCGTCATAGCCGCTGCCGCCACTCGGTAATGGCACCAGTTTGGTATTAATGAAATCAACCGTGGCGTTCTGGCGTTTGACATAATCCGTCACGCCCTCCAGGTTCTTCACCGCGTTGATGTCTTTGTTCGACACCGTTCCCGAGCCGCGCGCCGTTCCCGGATTGGTGCGCGGATTATTGCCCAGCGTGAAGCCAGCCTTGAGCGTTTTGTCCAGCGACTGTGCCGCTGCGTCGGTCGAATGCTTGATGGCAAATCCACTCAGCATAATCGTCGACATGCACAGCAAAATCGCCAGCAAAATCAGCGTTTTGAGTTTTTTCCTGGTGATATACAACCAGGCACGTTGCACAAATGACATAGATCTCCTTTCTTGATTCTATGTCAGTGTAGCAAGTGGATGTGAAAGGAATGTGAAATGGGCGAGCTTATTCTACTCCATAACGATTAAACCGCTATTTGACATTTCGGTCAGTAGTATTGGCAGCAGTTCTTTATTCCTAGATAGAGTCAGAGCATACTTTTTTTTACTGTAATACAACAGTCCTCTGTCTGTTAGCTCTCGTAGTTTCCTTGACCGCCGCCTATCGTTAGCTGAAGAATTACCGCCGAAAATCATAGAAACATCTCGAGCCTGAATCACATCTTTTTTAACAGCAACCTCTAAAATTTGCCTTTCTTCGTCAGATAAAGCTTTTATCTCGACTGCTCGTTTCAAAGTTGGTAGAATTACTTTTTCGACAACTTCTTTTTTATCGAGGAGCTGCATGGTTCGCTTGATTTCCTCCTTTATCCCTTCTGCGACATAAAGACACCACTCTTCAAGTAGCGAATCATCTCCTGCTTCTATTCCTTTATCAGCTACACTTAGCATTTCATAATATCGTCGCCGATCAATGCAAAAAATCGAAGACGGATTCAATACGGACGCATTGTGAATAAACCCTTTTTGAACCAGCATGGCGTATGTAAAGAGCCTAGCTACACGACCATTGCCATTTTCAAAAGGGTGAATCAGCGTAAATCTATGGTGAGCAAGAGCTATATTGATGATATCGAACTGAGGTGCCTCTCGCATGTTCACCGCGCGTAACAAGTCCTCAAGCTCTTCCTTAACCTTCAGATAACTTGTTGTTTTTGCTGCGCTTTTATTAATTCGATTATCTCTGGTCTTAAGTTGTCCAGGATGCTCCGCACCATCTTTATTAAGAGGTAAATTCTTCACTACAATTTTATGCAGCTCGCGGATTATTGCCAATGTGATGTCATCGCCAGCTTTTATCGTTTCGTCTATAAAATCCAGACCCCTACGGATATTCAGAAACTGCTTTACTTCGTCAATTTCTTCTTCCTCACTATTTTCTATCGAGCTAATCGCAGCAGAAACAAGGGTAGTATTATTCCCTTCAATCCGCGCGGAGGCAACACTCTCCATAAGATATATAATATTTTTAATATCATGAAATATCCAAGGTGGAGTCGAGCCGTGTATATAACGATTGCGCATATTCTCAATCTCAAAAATAGTATTAGTGATAGGAGAATCAAAACGAGGATTTATCATACAAAAATCATATCAGATTATTTTTCACTGATCAAGATAAGAGGACAAAAATATAGATATAACACCTTAGAGTTGCTCGGTTTGTCACTATACTTTAAGACAAAATGTCCTGATGTATGATGACATTTTTTAGGTTTTTGGCTCGGCATTCTCTTGATTTTTTCCCAAGGCAGAACCTGCCATGGAAAATCTATAGTCGTACTAATCAACCCGCTCGGTAAGCGACATTACTTGATAACCGTATTGATCAACGTCTTCTTGTTTCCAAAAATCAATCTCTTTCGTGCGTAAAACTTCGCCGGCCACATGGCGAACCGTGCGGCCGGTTGGCGTTCCGTCATAGTCTACCTCAACTTGTTCCAGAATATCGCCAGGTTGGATGTCAAAATCAGCCACCCTCATATCAAATGTTTTCTCGCCCGATAGGACTTTTTCGAATAAATCAGGGTAAGATTTTTTGGTAATAATTTTCATATATTCCACTAATAAGCCGTCAGAATCAACTTCCCGTCCACATATTCTCCCAAAAACACATCGCTATACGCCTTCAGCCCCTGCTTTTTCATTTCTTTCAGTAGCCACGTTTCGTCCTTGCCAATTACCTGTAAAATATCAGTCTGTAGCTGCCCGTCCGTTATTAATGGGAATTTTGGATTTTCTTCCCCTTCCTGCGTGATGATCAATTCACCATCTTGCTCTACGACGGCTCTTTTTACCTTTTTTGTCGAATAGATATTCTGCGTTCGCAATTTGAAAGATACGTCATGAGCGCTCAAGCCAACTTTCTTGCAATTTTCAATGTTGATTTTTCCATTATCAATAATAATTAATGCCTTGCCGTCTATGAGCTGCTTTGCCCTCACATTATGCTGCTTGACCCATTTCAACGTCAGCACCAGGGCGCACCATATACACAAAATACCGATGTAGTCCAGTATTTGGATTTCATTGTTATAAATAACGCCGCCAATAATACCGCCCAGCACATAGTTCTGCACCTGATCGCTAGCAGATGATGGCGATAAATTACCCTTTCCTGAAAGATTAATTATTATCGTCAGGGCAAAAAAGCCAATGAGCAATTTTATTGCCACTAGAATAAATCCATCCATGATTTCCTCGTTACGGGTTGAGCTTTGCTGATGTTATATCTATTAGATTATAGCACTTTTGCCACCGTTAGTTGGGCGTAATAATTACATTGTTACTCATGAGTCACTGTCAAAGTGAGCATTTTGTATTTTCCCCATAATGATAGACCAAGTATACTAGAAGAAGTGCTATTTAAGAGATTATTCTTTATATGACAAAATCACATATAACCGCCACTTTATCATACCCAGTTGAAAGAGTTTGGGATACGGTTACTAACCTTAATGACATTCGCTGGCGCAGTGATTTGCAGGCCATAAAAGTAATCGATGAATCTAACTTTATTGAGGTGACCACGCAAGGAGTTGAGACTCATTTCAGGGTGACACATGTAGACCAATACAAATCGTGGGAGTTTGATATAGAAAATGACGCCATTCAAGGCCACTGGACAGGCGTATTCTCGCAGCACGGTACGATGACGAATCTCGAATTCACCGAGGATATTATCGCAAAGAGATTTATTATCAAACCCTTTGTATACTTCTATCTACATCAACAGCAAAGGCGCTATATTCGAGACCTCAAGAATAAGCTAAGAGAGGAAAATAATTGAGTTGACACGGTACTTCTAGGCATGTCATACTCTATTAGGCAACTAACAAAAAGGAAGGAAACGTCATTTTATATGGGTGTATACAAGCAGCTATTTGATACCTACAGCAAGTATTATGATACCAGTGGTGAGGCGTTTACAACACTCAAGAAACAACTCTCTAGACAAAGCGACAACCAAGTAATCGACCGCAAAAATTTCTTGGGACATTTTACTGCTTCGACATTTGTCGTTTCAAAAAGCACGCATCACGTTGCCCTTGTTCACCATAACTTCCTTGGAAAGTATCTCCAGCCAGGTGGACATATTGACGAAAGTGATAATTCCCCACTTGACGCTGCTCGGCGTGAGCTACAAGAGGAGACTGGTATTAATAGCGCACAGCTACTTTACCAATATGTTGATATACACAACAAGTGCGCCCCGTTTAATATTGGTGTGCAATATATACCCGAAAACCCGAAGAAGCAAGAGCAGGCACATTATCATTACGACCTACAGTATTTATTTTGGAGTGATGACGACTTAGCTATCACGATCGACCAAAGAGAATCAAGTACATTTGCCTGGGTAGTATGGGATAGTTTTAAGGAGATGGACGATTTTACAGACATAGCCAAGAAGATAGAAGCCCTGGCTGCAACACCTTTTGTTACGAAGGTTTAATGCTCTATGACGCGAGCTTTACCACAAACCGCATGCCCTGCCCGTGTGGTGCAAAGCTGTAGTCTAGACCCTTGGCGTCGAGCAGCATCTTTACGGTGTAGAGGCCGATGCCGCTGCTGTCGGCGTGCTGCTTCGCGCTACTAGACGTGCGATAAAACGGATCAAAGACATGCTGAAGTTGCTGCGTGGCCAGTGGCTTACAGGCGTTTTCGATGGCCAGCTCATGCTGATCGCAGGTAATTGTTATCACACTGCCGACGTCGCCGTGGCGCACTGCATTTGATACTAGGTTCGAGATGACGTGGCGCATCATGTCACGGTTCGCGTAGATGGTCACTGGCTGCGTGTTAACCGCGAAAGTCATGCCACGCGTTTTTGCCAGCAGTGTATAATCGGCAACCACCTCGGTAATCAGCGTATCGACCCTCAGCCGCTTCTCTTTGCGCAAAGCCTGCTCGGCCACGCTACCCGAGCGCAAAACGTCATTCACCATTGCCGCCACACGATCAACCTGCGCCACCGATTCTGCCAGGTACTGGTCGCGATTTTTATATTCACCGATGTTCAGCTGCATATTTTCGAGCATGATCCGGAGGGCTGCTAGTGGTGTTTTTAGCTCGTGCGAGGCTGCACGTAGGAAGGCGATTTTTTCTTTCTCCAGCTGGGTGATCCGCTTATTTTCATGCTCCAGCGAGCGAATCGTTTGCCACAAATTTTGATAGAGCTCATTAATATTTCGCCCCAGTACGCCGATTTCATCACTGCTATTCACCGGGTAATGCGCGTTCTTTTCTAGCCGCTGCATAGTCGTGGTCACCGCCGCCATCTGGCGAATCGGCCGCGTCACAAAACGGCTATAGATGTACGAAAACACAAGCGCCACCAGTAGCGAGCCAAGCATGGTATAGGGCAATACATGCAGCGTGGCGAGTTTGGCCTGAGTGACAGGCGCCACGTCGGCCAGTAACTTGACCGCAATCGCTCGCCCCTGGTTATCCACCACACTGCCCTGCCGTAAAATCACCGAGCGTGGATCAACCGTTTGCCCATCAGCGATCTTCACCACGCTGGTATCGACCGGCTTGCCGCTGTCGGTCACGATGGTGATCGACTCAAAACCCTGAAAATACTGATCGCGCCCATCAATCGTCAGCGTAATATTCACGTTTTTCATACTGGCAAATTCTTGGCTGAGACGGCGCATCTCCTCGGTCGATTTACCACGCAACTCAGCCACGAGCGTCGCCAGATTGCCCGCTGCCTCGCGCTCTTTTTGCTGCAGATAAAAGTGCGGCATCAAGGTGTAAACCAGCGCATGCACCAGGATGATCAGCGCCGCAAACAGGCCGATCGATACCAAAAATGTTTTGGGAAATAATTTAAGACGCTTCATAGCGATAGCCCACCCCCTTTACCGTGACGATGCAATCCAGGTGTAATTTTTTGCGCAGGTTTTTGATGTAGACATCGATCACTCGGTCGAACGGCACCTCGTCATCACGCCACAGCTTATCGATGATAGCTTGCCGGCTCCAGACCATGTGTGGATTATCGACGAGCAGTTTGAGCAGCTGCACTTCCTTAGGCTTAAGGTGCGCATCAGCACCATCATAAAACCCCTGATAGGCCATAAAATCCACCGATGCCAGGCCGCGTTGCCACAAGGTCTTTTTGACAGACTGTTGGCGGCGAAGTAACGCCCTGATTCGCTTCTCCAAAATCACCAGCGAGAACGGCTTACTCATATAATCATCCGCCAGCTCGTCAAAACTGGCGACTTGCGTCGGCTCATCATGCAGCGCCGTCAGCATGAGCACCGGCACGTCGCTCGCTTGGCGAATCTGGCGCAGCACCTCGATCCCACTCATCCCTGGCAGCATAATATCGAGGATAATAGCATCTGCCTCCGCAAATTTTTCCAGCGCTTCCTCACCGCTGGCTGCCGTCAGCACCGTAAAGCCGCGCTGCACGAGGAACTGCTCAGTACCAGTGCGAAGGGTTGGTTCGTCTTCAATGAGGAGAATATTCACTACTCGTCCACTCATACGTCCATACTAGGCGCTTCTTTGTTATATTGCTGCACAATTTTATCTCCATCATACCAATGTATACGACTATTGTCGCGCATCATAATTTTATATGAAAAGTGTTTGAATCTCAAAGCCTCACCGCTCTCTCGCGCTCCTCACCCGCACTTCGTCCGATGGAGTATGAGCAAGGAGAAACTGGCACTAGAATAAGAGCTTTTTACGATTTATCTAAAAGTATTGTGAAAAATATGCGCAGTGTGCTATGGTGTTAGTATGACATATCGACACAACATCGTTATCGTTGCTCGTCGTCGCCGCTCTGACTCAGAGGGCTAATTAGTCGTATAGTATAAAACCAACGAAAGAGCCCTCATCCGAGCGGCTCTTTTTAATTATTATAGAAAGGAAGGATATGAATCACGACACACCTCACTACACCAAAGTTGCCAGCCACGAGGCAAAAAATGGCGAGTTTGACACGTGCCTCTTGCTCTATTCGGGAGGCCTCGACACATCCGTCATGCTCACGTGGTTACAAGAAAAATATAATTGCAAGGTCATCACCCTAACGGTCAATATCGGCCAGACTGTTGACGATCTCGACGCCATTGCCGAAAAAGCCAAAAAACTCGGTGCCATTGAAACCATCACGGTTGATGCCCGCGACCGCTTCGCTGATGAGCTACTATCACTGGCCATCAAAGCTAATGCTGATTACCAAGGTGGCTATGCCCTCTGCACGCCACTGGGGCGCATCATCATCTCGCAATTAGCCGTCGAATATGCTGAGAAATACGACTGCAGAGTCATCGCTCACGGCTCCACTGGCAAAGGCAACGACCAAGTTCGCTTCGAAACTTACATCACCACGCTCAACCCTCAGCTCAAGATCTTGGCACCAGTGCGTGAGTGGAGTATGGGCCGAGAGGAAGAGCTTGCCTATGCCAAGAAACACAACATCCCCGTGCCACACACCCAGGAATCGCCCTATTCAACCGATGAAAACATGTGGGGCATCACCAGCGAAGGCGGCGAAATCGAATCACCATCGCTCAAGCCAAACTACCACGCCATCCTCAATTGGTGCTCGACCATCAAATACACGCCGGACGAAGCCGAGGACATTACCATTGAATTCATCAAAGGTGTGCCTGTTGCCGTCGACAACCGTCACTTTTCACTTCAAGCACTCATCCAGCACTGCAACCAGATCGGCCGCAAACACGGCGTCGGCGTATCAACTCTTATTGAAGATCGGCTGGTCGGACTGAAGGTGCGTGGTGTCTACGAAAACCCTGGTGCTGCCATTTTAATTGCCGCTCATCAAAAGCTTGAGCAATTGGTCTCGACCCGCGTTGAAAATGAACTCAAAGCCGAAATGGACAAAAAATGGGCTTACCTGACCTATGCAGCGCAGTGGTACGAGCCAGCCGTCCATCACATTAACGCCTACATTGATGATCAGAACCAAAAGGTCACTGGCACGGTGACAGTCCGCCTGTACAAAGGCACCATCACTGTCGTCAGTGTAGACTCACCGCATTCGTTGTTTGATATTAATCTTGCAACGTTTGATTCCAACGACGCATTCAACCAGAATTCGTCCGCCGGATTCATTGAATTATATTCACTAAGTCAGCGAACAGCTGAAGGAACATACTCATATGGCAAGTAAACTATGGCAATCAACCGCAACTGGCTCACTCCACCCATTGGTCGAGTCATACACTGTTGGTGACGACCAGGTACTAGACCAGTATCTACTGGGACATGACATTACCGCCACCAAAGCGCACGCCCACATGCTAGAAAAAATTGGCGTGCTGACCAGCGATGAATATCAACAATTAGCAGCGGCCTTGGATGAGCTACTTAACGAATGGAAAACCGGTACCTTCACCCTCACCAGCGAACACGAAGATGGACACACTGCCATTGAGCTGTATCTGACAGAAAAGCTCGGCCCTATCGGCAAAAAGGTTCACACTGGACGAAGCCGTAACGATCAAGCCTTGGTGATGATGCGGCTATTCACCAAAACGGAACTTGAAGCAGTAGCGGACAAGTTGGAAGCAGTCGCTCAGGCCTATGCTGGCAAAATTGCCGCCATTGGCCAAACTGAAATGCCTGGCTATACTCATACCCAAAAAGCTATGCCAACCACAGTCAGCATGTGGCTTGGTTCCTACCACGATGCGTTCAATGACCTCCGACAATTGGTAGCACACAGCATTGCCGCTATCGACCAAAACCCGCTGGGCAGTGCTGCCGGTTTTGGCGTTACTCTACCACTTGACCGCCAGATGACAACCCGCGAACTAGGCTTCGCCAAAGTGCAGGAAAACCCCATGTACTGTGGCCTGTCGCGCGGCGTTTTTGAACTGATTGCCGTGCAGGCGCTCAACCCAATCATGGTCTTCGCTGGCAAATTTGCTGAAGACATGTTGCTATTTACCTCGCAGGAGTTTAATTATTTCAAACTGCCCGTCACTATGACCACGGGCTCGTCCATCATGCCGCACAAGCGCAACTACGACGTCTTTGAGATCATGCGTGCCACCGCCCACGCCTATCCGAACTACGCTTTGCAACTCCAAGCTATTTCGACAGGTGCTGGCAGCGGTTATCACCGCGACTTGCAGTTGACCAAAAAAATCACCATGGACGCCTTCACTTCGGCCCTCAATACGCTAGAGGTTTTGGCGCTTTGCGTGAGCGAGCTAGAAGCCAACACTAAGCGATTGGCTGAGGCGATGACCGATGAACTCTATACTGTTGCCAAAATCAATGAATTAGTCGAAAAAGGTGTGCCGTTCCGCGATGCCTACCAGCAAGTTAAGCAATCGTTTTTGGCGGATAGTCACTGATCTTGAGAGAAGCAAGCGGAGCAGGGCTTAAAAATGCAATTTACCGCCGCACGACGCGCTTGCGATACTCTGCTGCCGTCATGTAGGTCGTCGTATCTGTCACTCTGTCAAAGAAAAGTATGCCTTGACAGTGGTCAGCTTCGTGTTGAAAGACATGAGCAACAAAGCCATCCAGCACCGCAGTATGATGCTCACCCCGCTCATCATCCCACTGGGCGTTGATCTGTTGGTAGCGCTGCGCCTGCGCAAAGAGCCGCCCCTCGTCGCCACTGGCGCAGCCCTCCCACATGCCCGTTGTCTGGCCAATACCGGTGTATGATGGATTGATAATAACCTGCTCAAACGGCTCACGGTCTGGGCGGTTTGGCGTCGGCTTGATAGCAATGACGCTCAGCGCCAAGGCCTGCCCCACTTGGGGTGCAGCGAGGCCAACACCATAGTCTCTCTCCGCCACGGTGTGCTTAATATCTGCAATAAGCTGCTGCACCGCTGGTGTCGTGATTTCCTCGCGGCTCACGTGCCTCGCTTTCTCACGCAGCACCGGATCGCCCGCTTGACAGATTGGTAGGAGTGTTTTTTCTTGACGCATTCTCTAGTGCATAGTATACACGAAAGTAGCTATCAAAAGCTATTTCATCTTTTTCCGTTTCGTAATATAGTTTTGTCTATGGTATACGATATATCATCTTCCTTTCAGTATGGCGGCAAAACCATTTTTGTTTCTTGGTGTACTATACGACAAAAATCTGCTATACCCGATCTCCCCTGGCAACAAGTCTATACAATCGGTGATTTAGCTGGTTCCGTTCCGCTCGTCTATAATGCGGTCAAGAAGAGCTATAATCTCCCTGGCGGTAAAACTGAATCTGGAGAGACAATTGAGCAAACCATCACACGAGAGATGGTAGAAGAGTGCAACATGCGCGTTATTGAATGGCAACCACTCGGATACCAGTGCTGCCTTGAGCCAAACGGCATGCGCGTATACCAGTTTCGTGTCTATACAAAGCTCGAGAAAATTGGCGAGTTTACTCACGACCCTGGCGGTGATATCATTGCGCATACCCTTGTTGATATCAATGATGTAAACCGTATCATTGGCCAAGGAGATATTGGAGCATGCATGATTCAACAAGCGAAACGGTATTTTTCTAAGGTATAATATTTATAAGTCTATACAACGAAGGAGTTTATCTTGCAACCTACTACGAGCAGAACTATATTTCGTACATTATGGCAAATATCTCAGCCATATCGATGGCAGCGTGCAGCAGCGCTGGTGGTTGCGGCAACGACATTTATAGTCAGTACTTTTGTTGGGCCGCTCATTATTGCACGGTTACTCGATATTATCCAAAGTGGCCATTTACACAACAGTAGTGATGTGTGGTCGCTTGTGATTATGTATACACTGAGCCAACTTTGGTCAGAAGTAGTCGGTTGGCGCTTGACGATGCGCATTATGTGGCCATTCACCATGGCAATGCAGCGTGATCTCTATACCAAGATTTTTGCTAAACTCAGCCACGAGAGTGTTTCGTTCCATGCTAATCGTTTTGGCGGAGCGCTGGTGAGTCAAGCAAATAAACTGACCGGTGCAGTCGATCGATTTTGGGATGTAATCATTTGGTCGGTCCTACCACTGGTTATCTCACTTGTCGGATCAATTATCGTTTTAGCCACAATGCTGTGGCAGTATGCACTGTTTTTGGCACTTTTTTCTGTGATCTTTAGCACTGTGGTTTATGTTGGCTCTAAACCACTCGCTCGTTTGAGTGAGCAAGAAGCTGAGGCAAGCAATACCATCAGTGGCCAGTTAACGGATATGGTATCAAACATCCTAGCTGTTAAGTCGTCTAGTAGTGAGATACTCGAGCAGAAACGCTTCGCCATGGCAGTAGAAAACTGGCGCACTGCTAGCCTCAGCACTATGCGTACGTATATCATCACGAGCAGTTTCTTCTCTACAGTCAATACTGCCATCAAGATTGGTGCTATCGTCTTCGCAGTTTATGCCGCTCAGCACAGCACAATTTCCGTTGCAACAGTTTATCTTATCATCACCTACACAAATAGTGCAGTGCGTGAGCTGTGGAATATGAATGGTATTATGCGCAACTACAACCGCATCCTCGGCGACGCCCAGACCATGGTCGAGATTTTGCACACCCCAGCGCAACTGGTTGATACGAGTGACGCAGCACTGGATGTTTCACGCGGCGCTATCACGTTTGATCATATAAGCTTTGCACACGATGACGACCCAAATCGCGTGCTATTTCGTGACTTTTCGCTCCAAATAGAACCTAACCAAAAGCTCGGCCTCGTCGGCACCAGTGGCGCAGGCAAGACAACACTGACGAAGTTGTTGTTGCGATTTTATGATCCAACCAGTGGAGCGATTTTGATCGATGGACAGGATATTCGGATGGTAACACAAGAGAGTTTGCGGCAGCAGATTGCGTACGTACCACAGGAGCCACTCTTATTTCATCGATCAATTCGGGAGAATATTGCCTACGGGAGACCAGAAGCAACACAGGACGATATTATACTGGCAGCGAAGCAAGCTCATGCCTGGGAATTTATTACACAATTGCCAGAGGAGCTAGAAACAGTAGTTGGTGAGCGCGGTGTGAAGCTATCTGGTGGGCAGCGGCAGCGGATTGCGATTGCACGAGCTATTCTCAAGGATGCGCCTCTATTAGTGCTCGACGAAGCGACTAGTGCATTAGATTCTGAGTCAGAGGCGCTGATTCAGCAGTCGCTTGAGACACTCATGCAGGGACGGACGTCAATTGTGGTGGCGCACCGATTGAGTACGATCGCAGCGCTAGACCGAATTGTTGTGGTTGATGAGGGGCATATTGTGGAAGATGGAAGCCATGACGAGTTACTAGCAAGAGGTGGTATATATGCACGATTATGGTCGCGACAAAGTGGTGGATTTCTCACTAATGAAAGTAACGACACTCCATAACAAAAGGACCAACACATCTGTGCTGGTCCTAAGGAGGAAATCTGTTAGAGGGTAAATTTAGGCATCTGCTTGCTGCAAGGCATCAATCAGCACTTGCTTTGGCTTCATGCCGACCAGCTCTGCCACCACAGCACCGCTCTTGAAGATCTTCATGTTGGGGATACTCTGCACTTGGTGTTGCAGGGCAAGCGCTGCATTATCTTGGCTGGCTTCGGTATCGACCTTGACGACATCGAACTCCGTCTCTTCAGCAATCTGCTCGAGTAGTGGTGCCATTGCGCGGCACGGCGGGCACCACGGTGCCCAAAAGTCGACTAGCACTGGCCGCTCACTCTGGAGGGCGCGCTCCTCAAATTCTTGCTTAGTAGTGGTATTGTATAGTGCCATGGTTTTTCTCCTTATGAATTATGGTTATCGTGATAACAGGGGTGGCATGTGCCAGTGATGATGAGCGGCCCATCGACGAGGCAGCCTGCTACCTGCCGCGCAAGCTCACGCCGCAGTGCTGGCGCGATGGTGATATCGTGCAGGCCATCGCAGGAGCTGCAGACAAAATGATCGTGCGGCGCAGGATTGCTATCGTAGCGCAGGCAGCCATGCGTCGTTGCTGGTGCAAGACCAATCACCCCATCCGCCTGCAACCGCTGGGTGATGCGGTGTACTGTGGTCGCGCTGACACGGGGGTAATCGTGGCGCAGCGCGGCCGCAATCTCGGCGTTGGTAGCATGCTGCAGCTGGCGAAGAATCGCGATCACTCGATCGGTATATTTCGTCGTCCGGCGTTGTACTGCGTGCTCCATGCAGCTATTGTAATTCATTTACAATAAAAAGACAATGCTTTTCTTCGATTATTTTCCAAACCCTATCTACTCAGTGCGAACACCCTCTGCTTCTAATGCTCGTTTTGAGAAGCCAATCCACTCAAAGAAATATCAACTCGTATATTACTAACATGGGAAGACATAGGGCTTCAAAGCCTAAAGTATGAAACTCTTGCAATAGATACTACACCTGATTCATATTGGTTATGCTATACTAATGGCATGACAACACATCCAACTCCCCTGCACGAATTACTGAAGCTGACGAACAAGACGGTGCTCATCACTGGTGCCGCGATGGGCATTGGCAAGGCGATCGCATGGCGCTATGCCGAGGCTGGTGCTACCCTCCAGCTCGTTGATCGCGATGCCGACGCACTGCAGCAAACCGCTACCGAGCTACGTGAGCAATTTAACGCCGCCGTCACGACGCATATTGTTGACCTCTCCAACCACAACGCTGTCACCTCGCTGTGGCATGACATCACCCCAACACCAGATATTCTCATCAACAACGCTGGTATTTTTGCGCCAGTCAAGCTCGCTAATATTGACCAGGCAACCTTCGACAAGACAATGCAGATCAACACTCGGGCAGTACTCACTATGTGTCAAGAAATGATCACTCGCCGCACAGCACCAGGCACTATCATCAACATCAGCTCCATTGAAGCCCTCAAAGGTATGACCTACGACATGACGCTCTATGCCATGAGCAAAGCCGGTGTTCTCGCGCTGAGCCGTGGGCTCGTTAAAGACTTTGGGCGGAGTGGTTGGAAGGTCAATACCATCTTGCCGGGCGGCATCAGCACACCGGGTGCTCAGAAGATGGGGCTTGCGGCGCTCAAGAAGCTCGACTTCTCCATCATCAAGACTGGCCTCACCTATAACCTCCGCCTCCCTGCCAAGAATCTGGGCCAGCCCGATGACGTTGCCTGCACTGCGCTGTGGCTTGGTACGTCGATGAGTCAGTACGTCAATGGGGCAGAGATTGTGGTGGATGGCGGATTTCTCGCGGTGTAGCGGCTGCATAATTACGGCCGGCATAGCATAAGAAACCAGCCTCACACGACTGGTTTCTTTGTTTTTCACCGCCTTTACATACGTCGCATGACGTACTTACTCACTAGGTGCTATGCTGCTGCATTATCGTCGCTACCCTGCTCGGCAGCAACGTCTTCAGCATCCGCGTTTTCGGCGGCACCAGCGGCAGCTTCGTTGGCGGCAGCAAGGGCACTTGGCTCGTAGGCGCTCGCAATAACGAGATCCTTCACCGTCACGTCATCATCGGCAGTACCTTCACGACCATCGTCATGCTCGACCAGTTCAACACCCTCAGGCAGTGTAATGTCGCCCACCGTCACGCGGTCACCCTCGCTAGCCAAGCCAAGCACCGACACATCCAGCGCCTCAGGCAAGTCCATCGGCAAGGCCTTCACCTCAACCTTCTCAATTGCTTGCAGCACGACCAGCCCATTCTTCTCAGCTTCAGATTCACCCATACCAATAAGGCGCACGGGCACCTCTGCCGTAACCGGCTCGTCTGTACGCACTGCATGCAGGGCAATATGGCGAATCACACCCACTCGCGTTGGGTCGTAATCGATACTTTTGATAAGCGCAATGCGCCGCTTAACCCCTGTCAAATGAATTGGTGTGTGGCGGCCAGCTGCTGCGACAACCTTTGCCACCTCTCTACTTGGTGCCTGCACATCAGCAGCATCCATACCAGCACCATACACCACCGCTGGCGTTATGCCCTGGCGGCGCAATTGGCGAACTTTCTTACCGTGAATTGATCGTGTCTCGATCCTTAGTGTTATCTTATCTCCCATAGTTCTCCTTTCGGATATGTTTCCGGAGTTAAGTAATATTGCCTCTTTAGTATAGCATTTTTGTGCCAGGTGGGCCAAAAGCAGCAAAGAACTCCCTTCCCCAAGCAAAGTATGGTATACTAAAGCGCAATGGAATCACTTATACATGCAATTACTGGCCTCGGTATTGCCGCGGTTTTACTTGTGGTCTATGCAGAGTCTGGCCTCTTGATCGGTTTTGTCTTGCCAGGGGATAGCCTCCTCTTTACGGCAGGCTATATGGTGAATCAAGAGATCCTTCGCCTGTTTGGCCACCCACTCAATATTCACTTCTTCGTTGCAGCGATCGCTCTTATGGCAATCCTGGGCGATAGCACTGGCTACGCCTTTGGCCACAAAGTCGGGCGCAAGCTTTTTCTCAAGCCCAACTCGCGCTTTTTTAAGAAAAAATACCTCGAGCAGGCCGAGCAATTTTACCAAAAGCATGGCTCACTGACTATCGTCCTGGCGCGCTTTGTACCCATCGTGCGCACCTTTGCCCCAATTGTCGCTGGTGCCAGCAAGATGCACTACAATACGTTCCTCTTGTTTAATATCGTCGGGGGTGCGCTATGGGCTGCCATCTTCACTTATCTTGGCTACTTTGCAGGCGAAATCCTTACCAAAGCTGGTGTTAATATTGAGGTGACCGCAATTATTATCATCCTTATCTCCGTTGCACCGATGGTCATCCATGCGCTCAAACAAAAATCAACTCGCGATAAGCTCAAGTACCAATTTTCTGTCCTACTCAGTAAGGGCAAGCGAACGAAGAAATAACCTCTGTACATTTATTTAGCACACTATTTGTGTAAAGAGTCAGCGCATGAGCAGCTGGCTCTTTGTTTTGTCTTGTTCGACTGTCCAATATTTTGTGCTACACCTCTTATCTGGCAGCCGGCGGTTCGTCGCCATACATCTGACGAATCTGCTTTTCGTACTCTGCAAATGGCGGCAGACCCATCGCTGCACGGCGCTCATCAAGCCGCGCAGCATCTTCGACTGGGTAGAGACGAAGTGTCTTGCCCCGCCCCTGAAACTGCGAGCCATATATCTGTGGCCGACCACGCAGCAAACACACCCGATCCTCGAGAAAGGCGATATCGCGCAGCGCAACCTCGCCATGTGGCGCTGCCTTCATCAGCTCAAGGCAGTGCTCCATAAAGTCGATATCTGGCGAATGCTGTAGTAACAACCATGCCGCGGCCGAAGCCTTACTGCCCACCATACGTATTGTTGGCCAGCCAATTGCCGCCACAATCGTACGCAAAAATTCAGTCGAGTCAGCATCGAGCGATGCATCCCACACCCCGCCACCAGCCAAGTACTGCTGGCGCATCGCTTGATCGCACTGGGCATAGCGGAGGATGGCAGTGCGATATGATTGCCCATCAGGTTGTGGCTGTTTTGATTTCATGATGGATATTAGCCCAAGAGCGGCCGCAAATACTTCCCTGTAAACGACGCTGGGTTATGCGCCACCTCTTCGGGCGTACCGCTGGCGATGACGGTGCCGCCGCCCTGCCCACCTTCGGGGCCCATGTCGATGATATGGTCGGCACACTTGATAACCTCAAGATTATGCTCAATGATAACCATACTATTGCCGCCCGCTACGAGGCGTTGGAGAATCTCTAGTAGCTTCTTGACGTCAGCGGTGTGCAGGCCGGTGGTCGGCTCATCGAGAATATAGAGTGTCTTGCCAGTCGTGCGCCGGCTTAGCTCGGTAGCAAGTTTGATACGCTGCGCCTCGCCACCGCTAAAGGTCGTGGCGGGCTGGCCAAGCTTAATATAGCCAAGGCCCACTTCGTTGATCGTTGTCAACTTGCGGGCAATCGCAGGAATGTTAGCGAAGAACTCACAGGCTTGCTCGACCGTCATATCCAGGACATCGCTAATCGTCTTACCTTTGTAGGTGATCTCAAGCGCCTCACGATTATAGCGTTTACCATGGCATTCGGGACATTGGATATAGACATCGGGCAAGAAATGCATCTCTATCTTAATAACGCCATCGCCCTGACAATGCTCGCAGCGCCCACCTTTAACATTAAAGCTAAAGCGCCCTGGCTTGTAGCCGCGGATATTTGCCTCGGGTGTGCCCGCAAAAAGCTCGCGAATCTGTGTAAAGACACCGGTATAGGTAGCAGGGTTGGAGCGCGGGGTGCGGCCAATTGCCGACTGGTCGATGACAATTGCTTTATCGAGCTGCTCGACCCCATCGATTGCATCATGTGCGCCTGGCACTGCTTGGGCGCGATGTAAACGGGCAGTGAGCTCGTTGGCGAGAATGCTATTGACGAGCGTCGACTTGCCACTGCCACTCACCCCCGTCACTAGCGTAAGGACGCCAAGCGGGATGGTGACGTCTATATTCTTGAGATTATTCTCGCGTGCCCCGCGGATTATCAGTGCACGGCCCTGCTCAATCGGACGACGCTGAGCTGGCACTGGGATCTTCTCCGCACCAGACAGATATCGACCAGTGATGCTTTGTGGCATGCGTGCTACCTCTGCTGGCGTGCCGTATGCCACGATCTCCCCGCCGTGCACGCCAGCACCTGGCCCAACATCCACCAGATAGTCAGCCGCCGCAATTGTATCTTCGTCGTGCTCTACCACCAGTACGGTATTGCCTAAGTCACGCAGGTTCTTGAGCGTCTGGATAAGGCGATCGTTATCACGCTGGTGGAGGCCAATCGATGGCTCATCCAGCACATACAGCACCCCCTGCAGGCCACTACCAATCTGCGTCGCGAGGCGGATGCGCTGCGCCTCACCACCACTGAGCGTGTTGGCTGCCCGCCCCAGCTCGAGGTAGCTGAGCCCCACATTATTCATAAAGCCCAGCCGCGCCATGATTTCTTTGACAACAAGCTTAACGATGTGCTGCTGCTCTGTACTAAACTCCAGCTGGCCTATCATATCCAGCGCATTGGCGACGTCCAGATTGCAGATATCCATAATCGAGAGGCCATTGACCGTCACTGCCAGCACCACTGGCTTGAGCCGTGCACCCTTGCAGGCCGTACACTTGCGCTCCCGCATGAAGCGCTCGATATCTTTGCGCATAAACTCACTATCGGTCTCGTGATGGCGACGCTCGAGGTTAGGGATGACCCCCTCGTACGTTGAGTCGTAATAGCGATTACCACTGAGGTGAATACGATACTTTTGCTTACCTGTGCCATAGAGCACCTTCTGCACAGCATCATCACTTAGCTCCTTGACGGGCACGTGCAAGCTAAAACCGTGCTCCTCAGCCACCGCGGCGAGGCGCTTCATGTACCACGCTTCGGCATTAAAGCGGTTGAAGGGGCGGATCGCTCCCTCGGCAATCGTCAGATTGGGGTTAAGGATGAGCTCCGGGTCAACCTCCAGACGTGTACCGAGGCCCGTGCAAACCGGACACGCTCCCTGCGGCGCGTTGAAACTAAAGAGCCGCGGCTCGAGCTCGGGGATATCCTCGCCTGGGTGATCCATACAGGCATAGCGCTGACTATACGTCGTGATCTCCCCACTCGTGGCATCCAGCACCTGCACAACCCCACTCGCAAGCTCCAGCGCTTGCTCGACCGACTGCGAGATGCGACTCATCATCGTTGGTGCCATCACGACACGATCGACCACCAGCTCAATATCATGCTTATAGCTCTTCTGTAGTTCCGGGAACTCATCAAGTGCATACACCACGCCATCCACCCTGGCTCGCGCAAAGCCACTGCGCATGTACTGCTCGGGGATGTGGGCAAATTCCCCTTTCTTTTGGCTCACGATCGGTGCCAGTAACATGAGCTTGCTCCCCTCAGGAAGTTTCATAATTTCGTCGATAATAGATTGAGCTGTCCGGCGCTGGACAGGCTTGCCACAGCGCGTACCATCAGGCATAAGAGCTGGGCAATGCGGCACCCCCACCCGAGCAAAGAGCAGGCGCAAATAATCGTAAATCTCCGTCACTGTAGCGACAGTGGAGCGCGGGTTGCGGCTCGTCGACTTTTGGTCGATGCTAATACTGGGGCTCAGGCCATCAATGGAGTCGACGTCGGGCTTATCCATAATGCCAAGGAACTGCCGCGCGTAGCTGCTCAAACTCTCCACATAGCGGCGCTGCCCCTCAGCGTAGATCGTGTCAAAGACGAGGCTCGACTTACCACTACCGCTCAGGCCTGTCACCACCACAAACTGATCGCGTGGAATGGTCACGCTGACATCTTTGAGGTTATTCTGGCGCGCCCCAACAATCCGTATTTGCTCCGACATATCGTCTTATTGTAGCATGTATACTGGTGAGATACTAGATTTGTGCAATAGGCCAACTGAGCCTCCCCGCATCTTTTAGGGTGCTACACTCGCGATGTAAGCCGCTCCTTCTTTGGTCGGCTTGCCGCAACATAGGAGACGAGGCCACACCAATACAATGGCATAATACTGTAGATAATCCATGCCTCAGATGCTTTACCAAAGAACTGCAGCGCAAGGGCCGACTCCGAGGCGGCAAGTATTGTCCCATTACAACTGCCCACGCTCCACCGTAGCCGATAGTCTGTCAGAGCTGCCGCTGCCCCACTCGTCATCAGCACCATAAGTACAGCAGCATACACTTTTATTGCTCCAGCAAGGAGCGGGCTTCCTACACGCGGCAACACGTTGTGCAGTGTCGAATATACCATTATTGCATTGCCCATGAAGGTAGCTAGCAGCAATCCCCAATTTATGCGCCTGGCAGCTCCCTTCGCAAGGGCAAAGATGAGACGCCACAAATTTATAACACAGAGCACCAGATACGCTAGCAAAGACACCCCCAGCCCAACGATAAGATGCGAGAAGGGCAAGAACGCCACCAGCGAGTCAGCCACAGCAAACAGCACAAGCGCTACGAGAAGGAGCCACGTCGTTGGCTGATGCCGATCGCTATAGCGCCAAACTGCAAGAAAAATCATCATCGTCGTGAGTGGGCTCATTGCTTTTTGCAGCCACCACCACTGATCTGCTGGGGCAAACTGCAGCAGCTGCCACACCACCGCGCAGAGTAGTACTGGCCAGAGAACTCTCAAGAGTCTCGTTAGTTTCATCGTTAGATTCATAGAAAATATAGTAGCCCATCCTAATCACAGATTGCAAGCCAACCAGTGTATTATCCAGAGCCAGATTTTTCTCACTCAAATTTACCGAGCGAAATACCGAGCAATGGCCTCTTCCGCCTCCGCCCAAGTGCGGCATTCAATAGCGCGCGGATCGTCGATCGTAGCGCCTGGGTGCCATGGCCGTTCGCCAAACAAAATTGCCAAGCCAAGCGGCGCATCATCCCCTGCAAGGCCACGCTCGAGGTGATGCGGCGAGTCATCAATTGCAACCTCCATATTATACTGCCGGTATGTTTCTGTCTTTGAGTTAGTCATTATCTTAATGCCGTCCTCGGTTTCGACTGGCCGCTGCGTCAAAATAACCTGCTCAAAGACACCAGGCAAATACTTTTCGATACTCTGCTTTGTCACGTCTGCCAGGCCATAGTGCCGAGCCGAGACTGCATAGAGTCGATACCCGACCGCTAGTCTTCGCAACGCCTCGATTGTCTCTATGTCTGGGACTTGCATCTCCTCAAACCAATTAGGCTTCGCCATGCCTGGCGTCGTCCCCAATTGCAATCCATTAAATCGCTCCTGCACTTCTTCTTGTGGTACGTCCCAGGTCGATTGTGGCATATCAGGCTGAAAGTTGGTACCGTAATGCTCGTTATATGCTGCCACTAGCCCTTCAGCACAAGGGAAAACAACGTCATCAAGATCAACGGCAATAGCAGGTCTGTTGCTTTTTACGTATTCCATACATACTCCTTTATTATGCACTGGCTACAGCAGCTCAGGTCGTTCCTGCTGGGCATAGTGCCGCAATGAGCTGATGTAATGCACAGCCGCCGCAAAGGGATAGTCAGTCTGCGGCGTGATAGGCTGCTGCATAAACTCATCTGGTGTGAGCCACTGGTAGCTACTGTGCTCCCAACTGAGGGTAATTTCTGGCGCATCGCCATCAACCAGTGCCGCATAGCACATATAGCTCAGCCGCTGGCCATCAGGGTGCGGCAGTACATGCTCGAAGGCCACACTCAGCTGGCTCGGCACAAAGCCTAGGCCAGTCTCTTCTTCTATTTCCCGCCGGGCTGCTTCAAGCGGTGTCTCACCAAGCTCGACTATACCACCAGGCAGGTCGGCACCATGCGGAAAGAGCGGATGCGTACTACTGCGCTCAAGGACGAGAATTTTGCCAGTCGCATCAACAATGAGTGCTTTGGCTAAGAAATGGGGGTGGTCATTCTCTGGTTGGATTGCCCGAGTAAAATATATGTTTGTCATGGCGTCTATTATACACAAAAGAATGGAGACTGATTGCTGCTATCTCCTTTTGATCTCACTCAGAGGGGTTAAGTCGCTGAAACATCAATGTCTTATATTGCTCTTATACACCTGACGCTAAGAAAGCAGTGTTGAGCAAATCAGGTGCACCCATCAGAACTCGTCAATTAGCACTCTTGCACCGAGAGTGCTAATTTGCTACTATACCAATAGGCCACGCGGCTGATGCTCAGCGCGATCGGCCACCCGTTTTTAAGCAACTAATCGGGCGTCCTGTTGCCCGCACTATATAACTACAATGATAACTACAAGGAGGAATATATGCCACCAAACATGAACCAACAAGACAACAAAAAGCCCCTCGAGCAGTTTGGTACCGACCTCACCGCTCTGGCGCGTGATGGCAAGCTCGACCCAGTTATTGGCCGGGATGAAGAGATTCGCCGCACCATGCAGATCCTCAGCCGGCGCACCAAGAATAACCCCGTACTGATCGGTGAACCCGGCGTCGGTAAAACCGCCATCGTCGAGGCCTTGGCGCAGCGCATCGTCAAGGGGAACGTACCGGCGTCGCTACAGGATAAACGGCTCATTAGTCTGGAAATCTCCAGCTTACTGGCGGGTGCCAGCTTTCGCGGTCAGTTTGAAGAGCGCCTTAAGGGCGTATTGAAAGAGGTTGAGGAGGCTGCTGGCGAGATCATCCTCTTCGTCGATGAAATTCACACCATGGTCGGCGCTGGCAAAGGCGAAGGCAGTATGGACGCCGGCAATATGCTCAAACCTGCCCTAGCGCGCGGTAAACTCCATATGATTGGTGCCACCACGCTGGCTGAGTACCGCCAGCATGTCGAAAAAGACGCGGCGCTGGAACGGCGCTTTCAGCCAGTCTATGTCGGTGAGCCAAGCTTTGACGACACCATCGCTATCTTGCGTGGCCTCAAGGAAAAGTACGAAGTCCACCACGGCGTCAAGATTGCTGATGATGCAATTGTAGCGGCGGCGCGGCTCTCTACTCGTTACTTGCCTGATCGCTTTTTGCCAGATAAGGCGGTCGATCTCCTCGATGAAGCAACCAGTGCTCTCAAAATGCAGCTGGAGAGCGTGCCGATTAGTCTCGATCGACTCAATAACCGCCGCTTGCAGCTGGAGATTGAAGAGGCCGCGCTCAAAAAAGATAAATCCGACCACGCGAAAGTCCGCAAAGAGGAAATTAAGCAGCAGATCGCTGACCTCCGAGCCAAAGCTGATGTCATCGATACCAAATGGCAGCACGAAAAGGACATCCTCCAGACTGTCAACACCGCTGCTGAAAAAATGGACAGTCTGCGCTCACAACTAGAAATCGCTGAACGCGATGCGGATCTCGCTACTGCAAGCCGTATTAAATACGGCGATATGCCAGAGCTAGAGAAAAAGCTCGCGAGCGCTCGCCAGGAACTAGCCGCCATTCCACCGGCCGACCGCTTACTGCGCGAAGAAGTCACGCCCGACGATATTGCCAGTGTGGTGGCGCGCTGGACGGGCATCCCCGTCGAGCGGCTGATGGAGAGTGAATCAAGTAAATTAACCAAGCTTGAAGACTCAATCGGCCGCCAAGTCATTGGCCAAGACCGCGCCGTGGCTGCCGTGGCGAGCGCTATTCGCCGTTCACGCGCTGGCCTCGCCGACACCAATCGGCCAATTGGTTCCTTCCTCTTCCTTGGCCCAACCGGGGTTGGCAAAACAGAGGTAGCCCGCAGCCTGTGCCGCGAATTATTCGATGATGAGCATGCCATGATCCGCATCGATATGAGCGAATACATGGAGCGTCACGCCGTAGCCCGCCTGATTGGCTCGCCACCAGGCTACGTTGGCTACGACCAAGGCGGGCAACTGACCGAAGCAGTGCGCCGCCGCCCCTACAGCGTGGTACTGTTTGATGAAATCGAGAAGGCCCACCCCGACGTGTTTAATGTGCTCTTACAGGTATTAGACGATGGTCGTCTGACTAATGGCCAAGGCCGGACAATCGACTTTAGTAACACCATTATCATCATGACGAGCAATGTTGGCTCGCAGATGATTATGGACTTTGCTGGTAATGACCTTTCTGAGTTGGATAATAAAATGCTCGAGGTACTGCGTCAGCATTTCCGCCCAGAATTCCTCAACCGCATCGACGATATCGTGATCTTCGACCGTATTCACGAGCAAGCCATGCGGGCCATCGTTGACGTGCAGCTCGAGCGTGTTGCCCGCCAGGTCAAAGATAGCCGCGATATCACACTGGCGTTTGACGAGAGCGTCCGCGACATGCTAGCGCGGGATGGCTACGACCCGAGCTTCGGTGCCCGGCCACTCAAGCGCTTGGTGCAAAAGCGCATCCTTGATCCGCTGGCGCTGGAGCTGATCGATGGGCGTATTCACGAAGGCATGACGGTGGTAGCGAAGGCAACTGACGGGCGAGTCACCTTTAGCCCGCAGGCGTCCGAGTAGCTTTTACTCCCCAAAGATGCTATACTAGTATGATAACCATTAATTAAGGAGACAACGACACTATGACTATACTCGTATGGCTTATCATCGGTGGTGTGGCCGGCTGGCTGGCATCTAAGGTGGTAAACCAAGGTAAGGGCTCAGGCCCGCTCACCAACATCATCGTTGGTATCATCGGCGCAATGCTTGGTGGCTGGCTGGTAAGCCTGATGGGCGGCGACGCCAATGTGCTGACTGGCTTTAACTTCGCCAGCCTACTGACCGCCTTCTTTGGCGCAGTTGTGCTGCTGGTTATCCTCAAGCTTATCAAAAAATAAGCTCAGGCCAAGCCAACTTCAACACAAAACACCCCAGGGGATGGCTGGGGTGTTTTATATGGGATGAGTTGGACTACACAAAAGTCTTTGTAAGACTTACTCAAGAGAAGCAGCTGCTTGTTGCCACCGCTGTATATACTCTGGATGCTGCGCCGAGAGGAGCTGGCCGCGGCGCAGTACCGCCTGGCATTGCTCGCTGGTCACATCTTTTGCTGCCAGCGCCGCACGCAGCACCGCACTGACAAATTCTGGCTTTTCCTCTGCCCTGCCCTCATCAAAGGTAAGATGCTCGAGCGCCATAAACCCTTCACACAGCAGCTGAGCTGGCTGCGCGGCCGTTATGTGCTGTTGCATAGCTGGATCGATCATATCGGTGAGGTGGTAGTAGTTCCAGCCGAGCGTTGCACCGTAGCGCCGCTGCCAATAAGCACGCTTTTCGTCATCATGCGCAATCGCTTCAGGGTGTGTTTGCAGCTCACTCAGCCCGGCTAGGCGAAACGCCAGATAGTGCTCTAGAGCTTGGCGCTTGATATTGTCCGGAATATCATCAGACTGACGCCAAAAGGCAATTTCATAGCCTTCATCTGCTTCGCAATCAGTAATCAACTCACCGTGCACGCGGCTAATTGGTGCGGGGTATTGCTGGATTCGCTGCTCGATAATCGCAATGCGGTCGGCCAGCGGCAGCTCACGCACCGAAGCAACGATGTCTTTCTTCGTTCCTTGCACCGTCATCGCCTCCTGACAGGCAAGCGCTTGCATTGTTGTCGCTACATGCTGCGGCATATGCCCACCAAATATCACATTGATACGCGGCACACCTTCTGGCTCGGGTTGTTCATTCCACTCATCACCCACGAGGTCGAAGCGCTTGCCTGCTGCCACACCCTTAGCCCGCAGGAGTGGCGCGCTTGAGTCTTGGGTGAGTGGCATGAGGAAATCGCGCAGCTGTGCGGAGGTAACATCACTGCGCAAAGCAAATGATTGTGCGCTTACATTGTGGTCGTGATCGCAATGGTCGTGGCTGTGATGATGGTCATGACAGTGGCTGCCGCACACCTGGGCAACTGCTCGCTGGCCAAGGTGGAGTTGCCGCTCTACACCGCGCAATCTCGCCAGCACCTCTGCATAGTCTGTACTACCTGGGCGAATGAGCTCAACAGCTACCTCGGGTGGCAAGGCAGGTAATTGCTCGAGCACAGAATCGATCACTGTGAGTGCTGCTCTATCATTTGGAGCGTGCGTTATACCAACAATATCTGCCACCGCCAATTGGCTCGGCAGCACTTGATAATGCATGTCGCGTGATGCTGTTCGTGCGTTAACCAAGGCAAGGGCCGAGAAATCATAGCCACTTGAGCTTACCACCTCAGCGATCTCCGTCCCTGGCGCAATCCCGGTTGGTTCAATAAAGAGCATGTCTACCCCAGCATCGCGCACACGGTCGAGCGCTGCCTGGAACTGCGTTGCATCCGAGCAGCCAATGCAGCCCGCCGTGAGCGGAATAATCTGCTCACTACGATTAGCTGGGTGCTGAGCAATCCGCCTCGCATCCACATTGTCCTGACCGACGTCATTTACCACAACTGCGTAGCTTGTATCGAGCGGTACACGTTCGATCAGCTGGTTGAGCGTTGTCGTCTTACCTGCGCCGAGCGGCCCAAGCACCCCGAGCACTTCAAGCGAATGATCATTCGATGGTGTCTGTTTATATTTTTCCATTATTTCTCCTTATGATTATTCTTATTATGTGTTAGCAACCCCCGTAACACGACTCTTTATAATGCTGTACCACGAGTATTGCAGGTTTATTACAGAGCAAAGAGCCAAAAGCCACACGTACGGCCAACTACGCGCCAAGATGTGGGAACTGTCCATACGGCAAGAGGGCTATCTCGCGCACATTGCACTGCGCAGTGATGACATACTTCACCGCATCACCGATTTGCTCAGCTGTAAAGAGTGGATACGTCTCTGGCGTTTTGTCATAGCCAAGGTCGCGTGTGACGCGGATCGCCTCATCCATCGTGTAGTCGTTGTCAAAAAATCCAGTGTCGGTACTGCCTGGCATGATCTCAGTGATAAAGATATTCTCTGGCGTAAGATCGAGGGCTATTGAACGCAGCAAGCCATGGCCAGCCGCTTTCTGGGCTACATCCAGGCCAAGATGAGCCTTGGCGCGCACTGCCGCCGCGGCCGTGATACTCATAACCTTGGTGTATGGTTGGCGGGCAAATACCCCGTGCTGACGCAGTGCTTGCAACAGTTTGACCAATGTGACGCAATTATTTTCTACCAAATCAGGGATAGCCGCCGCCTCCATGTCCCAGGTATGGGCAAGGAGACTATCGTGTGGTAATGCCGCCTTGGTATCCGATGCCCCGCCATAGTGTACAACGTAGAGTGGTACATCCAGCTCTTGCTGGAGAGCTGCTGCCTGGCTCGCGGTCCGCTCGATGTCAGCTGCGCGGCGCAGGTCAGCTGGGATAAAACGGTCGGTTGGTAGGCCGCACGTCTCGGCAAAGATTGCCGCATCATCTGGTTGGTATCCTACGACCAAAAGCTCATACTGCCCAGCAAGCTGCTTCACAGCGCCAGCGGCAGCGTTCATTTTATAGTGTTGCCCTTGATAGGTCAGATACTCGATTTGTCCAAACTGCGAGGTAAAGTGCCGCTTGGCTGGCGTCACTTTTGCGCCAGTGATCATAATAAGTGGTTGCTGTGTCATGGGTCGTATGATACGAGAGATTCTTAGATTATTGCAAATTTGTTGCAATAAGTGCTACACTATTGCTCATATGGATGATTCGCTCGAGCTATTTGCCACTATCTTGCGCCAGCGTCATTACCGTGTAACTACTGTGCGGCGGGCAGTATTTTGTGCTCTCTACCAGCACGGGCCGTGCACGATGCGCCAGCTTGCCGAGTACACTACCGTGGCCGACCGCGTGAGTGTGTACCGCTGCGTAGAGCTGTTTGAGCAGCTTGGCATTGCCCAGCGACTACCGATTGGTTGGAAGTACCAGCTTGAGCTGACCGATGTCTTTATTCGTCATCATCACCACGCAACGTGCCGCCGCTGTGGGCGAGTGATTGACATTGCCGAGAATGAGGAGATCGAGCGGCTAATCGCGGCAATCGCCCAGGCTTATCACCTCGCCGAGCCCTCGCACACGTTCGAAATTCAAGGGATTTGCCCACGCTGCCAGCGTCTTCGACAGGCTAACTAATATCTACGCTCTTGCAGTTAAGTGTCTTAAAATTTATCGTTATATAACGCTTCTTCTGTTTAATCCACAAAGCTACCCACCAATTTTCGTGGCTCTCTTCCCCGCCGCTTTCTCCTCAAGAATATTACAAGAGTCGGCATTCACTGACGAGTGGCTGCTCAGGTTGAAAGCTGATTAGACAACCAGCTTCTTACTCTACTCAAATGAAATAGTAGAGAACTAATGGAGAGAAAAGAGATTCTTAGCACTTAGGCTTTTCTACTCACCCACCGGTATCACTGCCTCGAGCCACAGCTGCAGCTCCTGCAATATAAACTCATCTGCCGTACCTGCCTTGGCCAAGCGCTGCAATGATGCCATAAAGCTCGGCAGCTGGGCCTGCAGGTGGGTGTTCCGCCATTGCTCCCACTGGGCTTGCTCATCATCACTGAGGCTCTGTGGGAAACTACGCGCCTTGTAGTGGAGTAGCAGCTCAGGCAGGCGCTCATCGCGAAAGGCCGGGTGGAAGTCTGCCAGCGCCTTGGCATCGGCACTGCGCACTGCAGCGATGTGCGTCTTGTCTGCATCCGAGACGAAGCTGTCGTAGAGCTGCCCTTCGGGGTCGGTCGATTTTTTGTACTCACGTTTTTTCTCATAGAGTGTGCGGAGCTTCTCAGCAAAGTCGGGATGGCGAAGAAGAATATCACGGTGGCGCGCCACAGTGGCCGCTTCGAGATGGATCTTATTCCAGCCATTGCCCTGCTCTAGCACACCAAGTGGTGCAACGGCTGGGCAACGATTGTATTGCAATGGTTTGATAGGTAGCGCCACAAAGCCATCGGCTTGGCGCTCTTCCCAGGTGGCAAAGATTTTCTTAGCAAGCTCCTGCTGGCTTAGGTTTACAAACGGCGTTGGGTCGTAGCGCAGGTCATAGACCAAGACATTGCTATTGGGTGCTGGGGCTAGCGGGAAAGCGACGGTCGTCTTGGCATGTTGCTTATCGTAGCGGCCACTGGTATAGACGAAGGGCTGCTTCGTCTCGAGATTGACGAGCCGCTGCACTGCCCTCTTGTCGCGCATCGCAAGGAGATAGTCAAAGAGCTGAGGCTGAGCGCGCTTTACTAGCTTCGTTACTTCTATCAGCGCTGCTACATCGGCGAAGGCATCGTGTGCATTGTCGTGTGCAATGCCGTTAGCTTTAGTAATGAGCTCCAGACGGTTGGTAGGCTGACCATTCGCATCCATTGGCCACTCAATGCCATCTGGCCGCAGCGCCCGCGTCAGCCGCACGACATCAAGCATATCCCAGCGGCTCCGCTCATCCTTCCAACTCCACTCATATGGATCATAAAAGTTCCGCCACAGCAAATGGCGGATAAACTCATCGTCAAAGCGCACATTGTTGAACCCCACAGCGATCGTCCCTGGCGTGAAGATCTCTTCGCTCACCATCCGCGCACATTCTGCCTCGCTATAGCCCTCCTCTAGCGTCTTCTGCGGCGTGATGCCAGTCACCATCAGGGCATCGGGGCTTGGCAAGGTATCGTCACTGAGCGTCACGAGGAAGTTATATGGCTCGCCAATCGGCTGCAAATCCATATCCGTCCGCTGCCCGGCAAACTGCATAATCCGATCCGTCTGTGCCCGAAAGCCACTCGTCTCAAGGTCGTAGAAAAAGAATGTTTGTGCCATAGGTATAGTATAGCAAATTACACTCATTGTGCGCGATTATGGTCTTATATGGTTCATCTTCGCACTATTGCTCTATTTATTACCATATTTTGCCACTATGTGCTACAGTAAAGGCATGAGAAAAAACAACAACCTCCCTCCCCAAGGCAATAGTGACCCACGCGACTTACCGCATAATGAGCCGTCGCATGAGAACCAGCTGCCCGAACAACTCATTACAAGTATCACTAAGCTGGTCGACCGCGCACCGGTTATCAAAGAGTATGCCGATAAAGTACGGAAGAAAAACCAGACATGGTTGGTAGTCTAGTGATTAAAGTAAGAGAGATAAACGCACACAGCAAAGACCCACAATATCTTGATGATATGGTGGCATATATTGATTATTATGATGCCCTTTTTGAGGATGATGTTAGCCACATCGAATCATTACTCAGCGCAAAGAGTAAAGATCTCTATGAAGAATTTGATGCACTGCTGCAGACTGTACGCGACCAGCTTGATGTCCTTGCAAGAGAAACAGAAGATAAAGCTAGCAAGGATACAGCATCAACTGATGACGAGACAACTCATACAAACCAAGCGACTGATCTAGATACAGAGTCTACTGAAACAGAAAAATCAGATGATAGCAACAATACTGCATTTGCTACATTTCTTACTGATGCACAGAAGTGCTGTAGCGATGCCGATATCAATTTCAAGGAGCTCGGTGCTCACGGAACTGGCCATGATGGTGTTGATACACTTGGCTACCATACTGACACGCTCCGCACCCTGTTCGATGAATTGAAGGAAAAAGCCGACCAATGGCGCTACCATGAGAAGGATGAGGAAGACCCAAATTATAAGGAATACGAGGAAGCATTTGCCCAGCAGCTGCAACGTGGAATGCAGGAGATGCTCGGCAGTATGTCAGCGTCTCTTGACAAGATTGCCGACATAGCCGATATAATGCACGTTAAAGCAGAAAGTGCAGAGCAATCAATCAATAGCCTAGGTACTGCGCTCGAGGTATTCCACTATACCCACAATAGCGGAGCAGCAGCCAACGACGATGATATTGAAGCATAGGAAGCTGGCGCTTTATAGCAAATATACCACCTCGCACAGAGGTGGCATATTATATGATTGATATTACTATATTTTATTGCTCCACCAGCGGAAACGGCTGACTATCGCCAATCTGCACGATGCTGTCGCCCTCTGCTCCTTGACGGATGAGCTCATGCGTAACACCGAGGCGCTTCATGATATCACGCAGGCGATTGACTGCCTCAAACTGGGCGAAGTTCGTGCGGCGAGCAAATTTCTCGAGCTTTTGGCCAGACACAGCAAAGACCCGCGGCATCCCGCCATCCTCTCGTGGGTCAGTGAGGCCGCTCTCTACTGCCGCCTCGGCACACTGCTGCGCCGCACACCCCTGCAATTGCTGCACTGCCCAAGCATCGGCCTTAGCTTGGCTACCGAGTGTAATGGTCGCAAGCTCTTCACCATCAGCAAAATCATCATCCTCTTCGGCTGCCGCCTCGGCCGCCCGCGCCGCTATTACTATCTGGCGTAAAGCTCGCAGCACATCAACGACTCCCTGATGTGCAATCGAGGAAATTGCAAAAATAGGCGTTGCTTTGTCAACTACCTGACGCAAGCTATCTATCTGCATCTGGACAATATCGTCATCGAGCCCATCACACTTCGTTAGCACCACCACCTCTGGCCGCCGAGCTAGCTCGGTGCTGTATTGCTGCAGCTCGTGACGAATCGCTTGATAGCGCTCGGCTACATCATTGCTATATACATCAACAAGATGGAGGAGTACAGCCGTCCGCTCGACGTGCCGCAAGAAGGCATCGCCCAGGCCTTTACCTTCGCTCGCTCCCTCAATCAGGCCAGGAATGTCGGCAATCAGGACCGAACCATCATCAATATCGGCTACACCAAGGTTAGGCGTGAGTGTCGTAAATTCATAATTCGCAATCTCCGGGCGGGCATTACTCACCACGCTAAGGAAGGTTGATTTACCAGCATTAGGAAAGCCCACCAAACCAACATCGGCCAGTAACTTCAGCTCCAGTTCCGCTTCAAAGCTCTCCCCTGCTTCGCCCAGCTCGGCCATGCGCGGCGTTTGACGCACACTAGATTTAAAATGCGCATTACCAAAGCCACCATCGCCACCCTTGGCAATGACGGCCTCTTGCCCCGCCTCAGCGAGATCGGCAATCACCATACCATCTCGCTTCACCAGTGTCCCTACTGGCACTTTAACAACCAGTGGCTTACCAGATCGACCTGCCATCTTCTTCTTACCGCCCGCAACACCGGGCTCTGCCTTGAGCTCTGGTCTGTAGCGAAACTTGAGCAAGGTATTGAGCTGCTCCGTCGCGACAAATACAACGTCTCCACCACGACCACCATCTCCACCATCGGGTCCACCTTTGTCTACGTATATTTCATGTCGAAAGCTCACCGCACCGTCGCCACCACGACCTGCTACTACTGTTACCTTTGCTGTATCTACAAACATATACTATTAAGTATACCAAAAACACCTCTGCGACAACAGAGGTGTTTACAAGGCTTAGTATATCGAATTAGTAGATGTACTGGTAGCGACCACCGACTGCTTCGTTCCATGGGATGTTACCGAAGCCAACGCGATTGAATCCACCGCCCCAGCGGAAGCCGTTCATCTCGCTAATGGTGACCGAAACACCAGGGTTAACACTCTCGACGATAGCAACGTGGCCATACCCACCACCATTTTGCATCACTGCACCAACAGCTGGCGTTGTACCAACACCGTAGCCAGATGCGCGAGCGAAGCTAGCCCAGGTAGCAGCATTGCCCCACTGGCGACCAATAGGCCGGCCGAGCTCAAGACGGCGCTCGTAGGCGTAGAAAGTACAGTTACCCCAAGCGTAGCCACCGCCGTCGCCGCCGCCTGTCCAGGCATGAGCTGTACCAGCAGCACCGCCGTAGGCACCAGTGCCGTTGTAGCTATTTGTGCCAGTTGTTGCGCTGGCTGCACGAGCAGCAGCACCCGAGCGTGGCGCTACGTAGCCTGGCTGCTCCTCTGTTGGCAACGAGCCATCAGGGATGATAAGCTGCGAACCCTTAGCAGGGGTAGAAGTCAGCTCAAGGTCGTTGTAGAGAGTCAGCTGGTTCTTATCTGCTTTGTATTTAGCAGCGATGCTGTCGAGCGTATCACCATCCTTAACGGTGTAAAGAATACCATTGACTGGCAAGATAGTTAGCTCTTTGCCCGGCTCAAGTGCATCACTGGTGAGTTTGTTTACCCACTTGATGGTCTGCGTGCTAATCTTGAACTTATCGGCAAGGCTTGGCACGCTATCGCCAGCAACTGTGGTGTATTTCTTGATGGTACGGTTGTCGGCTGTTGGCTGGACAATTTGTGGTTTGTTGATCGTCGTGGCGCTCGTTTGGGTAAACGAGTTCTCTGCCGCAATCGACTGCGAGAGGTTGGCGACGTTGTTGGTGACAGGGAGGTTTGTGCTCTCAGCAATTGATGTAGCAACATTGGTCGCAACGAGCTGATCTACCCCATCTGCCGATGGCGTTGCTGCTGTCTGGCGTGTTGCACTAACGGGCGCAGCGCTGGCTAGAGCGGTGTTTTCTGCCAAAATTGGCTGGTAGCTCATGGCAACGAGCGAAAGAATCAGGACAAAAACCCCGACATAGGCCGATGTCCGTACCGGCGATAATGACTTATACAGTGGTCGCGGACGCCGACTCCGCACGGTAATAGGCGAAAGTTCGAGTTGTGAAGCCTGCTCGGCTGCTTGTTGTTGACGAATGATCGTTCTCCTGCGCATCTATTGCTAGGGCGCCACTACCTCACTCTGTCTTTCTTCTCTTATACAAGAGAACGGAGCACACATGTCGACCGATTTTATTAATAGTAAAAAAGTTGATTTCGGTGCTCGTACGACATTTAAAGGCAGGCCATTGGTAGAGTAATTTCCCTCTCTTGCATTCCCAGTATCCTCACTCCCCGACTGGCTACCATCCATTCTACTACGCGGTTGTAGTTTAGTCAATGGCTTACCACAGTGGTGGGAGATGATATTTTGTGAAAATTGCAACAGTTTTGGCCTAGCGACGTTTATGTGTAGCATATTACTGCCAGAGCACGAAACGTAGCTCAATATCACTAAGGAATACGCGAGAACAGGTGCAGCCTACAGCTGGGATCTATAGCTCAGAACAGAGCTTCTTACAGTGCTGCTTGATATTAGCCTGATGCTCGGCATCAGTGTTGGCAAAGTAGACGTTGCCATCATCGCCAGCAAGGAAGAACTCGTAGTTGCCCGGGGCTGGATCAGCCACGGCTTTGAGCGCGCCGAGGCCGGGTGTGGCAATCGGCCCAGGTGGCAAACCTGGCTTGATGCGTGTATTGTATGGCGAGTCGAGATTGACATTAGGGCTCACACCAGCAATGTCTGCTCCATAGATGAAGGTTACATCCGAGCCAAGCACTTTGTTCTCACGCAAACGCTTGTAAAAAACCTGGGCAATCTGCCGCTGGATCTGGTAACAATCTTGACTCGCGCCGCCACACCCCATCTCGCGCTGGATGATGGAGGCAAGGGTGATAGCTTGGTAGAGATTGAGCTTTTGGGCTGCAAATTTGTCAACCAAGCCATTATTTTGAATCTGCTCATACATATGCGCGAAGGCCGCCTTGAGAGCCGCTTCTGGACCTTGGTTAGCTGGCACGGAATAGGTATCACCAAAGATATAACCCTCGAGCGAGGTGCCAGCTGGCTTATTGGCAAAGAGTGGGCTGTCGTACGTCTTAGCAAGTGCAGCTTTGATCGATTCCTCACTGTAGCCAGCTCGCTTGAGTGCTGTGGTGGCGTCTTGGCCTTGCGGCTTATAGCGCGAATCGACAACAGTGCCACCTGGCAAGAATGTGACAACACGATTATCATGACACCCCTGCGAGAGCTTGGTCGCGATCTCGGGCAACGACTGCGCAGGGCTAAACTGACACACACCAGTGTGCAGTTGATTGCGCGAGCCCGACAGGCGGGTGTAGATATCAAAGGCGCGAACATCACGAATCAGCCCCTGCTCTTTCAGTGTAGCAGCAACAGTCTTGAATGTGTCGCCCTCACCAATCGTTATCGTCTTGGTCGTGGTGTCGGTCTGGTCGACCGGCTGCAGGTTTTGATGATACCACCAATACCCCGCTGCAAGGATGAGCAACATTAGCAATCCAATACCACTGAGCCACCATAGCCATCGGCGACGCCCGTGACGTGGCCGCTCAGTATTGTAGCGTGGGGATTTTTTTTGAGAGCCAATCGTCCGACCTTTTGGCGCATCATCTGCAAAAAGTGGCGAAACACCGTCATTGCCAAGTAGACTTCCCCGCTGCGGCTCTGGCATGGGTTGCGGCGGCTGGTCGTCATCAAAGCCATAGAAGCTATCATCATCAAGCCCAGAAGGCAGCGTGTCATCAGTAAAATCATCAACTGGAATGGTCGCTGGTTGAGGTTGAGGCTCAGGTGCTGACTGCTGAACCGGTACTGCATAAGCATCACGAGATGGTGCTGGCGCGCGATAGGACTGTGGCTGTGGTGTAGGCTGTGGCTGTGATTGCGGCCTGCTCACCCGCGTATAGGAGTCGTATGTCTGCGGCGGCGTGGGAGACGGTGTAGGTTGTGGCCGGATAGGCTGTGGTTGTTGTCCCACTCCTGGGCGATGTGGCTCCGAGCGGTGCATATACGGTGACGCAGCTCGCCCCGAAGCCCCCACTGCAGCTGAGCGCCCCGACCGTGGCGTGATGCGCTCTGCTGGTGGTGGCGACATTGGTGGGTTTGAATTCCCCACCTGGAATCCTCGGCCTGGCTGGCGGCGAAAATCAGTCATAGTGCGTCTCCAAATAGTCTTGCAAAATAATACTGGCAGCGACGGCATCGATAGCACCCTTGCTATACGGCTTGCCTTGAGCACGAAGATACTCCTCAGCCTGTACGCTGGTGAGCGACTCATCTTGAAATGCCAAGCGCGGCGCGATATCCGTCAATTGGGTTGCAAAGCGCTCGACATAAGCAGTCTGAGCCGTTGGCTCGCCCGATTGATTGCGCGGGTAACCAACGACCACCACCCCAACACGCTCACTCATAATCAGCTGAGTGATCTGCTCAAGTTCACTACCATCCACTTCAATCGTATCATATGCGACCGCAATTCGCACGGACGGATCAGCAATTGCAACACCAATCCGCCGTTCGCCGACATCAAGCGCTAAGTATGTTCGTTTATTGTTCATTGAGGTCAAATACCACCTTTATCCGATTTGTGTCATTTGGTGCTGATTGCACCCAGAATGGTGAGAACAAGACATCAGCCGAGCTCACCCCCTCGATCTTCTCAACATGCGAGCGAATCTCGGCATAGCGCTTGCCCTTGGCGTAGTCTTTGAGCTCTGACTCGTCTACCTTAGGGCCAATCTTACCATTGGTCGTGATGGTGGCATTGTAGGCATTACCATTAGCCGAAACATTAGTCACCGAGAGCTTATTGACGCCATTGCTATGGACTTGCTGGTTGGCCTTGCCGTCAATCTGTTGCTTGAAGTATGCATCAAGGAAGATGCCTGCCTCGCGCTTCTCTATCGCCGAGAGGGAGTACTCCACCGCACCAGTCAGCTGGGCTTTACCATCAGTTGCTTCGCCACCCACCTTGACGTTCGGTTGGATGTCGCTGTCGTTTTGCTTGAAGGTATCATTCAGGATGATATAGCTGTCACCATTAAATTGCGAGGCAAGCTCGCGCTTGGCACCATTGCTATCAAGTGAGCTATGGAGTCTATTCCTTGCTTGCTCAATATCACTGCGCTGCACTGTAGTAATCGTCTTGTCTGTGCCACCAGAAGTATCATGCGTGAAGGAAACAGAGAAGCCAGAGGGGCCCTTGGCCGAGCCCGATGCACCATTGTACTTCGCGCCACTCTCTACCGCGGTGACCTCTGTTGTGCGGCCTCGCATGAGGTCGCCACCCGACGCGTTAGAGTCGAATACCACCGACGATGTCGTCTTGTACTGCATACCATTCTCGGACGTGATAGTCGTCCCAGCGTCGATCGTCGCTCCATTGCGTAAAACATCAAACGAAGCAGGCGTAAAGCGCACCGTCCCCGTTGCCTTTGCGCCAACATCTTCTTTGCCGGTGGCAGTGAAGTCGATCGAGATGGTTTTGCGCGTTGTCTTGGTCGTCGTCTTGATCGTCCCTTCTTGCAGGTTTGAGCCAAGCGAATCGCCGATCGTAACGCGGGTACTGAGCGGCAGATCAGAAGTACGAGCCTTGATAGTGATGGTCGCATGTGGTGCGAAGAAAATCGCCCACACCAAGAAAACGATCAGGACAACGAGTGCCGCACCACCGATCAAGAGTTTCTTGCGCATTTTGTTGAAATCCGGTACCTTCACCTTCTTCTTGAGGTCTGAGGCAGCCGACGTATCAGCTGCTTTGTCGTCGTCATCTGGCGTCTTGCGGGCAGCCGAGCGGGTGGCAGGACGAGCTGGTACAGAAGTAGCAGGCGTTACTGGCTCAGGATCTTCTGGTTCGAGCTCACTACCATCAATGACATCTTCGTCATCGACCTCGAGCGCTGGGATCTCAGCCATCTCTGGCCGGCTTTGCAATGTCCGCGCTGTGGGGATACTTGCCGAAGCGGCCAAAGTCGAGAGCGCTTGGTTGCCAGTGATAATGACGAGCCGCTTACCTGCTTGCTCAGCAGCGCGCTGGACGAGCTTGAGGTTAACAGCGCTCTGCATAGCGCCAATCCGCTTGGGTGGCACGAGTGCGACGATTTTTTGCGAGGAGTCCTTCACCTTGCCAATAATGGCGGTAATGTCGTCCTCAGTATCGATATAAATGACATCTTTTTGCATTTAGATCCTCAACATTTTATTCAATTTATTGCGTAGTGTTTCTGTTTCGCTTGCCCCAATCATCGTATCGTAGCCCACGCGCAGGAGGCCCATCGCGGTGATAAATGAGTGGTCGCTGACCTTGTTCGTCAGGTCGGCCACGCCCGAGACGTCACTGGGCTTAATATGCTGCACCACTGGCCGGCGTGTAAAGGGGAGGTCGGTATACCAATCGCGCGTTTCGAGGGCTTTCACTAGTGGCTTGAGGCTCGCTCCACCACCGCAGAGCAAGATACGATTAGGCAAGTGGTCAACCGAGCTAAATTCGCTAAGAGCAAGATCAACTCCTGCTAGCCAGACATCGAGGGTTTTATCAATTGCGGTATCAAAATGCTGCTTAAGCTCTTGTTTCATCTGTTCGTGATTGGTCGCGACCTTGAGCTTCTCGGCCTCGTTGTAGCTAATGGCGCACTCGTTGGCGATCGTATTGGTAAAGCTGCGCCCACCAATGCCAAACATCCGCGTCCCTTCCACACCGCCATCATTTACCACCGCAATGTCTGTCGTGCCGCCACCAACGTCGGCAAGAATAGCCGTAAACGAGCTATTCGCATCTGTACCCAGTACGCTCCGGCTCACCGCAAAGGGCTCGGCCGCCACCGCCACGAGGTCAAGCGCCAGCTCATCAGCCACGCGCTCGAGCGCGCCAATGTGCACCATAGGAGCAAAAGCAGTGTAGATCTGCACCGCGACGTCCTTACCTTGAAAACTAATCGGGTTGCTCACCTTGTAGCCATCAATGTGAATACTGACGAGTGCGGAGTTGACGAGCTTTACCTCCACATCTTGGTTGCCCGTCTCGAGAGCGATCTGCCGCTGCGCCTTGATGGCAGCCCGGTCTTGCACCTTCTCGATGATGAATTCCATTTCGGTCTCATCTAGTGGGCGGTCGGGCTGTGGACGACGGTAGCGAATGGTATTTGTCACGCCCTTCACAAGCTCGCCAGCAATGCCAATCACTGCACGGCGCGCCTGCATGCCAGCCTCAGACTCAGCTTGGGCCAGAGCATCTTCGCAGTTGCGCACGACTGCGGCAATGTCGGCAATCGCACCCGAGTGCATATCGCTGCGGTCTTGGTGCTTGCGCCCCACACCAATGATCTCAATCTCCTCACCATTCACCCGGGCAAGCAGCGCCTTGACGTACTCTGTCCCAATATCAAGGCCAACCATGCATTCGCTAGCGCTGTTATCTGCTCGGGTAAGAAATCGATCGAAAACCATAATCATCTCTATTATATACCATATACAGGCCTGCCTGCTAGCCCTAAACGGTGATTATCGGCGAATTTATGATGAGAATATTCATTTTGTACCGAGCACAGCAAACGCCACTATTACGCAATAACCACGGCTTGGATTGAAAGGCGGTGAAATATTTATCGCAATAGATTCGTATACTCTGTAGAGAAAGATTCAGAAAAATCATACAGTGGTAGCACCTCCTTGACAAAACAGAGGTAACCACTGTACAATACGCTCACTATGGCCAATCGCGAGCCAGTCGATGCCGTGTCTATCGGCATCTTTCCACTTGAGAACTACGAGCCAACCGAGCTCACCCTGCTTGGCCGTCACCTGTATGAAACTGTTGCAGCGCTTGAAGCACACCATGCCATGCCCGACGAAACAACGATAGCCTACCAAGCTCCCTTTGGGCGCTATAACGAAGGTGGTACATTGGCCGTTGACCTCACAGCTGATGCCACTGGCCTGACCGCTGGCCAGCTCGCCTTTGCCGACCCCGATAAGCATCATTCTTTTGCACTAACACTGGCGGATGATCGGCACTGCTGGTATAGCCGGGCCGACTACAGCCACAAGATGCCCATCACCCACAACCACGTGGCACGCCTACTCGACCGCTCGCACCCACTTGGCCATGATTCGAAGTTATTTAGGTGGTATGCAACCAACCGCGGCACAACTGCTGCTGACCTCCAGACTCTCCTCAATAAAGCGGTTCTTCCTACAGCCAATCCTGAGCAAGTCCGCCGCGATGCGATCTACTGCTATAATGATATTATTCTCAAAGGCGAACAGTGGTCTGGTGTGCGTCTTGCACTGACAATACGTCGGCTTGGTCAGCTTGCTATGGGCACTACAGCAAATCTAAAAATACCCTACAGCTGTGATGAGCTCGACGCACCAGTGACTTGCCGTATTACCAGTGACGACTTAGAATATACCACACTTGCCTGCTTTTATGATCATAACGAAACAACCTCGCAGCGTCGCCGTACATATGTTGAGCCAGACGTCGCAGAGCTAAGCAACACTATCGCCCAGCTAACAGAGGATATGATTGCTGAGCGCTGCGCTCTCCAGTAGGGTCACGCCCCTCTTCCGTGCCCTTGTAGGTATTATTGACACTAATAAAATTACAACACCAGCACATATGTTGCTGGTGTTGTATTGTTTATTCCTGGTTATTTGCTAGCGCTACCGCAAAACCGCTTTGATCCGGCGGATACCGGCTGAGCTTGACTCTTCCTTAGTGATCTTGAAGCGCATGCCATCTTCGGCCAAGACGCCAGTGTGCTCGACATGTGGGCCGCCGCACACTTCGAAGCTCACGCGCTCATCACCTTCGCCAATGGAATAGACCTTGACGGTGTCGCCGTAGCGTTCGCCAAAGGCACCAATTGCACCGAGCTTCAGTGCTTCATCGGTTGGGTACACGGCAAAGCTAACGGGCAAATCCGCCTCGATCCAAGCATTAACTTGGTCTTCCACTGCTTGCTTCTCCTCTGGGGTGAGCTTATCGTGGTTGAAGTCGAAGCGCAGGCGTTGAGCGGTGATGTTGCTGCCATGCTGCTGCAAATCTGGTGCTTTCAATACCGTGCGCAGCGCTGCTCCCAGTAGGTGCGTTGCCGTGTGGTACTTGAGATGAATCGGGTCGTGACCCTCTAGCCCACCACTAAACTGTCCCTTACGCGCCGTCTTGGAGCGCTGGCGCTGCTCGGCCATCTTGGCGTCAAATTCTGCTCGCCAGTCCTCGGAGAGCGCAATCCCTTGCTTGTATGCCTCCTCTGTACTGAGCTCTACCGGAAAGCCAAAGGTATCATATAGCGTAAACAACTCCGCACCAGTCAGGCCATCCGCCACATACTGCTGCATCTGCTTAAGCCCCTTACGGAGCGTCTGCCGGAAGGCTTTTTCTTCCTTGGCGAGCACGGCGATGATCTGTTCGCGCGCTGCTTTGACCTCTGGGAAGTCTGCCTCGTATAGGTCGGCAATCACCGGCACCACTGCCTCGAGGAAGTTCTGCTCGATGCCAAGGTCGAAGCTGTAGCGGATAGCCCGTCGTAAGAGGCGGCGCATCACATAGCCTTGCTCCTTGTTGCTCGGCACACAGCCATCCACCGCCATGAAGCTAGCCGCTCGCAGGTGGTCGGCAATTACCCGCATACTCTCGGTGTGCGAGGTGTAGCTCTTGCCACTGAGCTGCTCAAGCTTGCTGATAATAGGCCACATCAGGCTAATCTTAAAGACATCGGGGTCGTTATTGGCCGCCGCCGCAATGCGTTCCAAGCCAGAGCCGTGGTCGATATTCGGCTTATCCAGCGGGACAAACTGCCCCTCGGCTACCTTTTTGTACGCCATAAAGACGTTGTTGCCGATCTCCATAAAGCGCCCGCAGTCGCAGTTAGGATGGCAGTGCTCACCAAACTTCGGGTCGTGCTCAATGAAATCAAACTCATAAAACATCTCGCTGTCTGGCCCGCACGGGTCACCAACTGGCGTCGTCTCGGGCCCGCCGTTGCGACTCCACCAGTTTTTGCTACCGTCGTAGTAGAAGATGCGCTCACCTGGCTGGATACCACGGGCCGCGCCGCGCTCTTCGCTGCCGATGTCGGCACTCTTGGCTTCAATCCCTTTTTCGGCAAATTTCTGCCGCCACAGCTCGGCTGCTTCGGTGTCTTTGGCAATATTATACTCAGGCGCACCAATGAAACACGTTACATACAGGCGATTCGGGTCGAGCCCTACTTCCTCGGTGAGAAATGTCCACATCCAAGTAATCTGCTCTTTCTTGAAGTAGTCGCCCAGGCTCCAGTTACCGAGCATCTCAAAGAAGGTCGTGTGGCGATTGTCGCCAATATCGTCAATATCTTGAGCACGCAAGCACGTCTGCGAGTCGGCAATGCGCTTACCCTGTGGGTGCGTCTCACCCAGCAGATATGGGATCATTGGCTGCATGCCCGCACCGGTAAAGAGCGTCGTCGGGTCGTCGGTTAGGATGAGCGGGGCCCGCTTGATAATGGCGTGCTGCTGCTTGGCATAAAATTCGAGGTATTTGTTGCGGATATCTTGAGCATTCATAGGGGGTATTATAGCACGGACGCACTGCCCTATGCATCTTTGGTGGTATTCTACACTTACCTCACGTTTTGGCGCGACCTCATCATTACACCGAGTATCACTTCTTAGACTATTCCCGAGCATGTATAGCGTAATAGCGTTGAGAAGTTTTTCGCATCACAAAAAGAGTATCGTCAATGCGGATGCCTCCATACAAAAATCGACTCATCCGAGCCGATTTTTGCGGTGTTATACTACTGCTAACGCTTGAACAGCTTGTTGCGATAACGCCACAGGCCAATTGCCCCACCAATGAGAGCAACGCCCGCCCCGCCAAGGAGCCAGAGGTTGGCACCAGTGTCGGCAAGTGCAGCTGCTACAGGATGCGTCTGCTTGGGCGTGTGGGCTGCCGTCTTGGGTGTGGCGGCAGCTTGCTGTGGTTGTTGTGGTTGCAGCGCAGTGCGGATTGCGTCAACCCGTCGCTGCAGTGCCACCTTGGCTGCATTATCTTTGACAGTATCGACCACTGCTTGGGTTGTTGCAAGCAATGCAAGATCCGGCTTAGCTTCGAGTGCATCAACGGCTTGCGCGGCTGTCTTTTGGCGTGCTTGATCCTCCTGGATAGCTGTAGCTATAGCAGTGGTGAGCGCCTTCGTTGCTTTGGCAAGTTCTGGCGTTGTGGTTGCTTTGAGATTTGCGAGGCGATCTGCCTCTGTCGCTGCTGCAGCAACGTCCTTGTCTGCTGCGACGTAGGCTGGCGCGGCAGCAAGCTCTTGCTTGGCTTTGTCGTAGTCGGTGTGGTCGACGCGGAGGTCATCGATTGCTTGCTGGAGCTCTTGCACTGCTTTGTCGATTACAGCCTGAGGAGATGTCTCATCAGCCACCACGGCACGGGCAATAACCTGCTTGGATATTGCCTCCGCCCTGGTGTGTGGGCTGTAGCCATCCAGCACCATCGGCTCAGCTAGCTTCGCTTCGAGCTTTTCAGTAGTTGTGATCTCTACCTCGCGCGTTACCTCTGCTTTATTGTTGGCATTGTCAACCGCGCGATAGGTGATTGTATATGTGCCTGGCTTTGGGTTTGCAAGGTCAAGGTTTTTTGCGTCGATAACCACGCCATCGCTATTAACACCTGTTCCGTCCGCCCCATCATTGGCTGCCACAGTACGCACAGCATCGGCAATTGAGCGGCCTGCTCGCGCCACGAGCTTCTCTGGCTTGGCCGGTGTAAAGACTGGTGCGGTTGTATCAGCATCGGCATACGCCTGATGCGCCACAAGCTGTGGCCCTGCAAGCCCAATGCCGACGACAACCGCCACCGCAACAATAACGCTCATTCGAGAGCGAGTTTGTTTAACCCTCATAATAATCCCCCTTATGGTTACCTATTAGGGTAAGTATACAAAACTGCCATTTGGCTTGTCAATAAACCTGCTACTGAGGTTGCGGTGCACCGTTTTTAGTTGTAATAACACCCTCTTGCGCATTAATCTCGGTTGTCGTTTCCGGAACAGCGCCTAGTGATCGGGTATATATGCCTTGCAGAATGCAGAACAGCCTCTCTGTTTGCACTCATTATTGAGGTAATAAAGCGGCTATAAAGCCACGGAATCGACAACAATCCCTCCGCCAAGACACTCTGCCCCGCGGTAGATCACGGCTGACTGGCCGGCCGCCACGGCGCGCTCGGGGTCACTGAGGTGGAGGGTGGCTTGAGCCTGGGTTGGGTCATACTGCAGCGTGCATGGCCTCAGCTGGCCACGGTGGCGTAGGCGGACAGTCAGCTGGTCATCTACCGCTGGCACACCGTGAATCCAGTGCAAATCGCCCACCAGCACATCATGGCGCCACATCGCTTCGTCATTCATATTGCGGCTCACGTATACCACATTTGCTGCCATATCCTTGCCCACCACATAGTATGGCAAACCACCACCGACATCCAGCCCATGGCGCTGGCCCAGAGTGTAAAAAATTGCGCCATCGTGCCGGCCCAGCACCGCCCCCGTTTGCTTGTCGATAATATCGCCCGGGCGGGTAGACACATACTGGCTGAGGAAGTCTCGCATACCAACGTTGCCAACGAAGCACACTCCCATCGACTCCTGTTTGCGCGCCGTCCAGAGGCCACGCTCACTGGCCATGCGCCGCACCTGCTGCTTGGTGTAGCCACCAAGGGGGAAGAGCGTATGCTGGAGGGCATCACTTGTCACGCGGTAGAGGAAGTAGGTCTGGTCTTTTGCTGCGTCGGTGGCGCGGTAGAGGCGATCAGGCTGGAATGAATCTTCTTGACCAGTCGCCGCGCTGTCATCCTCCGTATATACACCACCAGTCTGTGCATAATGGCCCGTAGCGATGAGGTCGGCTCCACGCTCGCGCGCTGTATCGAGAAAGAGCCGAAACTTAATTTCTTGATTGCACATAATATCGGGGTTGGGGGTGCGCCCCGCTTGATACTCAGCCAGCATGTAGTCTACTACCTTGTGCTTGTAGTCATGCTCAAAATCAAAAACGATAAAGTCGACACCCAGCTGCACTGCCACCCGCTTGGCATCGGCCAAGTCTTCCGCCCAGGGGCACTGCATGCCGGGTAGGTCTTGGCTCCAGTTTTTCATATACACACCAGTCACGTCGTAACCCTGCTCAACCAGCAGCGCTGCGGTGAGGCTGCTATCCACCCCGCCACTCATCCCGACAAAGACACACTGCGTCATGGTTGCACCGCCTTAAACCAGCCGATTTTTACCAGCTCTTCGATTGTCAGCTGCCAGCCACTTGGCGTGAGCCACCAGGTGTCTGACCACTGCCGGTCGGTAGCGACAGGGTGGCTGCGCATGGCGATATGCGGCACATACTGGCCAAACTCCAGCGCAACGCGGCGCGAGTGGTAGGCACTGGTGACGAGGATAATCGAGTCAAGATTCTTTTGGCGGAGGAGCTGGCCAGTTTTTTTGGCATTTTGGCGAGTGGTTTCGCTCAGTTCCTCGGTGAGGATAGCGCGGTCGGGCACACCTGCCGCCACGGCTTGGCGGCGCATTGCCTCGGCATTGCTAGGGCCAGTCTTATCGGCGGCAGCACCTGAGAAGACGATGAAGCGCGCCCAGCCATTTTGGTAGAGGCGAATCGCTTCGGCGGTGCGGGCCTGGGTATCGCCACCACTCACTGCTACAATGGCATCGGCGGCGTGGCACTGCTCAGCACTGCTTGGGGCTGCTTGGCAGGTGGCAAGGTCGTCGCGTGTCAGCCAACGCCCACCAAGCCAAACCAGGAGTGTCAGGGCGATAAATATCCCCGCAAGCCAGCGTAATAATTTCATCGCTGCGCCCCCTTCACTCGCGCTTGCTCGCGCTGCACTGCTGCAATGATGCACTGCGCCGCACGCTGGCAGTTCTCCTCGGTCGAGAGCCGCCCCAGGCTGATGCGCAGGCTTCCGTCGGCTACCTCTGGTGGTAGGCCAATCGCCGTCAAGACATGACTGCGCAGCCCCTTATTGGCTGCACAGGCACTACCAGTTGCCACGAGCACACCATCACGCTCAAGCAAGAAAATCAGCCGCTCGGCATCCACCCCCGGGAACGAGATATGCAAATGGCCCGCCAAACGATGCTTCATATCACCCGAGACAACTGCCATGGGGATGTGCTCACATAGCGTGCGCTGCATGCTGTTGCGCAGATGTTCGAGGCGCTGCGCCTCGGATTTGCGGTGCGCTTGGGCATATTCAAGCGCCGTTGCAAAGCCGACCGCACCAGCCACATTCTCTGTCCCACTGCGCAGGCCACGCTCTTGCCCGCCACCAACGATGAGCGGATCAAGCCGCACCTGGCTAGCCAGCCACAAAAGGCCAACTTGCTTAGGGCCGTATATCTTGCCCGCATTGAGCGTCAGTGCATCCACACCAAGGCGTGCCACATTAATATCGAGCTGGCCTGCCCCCTGCGAGGCATCACTATGGAGGTAGAGCGGCGTCGGCTCACCCGCTTCGAGTCGTCGTTGGCGCTCACGGGCTACCACTGCGGCGATCGCCCGCAACGGCTGGACTGTCCCCAGCTCATTATTGGCCAGAGCAATACTGACGAGTACTGTCTCTGGGCGGATCGCCCCAGCAACCGCCTCGGGCGTCACCACGCCCTTTGGATTAGCCTCTACCACTGTCACATCGTGCTGGCGCGCTGCCGCCAACACAGCGTGGTGCTCTATATTTGCCGTTACCACATGGCCATGTACGCCAGCAAACATGAGGTTAATCGACTCCGTTGCACCCGCCGTCATAATAATCTCATCTGGCTTGCCACCAAGCGCCACCGCAAGGCGGTGCTTGGCCTGGCGATAGGCCTGCCGCACCGCTACTGCTGGCGCATAGGGGCTAGATGGGTTAAAAAACTGCTCTGCAAAGTAAGGCTGCATCGCCGCCAAAACACGGTCATCCATCGGCGTAGCCGCTGCGTGGTCGCAATATATCATCTCTGGTTTCACTCCAATTAGTATAGCATTCTAGTCCGGATCGGCGAAACGCTGGCCAGTATTGGGGTCAACGCGGTAAATCTCGCGTGCTACCCGCTCATAATAGAGGCGCGTTGCCATAACGAAATTACGGAGTTCATCACCGATCAGGTAGCTGTAGCGAGCACCCTCTTGTGCTTTGAGGATGCCTTGGTCGTTAATCTCGTAGCGGATGGTATTAGTCTGGATGTGGCGCTTCTCGTCTGTCCACTCTTCGTGCCAGATCCACGTTTTTTCGTCGAGGCAAAAGAATTCGCGGTGCCGCCCCTTCTCGACCGGGCCAAATAGCTCTGCTCCAATCTCGCTCTCGAGCGTGATGAGCTCGCGCTCGGTATAGCGCTTAAACGGCCGCTTCTTCGACTTACCAACACTGGTATCGCCCGCCAGCAGCGCATAGGCCTTGCCAAGGAGCGAGCTTGGCTTTTTCACTAGGCAGCGAGCCCCCAGTGCGACCGATCATCCGGCCCAGTTTCTTCTTCGTCAATCTTTTTGTTCCAAAAATCGGAATTAATCTCATCATCAGCAGTAAAAGACTCCTTAAGAGCACTATTCACACCAGTCATTCCACTATTCTCTTCAAGTAGCTTGCTCGCATCTTGGCTGCCACTCGTCCTAAGCTGATCTTTACGCATTTCTAGCACAAGACTCGTTACCTGTGCAGCATAGAGTATATTCTCACGATAAATTGCTTCTGGGGATACCGTCTTACCCTTATTCTCATCCCTTGTCGTGCCATTATATGCACGCAAAGCATCAGCAAGTCCTGCTGCAACACGCTTCGCCCGCCGTTCTGCCATGAGATCCTCATACGACATAATACCAGAGCGGTTCTCTCCTGGTTGTGGTTTTTGCTCCTGCGTAAAATTGCCCTGGCTGACGGGCTTTTGTTTTGTGTGATCTATTGGAAAGAAACTCTCACCGCTCATATATGAAATAACCTTTGTACATTTGCCGTTGTGGCGGTGGCGATGCGCGCGATGGACAGGCCTTTCTTGGCTGCTTGGTCGCGGGCTACCTCCTCCACATAAGCCGGTAGATTGATTCTACCACGGAAGGGCACCGGGGTCAAGAAGGGAGCGTCGGTCTCAAGCAGTATTGCATCGAGCGGGAGGTCGGTGTAGAGCTGCTGCTGAGCACTGTCCTTTGTGAAGGTGCTGATGCCATTGACGCCAATAGATAAGCCGCGAGCACGGCCCTGCTCAAGCTGGGCCTGGGTGTCGGTAAAGCTGTGCAGAACGCCGCGCACTGGCTGGGCATCGTAGATAGGCCAAAAGTCTTGCCATACCGCGCCATGAGCTTGCTTCTCGTCACGCACGTGGAAGCTAACGGGCAGCTGAAACTCCACCGCGAGCTGCAGCTGCGCCTGGAGACACTGCTGCTGCGCTGGGCGGGTGCTATTGTCATAAAAATAATCTAGGCCAATCTCCCCGACCCCGACAATGACGGGTCGACCCTGCCGGAGTGGCTTCTCAGCGAGAAGCTCACGGATGGCTACAATGCCCGTCTCACCCGCTGCTTCGGCATCATGGGGATGAATACCCACCGCTGCATAACAGTGGTCGTGTGCCAGGGCAAACTGCACTGCCTGACGCGAGCTGCGCACATCCGTCCCGACGCAGATCATGGCAATACCGGCCTGAACCGCCTGCTGGTAGGCTGCCTCACGCGTTGCATCGTCGTAGAACTCGCTATCGTGCAGGTGGCAGTGCGAGTCGATGAGGCGCGGCATGGGTGGCGTGCTGCCAAGAGTATGTATCGTATCGCTTGTCATAGCTTACTCCTTTATTTGTTAGGCTGCGCGGGCTCGTGGGTCGAGAGTGTGAATATAGCGCTTGGGGAACAGCGGTGGAACGTCGGCTGGCACGACGCCAGTACCAAAGATAGTGTGAATGGCCTGAGCGGTGGCAGGCATGAAAGGCACGAGCTCATCGGCAATCTGCAGCAAAGTACTGGCCGCATAGGCTAAGACTTCACTCAGGTGCGACTCGGCATCGTGGTCGGTAGCGCGGCGCTTGGCGATCTCCCATGGTTTAACCCGCTCGAGGTATTGGTTGAGGCTGCGGACAGAGCTCCATACTTCATCGAGTGCTTTGTCAAACTCCAGTCGCTGCATCATGTCGCGGTAGATGGTCATATCGTGCTCGGCTTGTGGCGCATCGCCAATGACACCCGCTTGGTAACGCGTCAGCATGGCTGCCACCCGCTGCACAAGGTTGCCAAGGTCATTACCGAGCTCGCCGTTGTACGCCTTCTCAAATTTCTCCCAGGTAAAGTCCCCATCGTCTTGGGTAGGAATATGGCGAGCAAAGAAGTAACGGAAGGCATCAGCCCCATAGCTCTGGATAATCTCCATTGGGTCGACCACATTGCCAACTGTCTTGCTCATCTTACTACCCCCAACGTGAACAAAGCCGTGGACGAGCAGTGTCTTCGGTAGTGGGAGGTCGAGCCCGAGCAGCATAGCGGGCCAGATCCCTGCATGGAAGCGCAAGATATCCTTGCCAATGACTTGCACATCAGCCGGCCAATATGCCTGCCACTCTGCCCTGTCCGGATAGCCCAGCACCGTAATGTAATTGGCCAAGGCATCGAGCCAGACGTACATCACCTGGCTGTCGTCGCCTGGCACTGGCACACCCCAGCTCAGTGTCTTACGCGGGCGGCTAATCGAGACGTCTTGGACGCCATTTTTGATAAGCTCGAGGAATTCATTCTTGCGGAACTCAGGTACGATCTTCATCCGACCCTCAGTAATGGCTTGGCGAATCTGCTCGGTAAAGGCACTCGCTTTGAGGTAGTAGTTCTCCTCTGAGACGCGCTCATACGGTGTTTGATGATCAGGACATATGCCATTTGTCTCGTGGACTTCCTTGTCGGTAAAGAATGCCTCATGCCCCACGCAGTACCAGCCCTCATAGGTGTGCTTGTAGATCAGCCCCGCCTGAGCAAGCCGCTGCCAGATGTACTGCACTGCTGCAACGTGGTGTGGGTCAGTCGTGCGGATAAAGTCAGTGTATTCTGCGCCAACTGCCTCCATCAAGACTTTGAAGTTGCCATACATACTGTCCACATAACCCTGCGGATCGAGCCCATTCGCCTGAGCCTTGGCAGCAATCTTGTTGCCATGCTCGTCTGTGCCAACTTGGAAGCGCACCTCGTGGCCATTTTGCCTCTGATAGCGCGCCCAGATATCGGCCAGGAGATAGTCGAGCGCATTGCCAATATGCGGCTTACCGTTGACATAAGGAATAGCAGTGGTGATGTAGGCGTGTTGTTTGGTCATAGGGGTATTATAGCATGGGGCGAGTTAGGGTGTCTTGGGCTGCTGCCGCTTGGCGATATCAATCAGCACATAGAGCTTATCCGTGCTCTGCATCAGGGTGATGGTGTCGTCCTGGTCGTTCATCCAGACGGTTGAGATAGCAAGACCTTCTGCGGCATGCTCGGCTTCGTCCACCTCGTCGCCTGGCTCACCCCAGGCTTCCTGCCCAGCCTGCCTATATTGGCGATAGAGGTCAAGACAGGCTGCTGTGGGTGAACCATTGGCAAACCATACCACTACCATAGATACAGTGTTACCCTCGCCAGACACCATAACCCGCAGCGGCCCATCATAATACCACCAGGTATTTTCCTCTTGCTTCATGAGCTGCCAACCCTGGCTCTGCATTGTGGTATCAAGCTGCTGCAAAGACAGGGGCCATGGCTGGTGCAGGATGCGATCGATCCAGGCGGTGAATTGCTCTGGAGAGAAGTATGTCTCCTCATGCAGCTCACTCTCCAGGCGCGGCAATGGATCAGGGCCAGGATAGGGACGAATCGTGCGCGGGCGGCGGGCGCCATCGGACGGTGCACCAGTCTGCTCGCTAGCAAGGACAAACATGATTGTCTTATCCTCCTCGTTGAGGTTGATACTAACGTACTCCCACGAAGCTGGTGTTTGTGGAGCAAAACCCTTCCACATCGTACCAGTGAGATGACCTGTGTGTCGTACATCGGTCGGCCAGCCCCAGGCCGCTGTGCCAGCTGCGCAGTATTCGTCGTAGAGTGCGCGGCACGTGTCTGCTGGTAATTGGTGAATTACATCGATGACTGGACTACTCGCCACCGACGTTACAACGTCATTTTCTATTGTAGCAAGCAGTGGCATGTGACCATCGTAGTGCATACACTGCTCGTGCCCCGTCTGTGGCTCTTGCTCACGTGGCTTGACGAGCTGCCAACCCAGCTCTTGGACGAGACTATCATACACCTCATACATCATTGGCCAGGGGAGCTTACGTAGGGCATTAATAAGTGAGACGAGTTGTGCACCATTAATAGGCTTCGGCGCTTCTGCTGGCTGAGTCGATGATTGGTCTGCGTTCATAGTACCTCATATTTTCTTTATAGATTTCTCTTTAGCGTTAACGTGTTTGTATCGTACCACGTTTTGGTATGACATACTAGTGTTCAGTCATATTGTTGACAATATTGCAATCTATACTATATAATACACTACTCTGTTATGGAACATCGCTCATCATCCCACCCTCCCGAGCACTCGCCAGACAATAAGCGGACAGCGCAGCTGGAGAAAGACCGCCAGTACTTGTTATTTTTGCTCGCGAATGACCTTGGCTATGACACGCGTGATGTATCTATTTCTTCTGAGCATAGCGACACAGAAGCATTAGTCAACTCCGCTCACTACATGATAACAATACCGCCACGTCAGGAGTACCAGCAACCAGGCCGGACGGTGGCTATCTACCCCGACATCACGCTTGTGCTCGATACGCACGCGACGCAGCAGTATCGTCCTGAGCAGCATGGGTCGCTTGAAAGCCATACAAAGGAGGAGTTGCTATATCTCATCAAACAAGACCCAGCCTGCGGCCTAGAGCTCCCTCATGGCCAGCGCTTTACGGCGAGCATGGTCGATGCGCTCACTCATCCGATTGCCGATGCCCGGGCGCGCATCACTGAGGTTATGGAGCTGGAGCAGCAGCACCATATAGCTCAAACCCGGCGCTCACTTGGTAAAGTAACCATCCACCGTGCTGCCGGAGAGCTTGGTATTGCCCCACAAACCATTGAGAAGGCACTGGACGACCCTGCAATTTATGAAAAACTTGGCAAAATCGCTACCGCCCAGCGCGGCACAGAGTTGCAACATCTCCTTACGCCACACCAAGTAGCAATCCTCGCCGAGCATCTCCAGTCTACCCCACCACCAGAGGGGTATCGCACACTACATGGCATCGCCAAAAAGTTAAGCGTTAGCGGCAATACAGTGCGGCGTATCATTGACGAGCTTAACGGTGCTGGCGCTAACATCCAAGGGGAGGAATATCAAAAAGCTACTGGGCTATCATACTGCTACTACTCACCCACCGACCAGCGGAAGATTGAGAACTGGGCACGTGAAGCAGGGCTCTTTGGCGTTGCGCCAGAGGGATACCTGCCTTGCAAGGACGTCGCTAAGAGCCTCCGTGCAACGCGGCCCACTATCAACAAAGCTATAAAAGCCCTTAATATAACACCCAAACAATATCGTACACAGCTCGAGAATGGTCAGCCATCTCACAAGCGAGGCTACCACCTCTCGCCTCGGCAAGCTGAGCAAGTTCTGGGGCGATCACTTGGTACAACGGTTCACTAAGCATTTAGATTAAATACACACTCCCACTACCTATGCTATAGTATGGTAGTACGTATGGAAATACCCCAGCGATCAACACAATCACCCGAGATACTTGGCAGCTATATCGCCCAAGCAGAAAAGCTCAACGACTTGCACAAACTTCTGCGCTTCTTGCTTGAGAATGACCTTGGCCTTTCTATTCACGACCCGGCGCAGGCATATATGTCACAACATATTCAAGAAACATCTGCATCGCAGCAACTCCTTCGCTTTATTGCAACCATCCAACCACATGACACCCAGCCTGCTCGCACCGTTATCACCTATCCAGATGTTGCCTTTGTTTTTGATACTCCAGCTGTAGAACAAGCCGCACAGGCTCAGGGCAATAGCTATCAACCATTGCATGAGTATAGGAAACACGATCTTGCTGAGCTCGTGCAAGATGAGACGTGTGGTGTTGCTCTATCGACCGATCATCATTTTGCCTGGTATATGTATGATGCACTCACGAGCCCACTTGCTGATGTGCACCAGCGTATCGCTGCCGACCAGACTAACAACAGCTGGCTCCATGGCGTCTATCATCATCGCCCAGAGCCACTTATATCTGTTGGCCAGGCTTCTCGCTACCTTGATATAACACCGTATGCGGTCGAGAAAGCGTTGAGGAATCCTCAGGTCATCCAGAAGATCGGCGAGATCATTGTCGCTCCACGCGGCAATTCGATGCGCCCATTCATCACACCCAAACAACTTCTGAGCCTCCAAGGGCATTTTCGCCCCCACAACGCCGACACCCACACACTCCTCCCTCCACAAGAAGAAGAAATGACCTGCCCGCAACTCGCCAGAGCACTTGGTGTGCACGACATGACAGTGCGACGAGCTATTGCCGCCCTTAATCAAGAAAAATCCGAAGGCGAGGACAGTCTGACCGGCACAACGCGCAAAGAGCAAGGTCGACGCCCAACCGTATATTATTCATCTGAGCAGCAGATACGCATTCTCACTAAGCTCCGGGAGAAAGGCTATCCTGTGCCAGCAAAGCTGCGTGATAAGCTAGGCGAAGACCTCACGCATAAAAATTAAAGATGCTACAATAATAGCTATTATGACTGTACAACTCCGCGCAACACAAATGCAACCCAGAAATATCCCAGAACCAACGGCCATCTCTCATACACCAACACCGCTGGATTTATATGCAACATTAAAGCAGTTAAGGAATCGGCCGGGGCATCACATGCCAGTCAAAGGTCGCTCCTGCAGGCAGCCAACCATGGGTGATCGCCTCGCAATATGGGCTCGTGGCGTACTCAGCCGACACATAGACTTTGCGTGCTCCACTGCCGCCGTGGGCAGATTCTTTAGGGATGGTGGTTGCTGGACGTTTGATAATGCGCATGGGTTGCTCCTTCTATTTGCTTATTGCTGCAGTTTTTGCTTGTAGTAAAAGGCGTTTGCCTCAATCTCTTCCACTGTGTCTGGGAATTGCTGCCCAAGCTGGGTGTGGCTCAGCTTCAGCACAGCATCTTGTGGGCTGAGCTCAGCTAGAGCCAGGGCTTGGCGCACATATTCGCGAATACGCCAATACTGCTGGCCATCCTTGATAAGCTGCTCCCTTGGTGCACTGAGCGCACCAACCATCATGCCTGTGGCAGTGCGGCTCGCTTTTTTGAATATGGTGATGCCAACGGTAACAATCAGCAGCCACAGCCCAATAAGCAATACGATGGCGCTTTGCTTGGGGTTGCATATTGCCACCAGCACAAGCGCACCAGTTATACCAACGGCGATTTTGTGCCGCTGCACGAAGCTACTCTTCTCCCCTGGCTGCTGCGCGGCCTTCGCATTGGAATCGAGCTCAGTAGGAAAGGGATATGACATCTCACTCAGCGCGCCACGTGCAATAATGTGCGAAATATCGTCGCGGACAATTGGGTCAAAATGCTCTATGCGATAGTCGTCCTGCAGCTTCTTGGTCGATCCATCAATAATATCAACTGCCATAGCAACACCGGTCTGAGCCGCCATATCTCCCAGCGTTACACCAGCCCCAATGCCAAACGAATTCTTAAACCATCCCATGCTTGCACTCCTTCTCTTGCATCCACCACAGCCAATCGATGGACAAAACTTTTCTTATCACAGAATAGCTGATGTAATTATATATTGCAAGGTATGAACGCAGCCATACCGCGGAGGAGTTTGACGTTCGTTTATCTGCGGATTGCTATTAATTCCCCCGCATCATTGCCAGCACGGCAAACCGCCCACCAGTGTCACCCGCTGTGTGCGAGAAGTACTCAGGGTTTGTTACTGTATCGACAGGCGAGGTGTGGATATTGTGCGGCGCAATGCCGGCGCGCTGGCACACAGCAGCATTAAAGCCCGGCAAGTCAAGATGGATACCATCAGCTTCGTGCGAGCAAAAGGGCTGCCAAGCTGGGTCAGTTGCCTGGTTAAAATACTGCATCACATAGCTCTGCCGCTGCGCACTTGGGCTCATCCAAACAATGATATCTTCCGCCCGAGAGCCTTCGTGGACGAGGCGATCAATTGTCCGAACAAGCAGTGGTGAGAGTGTCGAATGCCGCCCCAGATGCAATAGCGCGAGCACCCGCTGCACTGGGTCATATAGCACCGTCGCCACGCAATCGGCCACTGGCAACAGCAACCCCACTCCAGGCGAGCGCGACACGAGGCCGTCCGCTACCACCTCGGCAGTGTGGTGAGTTGTCGCAGCGCTATCCACCTCGCAGAGCTGGTCATAGTTACGGCCTGCGCCATAGACAACCCGCTGATACACCACATCCGTATATGCGGCCCCGCTCGCCTGGCAAAAGGCCTGTCGGTGTGCTACCACCTGCGGGTGATGTATCTCGCCTAACGTGCGGTCAAGCATTGTGCCATCACTGCTCGATGACACGCTAACGAGAAGTTCTGATGGAAAGCAAGTAGGCTGATCAGCCCGGATCATCGCGCGCGCCACTCCTGCATAATAGCGAGCCATTGGGCAATCGACACATCCTCTGCCCGCCAGTCTGGCGATATACCAGCGTGTTGCAGCATCGTCTCCACTTCTGTCTTGTCTAGTGCAAGGCCCGCCGCAAGTGCGCTGCGCAGCTTCTTGCGCTTCGCTACAAAGCCCGCCCGTACCACGCGGAAGAAATCCTTTTCGTCTGCTGGCGACACGAGAGGCTGAGCACGCGTCTCGAGCACCACTACCTGCGAATCTACCTTGGGCGGTGGCACAAAGAATTGGCGCGGTACCACTGGGCCTTGCTTCGCCTCAGCATAGAGCTGAGCGCTCACTCCCAATAGGCTCATTGCGCCGGGCTCAGCGGCAATTCGCTCAGCCACCTCCTTCTGCACCAGCAGTACTGTGCGGCGCGGCTTATTCTCCGCCGTCAGCAGCTTTTGGACAATCTTGCTCGTAATATAATACGGCACATTTGCTACCACGACATAGTCAGCGGGAAGCTGACTAAGGTCAAACTGCAGAATATCTTCGTGTACAACCGTTAACTGCTTGCCAGGGAATTGCCCTGGTAGTTTGCGCGCGAGGTCGGCGTCGTACTCTACCGCGGTTACCCTGCCTGCCCGAGCAAGGAGCCGGCTTGTCAATGTGCCAAGTCCCGGGCCAATCTCCAATACTGTATCATCAGGGGTCAGCGCTGCCGCATCGGCAATCGCCGCCAGCATATCCGGGTCTTTGAGCCAATGCTGCCCCAGAGATTTTTTATTTTGTAATGCCATGATTGTATTATACCAGGGATTAACTATATAAACCGTATTAACAATCTGTGTTAAGATTAATGTTGAATCAAGATTATAAGGGCATTCTGTGAAACACATATTTATCGATACCAACATCTATTTAAATTTGTACGATTACAGTAAGGACGACATTAAGAGACTACAAGCTCTGGTAGATTTGCAGAAATCAAGCAAACTAAGTCTGTACATAAACACCCAAATACGAAATGAGTTCTATCGCAATCGAGAGAACAAAATAAAACAAACTCTAGATAGCCCACAGTTTAATTTGTCTAACTTTACAATTCCACGGCTTGCTTCTCAATACTCTCAAGAGGCAAACCAATTGAAACAATTATTTAATGACTTTAAGAAAGATTATGAAGCACTTAGAGATAAAATAATTAATGATGCAAAAGGATATAAATTACAAGCAGATAGTCTTGTAGGCGCACTCTTTTCTCAGCCAGTTACTTTATCTGACGAGGTTTATACTAACGCACAAAAAAGACTTGCACGCGGAGATCCTCCTGGTAAACAAGGCAGTTTAGGTGATGCACTACATTGGGAACATTTACTCAAGGCTATACCGGACGGAGAAAATTTGATATTTATCACAAACGATGGAGACTGGATCTCTTCTTTTGATAACTCTAAAATGAGTCAATTCCTTCTTATGGAGTGGGAGGAAAGAAAAAAGTCGACCATTACACTCTATAAAAATCTATCTTCATTTTTTAAGGAAGAATTCCCGGAAATTAAATTAGATGAACCAAACTATCGTCAAGATCTGCTCATTAATGAGTTAAGAGGAAGTCACAACTTCGACCGGTCAAGAGAGATTCTGGCTGAACTAATGCAATATTTGGACAGGCTAACAGATCAGCAGATTATAGAAATCATTAGAATATCTCTTGAGAATTTTCAGGTATACGGCGCGCATCAATACTCTCCGGGTCTAATTGGGGATAGACTGCACAAGATGTTGAGGTATATACGTGATGTTACCCTACTCACACATGAATTAAAAAAAGAAATTATATCAAAATTTCCTCAACAATAGCGAACTGTTTGCTAGAAATTACAGGTATCTACTTCCCGTCCGCCTTCGTCCAGTCTGTCGCGAGGTCAAAGCCGTGCGGATGCTTGGTGGCAAAGCTGCCAGTATCATACACTTTGCCTGGGCCCATGCTCGTCTCAACCACCGAGCAGCGCGGGTAATTGCGATAATTCGCCGCCACAAGAATGTAGCCGTCTTTATCGACCTTAGCACCATCATCGCGAATGGTATAGGTACCACCACCACAGTTACGCATGGCACCATTCATCGGCAAATCATAGTATGTCTCGCGGTGGCTCACCCCTTTGCTGTCAGTAAAGTGATGCGCACCCTTGCTCTTCGTCAATGGATTCTTAGGCTTTGTCCCAACTACTTCTACTTGCGCAGTCGGCTGCTGTACCACTGTTTGCGCTGTCAAGCGGCGTTGCACCTCAGCACCATCCTTCATCTCGACTGTATAGGTTAAGCGGCGCATGCCTGGCTGGCCAGCTCGCTTAATTGTTTTGCTACCGATGAATTGCTGCTTATCTTTGATTGTCTCAGTCGCAAATGCAATCGGCTCCTCCGCTGTCACTGTATGCGTTGGTGCGCGGTGAATAGTCATCATCTCGCTTGGCCCGTCCAGTGCAATGTTGCCAGGTGTCTGGAAGCTGACTCTATCCTCGCGGTAGAGTACCGTACCAGCCGCCTTGGCAATGTCCTGCGGCGTTTGTGCTGCGGTGAGCACACGAGAACGTTTCTTACCATCTATCACAGTGACTAACCGAGCACGCTGGATTGTCACTGTTGGCGCTGCTTGCGCAAGCGATGCATCAAGGTGAGGTGAGACAGAGTCGTGCGAGGCATCGATCTTCATACCTGAGGTAGCGATGAGCTCCCGCACAGACGAAGCAGTCGAGTACACAGCACGCTCTCGACCGTTCTCTACCACAGTAACAAGTCGAGCTGGCACTGCTGATGGGCTCTGGGCCGAAGCATAGCTTGCCACGACAAGGCCGCTTATGACACTCAGCCCCAGCAAGCAGGCAATCATCGGCTGACGATGCTGCCACAAGCGATGGAGGCTCTTCGTAATCATCTCACTTCTCTTGCTTAGCTGCTAGCGGTAGATGTCTTGCAGCCCCATCTTATTCTTACAGGTTGGCCAGGGCTGCCAGCCACGACGCTGGTACGTCTCCCAAGCTTTTTGGTCTTGGACCTCTGGTGGTGCTTCTGCTGCATTGGCGTAGCCACCAAAGCCACCCCAGGTCTTGATGTCAAATTGGTACGCACCGTAGTAACCATTTCCAGTGTTGGAGGTATAACTCCCCTCACAGCTACGTAGCTTCGCTAGCGCCCCCGCAAAGTCACCACTAAAGGTAGTATCGACTGACTTCTTCTTTGTCCCGACGATCTCTACCCGATTAACTGGCTCTTGCGTCACCACACTACTGAGCTGCTTGCGCGACTCTTCGCGGCCATTCTTCATAATAATCTCGTACGTCACGGCCTTCTTGCCTTTTTTGCCCTCGGTCTTGACTTCTTTTTTGCCACGCTCGCGGTCGGCGTCCTTGATCTCCTCTGTCTTGAAGTCGACTTCTTCCTCTACCGTCACCGTCTGCTTGCCATTACGCCAGAGCTCTACCGTCATACCAGCCGTCAGTGGTGCGTTGGCTGGCACTGATAGCGTATCATCAGCGCCTAGAGTGATTTTCTTAGCCTTAAGCATTGCACCGACCGTCTTCTCCATCGTGTATGCCTGGATGGTTTTGCCATAAAATACAAGGGTAAAGGGCGTTGCGCGGCGGATTGTCATCACCTCTGCCGCCCCATCAGCAATGATATCGCGCGAGCGAGCGAGTACCGCCTGGTCTTCATCGTGCAGTGGAATGCCTGCTTGCTCAGCAATCTGCTTGCCTGTGCGATAAGCGGTAATAAGCTTCGTATCTGCCCCACCATCGCGAATCACCACTGGTCGCGCTCGATAGATGTTTACTTCGTACGAGGCACTCTCTAGTGGTGTATCAAGCTCAGGTTCAGTGCGGTCTTTGCTATCCAGCCGCACATTCGCCTCACGCAACGCATCACGCAAGGTAGTCGCCTTGGTGTAGAACCCGCGCTTGGCCGTGCCTTCGTGCAATGTGATAATATGCTCACCACTACCTGGCTGGCGCGACACTGCATGGACAGACGGAATCCGCCACAAGCCAACACCAACCAGTGCAACCATACCAGCGATAGCAAGATTGCGTGGCGAGAGAAATTTCAAAAATGGAATAGACTGTATCATAATCTGCGTAGCAATATACGCTACGATGTAGTATAGCAAAATGCGGGCAAAAAAGCTAGTGGATAGCCTGTAAAAGCCCGCCTTAAAACCTCATTATATCAGGGGTCGAAATGCCGCTACTACTTATGCTCAGCAACCAAACTTCGCACTACTGCCGCGTCATTCCACGGTTGGCGCTGGCCGTTGATGATACGGAATTGTTCATGGCCCATACCAGTGATAAGAATGGTATCGCCTGCCTGGGCGATGGCGAGCGCCTGGGCAATGGCCTCGCGCCGGTCGGCAATCTCCTTGGTGTGATCTGCCCCGCCAGCCTGGTGGATGCCGCGCAGGATTGCCTGGCGGATGCCAGCTGGCTCTTCGTTGTAGCTCTCCTCGTCGGTGACGATGATCTGGTCAGCCAGGCGAGCAGCAATCTCACCCATAATGGGCCGCTTCGCCTTGTCGCGATCGCCCGTCGCACCAAAGACCAAGATGATACGCTGCTTGGCGATGGCCCGTGCTGAGGTCAGTAGCTTCTCAAGCGCATCAGGGGTATGGGCATAATCGACTACCACATCGTATGGCGTATCCACCGGTACACGCTCGAAGCGCCCTGGCACGCCAGTTAGGTTAGCCACGCCCTGAGCAATGTCCGCTGGCACCACGCCCAGCAATTGGCAAGCAGCCGCTGCAGCTGTCATGTTGTAAATATTAAATATCCCCGGAAGATGTGTTGTCAGTGGTAGCTTTGTCGCGCCATCAAGAAGCACCGTTGCACTGCCGCCCACTTTGCGGGTCGCTGCCTGCGTAATCCGAGCTGTGGCAGCTGCATCTTGACCATAAGTAATCTTCTGCTCACGCGCCGTGTATTTATCAAAGAATGGAAACCATTCGTCATCACGGTTGAGCACAATAAAGCGCGGCTTCCGGGCAAAGAGTTTGCCCTTGGCGGCGGCATAGCGCTCCATCGTCTTATGGTAGTCGAGGTGATCTTGGGTGAGGTTAGTCATGACTGCAACTTCAACTGGCACACCATCAAGCTTATGTTGATCAAGCGCGTGACTGGTAATTTCTAACACGACGAAGTCCACATTGGCTCGCTTAGCCTCGGCAAAGAACTGCTGCATCCGCGCGGTAGAGCCGACTGTCGCATTGAGGTCGTTGAGCTGACGCTGACCTGCCACCTCGATCAGTGCCGTGGAGAACATTGCTGTGCGGCGGCCATTGGCTTTAAGGATCTCATTGATGTAATTAACGGTGGTCGTTTTACCATTCGTGCCTGTCACGGCAATAACACGCAGATGCTTGGCCGGGTTGCCATAGCGGGCTGCCACCAGGGCAATACGGCTCCGCCGATATGCTTCTTCGAGAGTGTGGATCATCGCTGCGGGCAAGAGGCGGCGCAGCTGCTTTACAAGTGTGTTTTTCATTTTTTTAGTATAGCATTTTTTGGCCGATGGCGGGTAGTTCTAGGGAGTAATTTTCTCAAGGCGAGCATATTGCACATTGAGCTTCTTGGTAGAGCCATTTGCGAAGCGCACACTCACTGCCATACCATCGATGTCGATCACCTCACCATCGCCAAACTGGAGCGACCGTACCATATCGCCAATCTCATACGGCATGACCTCATCCAACGCGTCGTCATACACTGGTGTAGCTGGTTCGGTATGCACCATCGACAGGCTCATGCCCATATCGTCAAGAAAGCGTGATGGGCTGTTGTAGCTGCGGCTACCAAATTGCAAGCGACTCTGCGCATAGCTCATATAGAGCTCCTGCCGAGCGCGTGTCATCCCGACATAACAGAGGCGACGCTCCTCTTCGAGTGCGGCTGGCCCCTCCTCGAGCGCCCTAGCACTAGGAAACAATCCATCCTCAAGCCCCACCATATACACCACCGAAAACTCCAGCCCCTTGGCAGCGTGGAGCGTCATAAGCGTCACACTGTGCGCACCCGTCGCTTGATCGGCCGAAGACATAAGCGCAACTTCTTCAAGAAAGTCTGGCATGCTGGCAAAGGCCTGCGCATCAGACAATAATGCACTGAGGTTAGCCTCGCGATCATCAGCCTGAGGCGAACCATCGAGGATATAATTGCGGTAGCCCGTCTTGGTAATCACATCATCAATTAGCTGGCTTGGATCAGCCGCAGCCTCGACCTGCGCTTGGAAGCCGCGTAACAACTGACCCAGCTGCGTCAGAGTAGTCTGCGCCCGCTTCGTCAGTGTCGCTGCCTGGCTGGCATTAACCAGCGCACTAATGATATCGAGCCCGCTAGTGCCCTGCCAGATGAGGAATTTCTCCAGGCTTGTTGCTCCAATTCCCCGCGTTGGTACATTAGCGATCCGGCTAAAACTCACACGGTCATTTGGCTGGTAGATAAGGCGCAGATAGGCCAAGATATCCTTAATCTCCTTACGATCATAAAATCGCACTCCACCAACCAACTGGTACGGCACGCGGTGCTGGTTGAAAGCTCGCTCAAAGGCATAGCTCTGTGCATTGGTACGATACAAGACAGCAAAGTCGCTATAGTCGCGCTCACCGGTCGCCACCTGCGTAGCAATCTGGCTCGCAATGATATATGCCTCCTCTGCCTCATCATAGGCAGCTTGTACTTGCACTGGTGCACCTGGGCCTGCTGCCGTCCAGAGGGTTTTATCCGTCCGCTGCTGATTTTTGTTAATCACATTGCCAGCAGCTTCGAGAATGGCCCCTGTCGAGCGATAATTTTGCTCAAGCTTTACCACCAGCGCCCCTGGGAAATCGCGCTCGAAGTTGAGAATATTCGTAAAATCCGCGCCACGCCAGCTATAGATCGACTGCCAGTCATCCCCTACCACGCAGATATTGCGGTGTGAGTTGACTAGCAGCTTGATGATCTGATACTGCGCAGCATTTGTGTCCTGATACTCATCAACAAGAATGTGCTTAAATTGCGCTTGGTAGCGCTGACGCACCGCCGAGTGGTCACGCAGGAGGCGTACCGTCTCGAGCAGAAGGTCGTCAAAATCGAGCGCACCAGCATCGGCCAGCAGCTGCTCATACAGCTGGTAGATCTCTGCCACTGCCTGCTGGAAGGGAAACCGCGCACTGGCTGCATAGTCGCTGGGCGAGAGGAGTTGATTCTTAGCTTTGCTAATTGCTGCACTGGCAGCACGCGGCTTGAGCTTGTCTGTACCAATGGAAAGCTGCTTCATCGCTTGTTTGATGAGCCCTTGACGGTCGTCTTCGTCATAAATCACGAAATTTGGTGGAATGCTGATAGCCGCACCATCACGCCGCAAGATCCGCACACAAATACCATGGAATGTCCCCATCCACGGCATAAAGGAGCGAGGTGGTTGGTCGGTTTGGGGCATGTGAGGCGAGCTTGCCTGGGTGTGCCCGGCAATCTGCCAGAGGCGCTGGCGCATCTCGCGGGCTGCTTTGTTGGTGAAGGTGACGGCCAAGACTTCATTGGGCCAGACACCTTGCTCGGTTAGGAGGTAGGCAATGCGGTGCGTGAGTGTTTTTGTCTTGCCGCTGCCCGCTCCTGCGAGAATCAAGACTGGGCCATCAAGTGCCACCACTGCCGAACGCTGGGCGTCGTTCAATCCATCAAGTATATCCATAGTAGCCTATTATACCGGATGCCGCTGCACTGATGCTAGGTAAAGAGTGTGTAATAGACCGCGCCAAGGCCAGCACCAAGCGCTAACAGCATGACGATCCACAGCAGCCAAATCCAGCCAGCAGCTTGCTCGGGGCGGCGGCGCGACTTCTTTGGCGCGTGAGTAAATTCCTCGGCGCTGTAGATTGGTGCAACGACATTGCCTTCGTTCTCTTCCTGAAGTGCTTGGTGGAGAGCGAGCGCAGTGTCGCCATTTTGGGTAGTGGCAGCCGCTTCTTCGATGGTATTGACATGTGCTTGGTCGCTCACATCTGGCCCATCATCCCACTCAGTCTCCACTGTCATTGGCTCTGCCTCGACTCGCTCTGCTTCGCCGTAGTAGTCGATATCTGGCTCACCAGGGCCAGGCACAGGCAGGCTCAGGTCAATCTCATCTTCTGCAAACTGCGGTCCTGCTCCATCAGCCGATGCCTCATGAGAGTCGGCTGGTTCATCCGGGTAGAGCGACCGGTCAGCACCGTAGTGATCCTCTAGCTGGTACATGGGCTCATGATCCGCCGTAGCAGTCTCTGGTGTATCTTGCTCGGGTAGTGGGTAGTGATCATCGGCCGGATAAAGTGATGGCGCATTCTCGCTCGTATCTGTCAGCGCATCAATGAATTGCTCAGCTGAGGCATGCTCATCATGCGGTGCAAAAAGATGTGGCGGTACCGCTGGCTCGTTATTATCAGCCGGAGCTATGCCGAATGCGCCAGGCTCATCATGATACATCCCCATCGGAGTAGTATCGGCCAATGTTGGTGTATCACCCACCAGCGTATCAGCACCACCCAGTGGGCGCTTATCGACCTTGGTCTCGGCATCAGGTAAGAATGGTGTGTAGCTCAGCGGCTTTTCATCGCCAGGCTGGAGGTCGAGCGCATCTGCAGATGGCGCTCCATCAGGCGTTGCTACATCAGATGCTTTAGCTTCATCACTTGCCGAAGGAGTAATCGATACTGCTCCTGCGTGATGCTGCGCTAGCTCATGCCCAGGCGCAGGACGAATATCCATGCCAACCACTGGTACACTACTTGTCAGCGGCTCAACTACCGCACCTTGGCGGCGCACTCGCGGGCGAGCCGTTTGGGCAGCTGCAGCAACCGGGGCTGCTCCACCCACGATATCCATAAAGCGACCACGCGGACGTTGAATAGCTGAGCTAGCTGTTGCTTCATCATCTGGCTCAGCTGGCGCTGTCTCGTCTTTAGTATGCGCGGATGATACATCAGCAACTGACGGCTTAGCCTGTTGGTCGACTGGCCGAGAAAGCGTGATTGGCACGACATCGGGCGCATTCTTTGGCGTGTCCTCTTCTTCTTGCGGAGGTGTTGGTGTATCATTGGTGGATGTCTCAGGGCGAGCAGCAATAATCTGCTGCGCCTTGGCTACGACATCGTCAGCCGGGGCAAACAGTGGTGTAGCGGGTGCATATAGCTGCTCCGGTTGGCCATCAGGAGTATCTGACACCTGCATTGCTGCCGTGCTTTGCGCGGTGTCATTCGTATTCTGATCGACATCAGCTACATCAATAGCATTCGCTTCCTCTTGCGAATCAGACAACGGTAGAGCATCAAAGTGTGGTTCAGGAGCTGCCCGATGCTCATTATACGTACTAAGGAGTGGTAATGGGCGATCGACGCGAGCTTCTGGCATAGCATCCTCAGTGCGCGTCTCCTCTGGCTGTGGCGATGGGTTGTCATTAGCCACTGCTGCATCGGGTATGGCACGCTCGGCCGTTAGTAATTCTGCTGGAGCGACATCATCGACGTGCGATTGAGTAGATGGAGCGGCGAGTTCATCCTGCCAGGGCATGCCCTCGTCACCAAACGACACGTGCTCACTCAGCATATCTGCATCAGCCACCTGAGCTGCCGTCTGGCTATCATCTGCAACGCTCGTACTGTCTGTTGTCACCTCTGGCCACGCAGGTGTAGCGTGGTCTATATCAGAGGCTTGCACACCTGGTATATTGCCCGATTCATCATATTGCAGCTCAGGCCATGCTGGCTCGTCAAGCGACTGGTCAAGCGGCTGTACTACCTCACTATCAGAGGTATCATCACCACTCAGCGCTACTGGCATATCTGTGCCTGCAGATGTTTCTGGTGCATAGAGCAACTGGTCGTCATTGGCGTTATCGGTATTGCTCACACTGGTTGTATTATCTGGCTCATCCTGTGGTGCGGCGGCAGGTGCATCATTAGCCGTATACACATCATCCGCTGGCTGCACTGCCGTTTCGACAGAAGACAGTGGAGTGTCGTCCGTCTTCTCTGTTGGCGGTGGGATAATCAGTGGTTGCGGAGCAAAAGCATCATCAAGATCATCAACGACGGATGTTTGCGCTGGCTCAGCAGCATCATCTTGTGCTTGATTCACTTCATTGAGATGGCGAACGAGTGCTTCATCCTCGTCATCACCCTCGGTGTCTTCGCCCGCAAATTGGTACGGCATCGTTGGCGTCTCCGACTCAATTTGCTCAATTGTCGCTGGCGTCTCTTCCTCTGTAGCCGCAGCAGATGTTTCCTCGCTCGCTACATTGTCGCTCGATATTGATGATGCTACATTATCTGTTTCTGCTGCAGATGCTGGTGTATCTGAATCTGTTGTAGATGCTACATCATCTACCGGTGTCGCCTCGCGGTCTGGCGGTGCAACAAACGGCCGCGCTGCCGACCGGCCGAAGAACTGGGCTCGATCAGCATATACGTCATCATCCTCATCGTCGTCATCGCTGGCTGGGGTAATAATATCGTCAGGGTCAACCGTCACAACTGCTGCAGGCTGAGATTGAGACGGCATGTCATCTGTCGTCGTCTGCATTGGTGTTGCTGTATCAACAGAGGTCGCTTGAATTGATTCTGCATCATCCACCGCATCAGTTTGCTCTAGATTGGCAGGCATCGAAGCCGGTTCGCGCTCCGACGCAACGACCGACTCCGACAGCGCTCGGGCACGGTCAACGGCTGGCTCAGGTTCAACTGGCTCATATGACTCCCCTGCTGGCTCTGCTTCGTCCGCTTGTTGCGACAGCGGCATGATCGTCACCCCACGGCGGCGAGCTGGTGTACTATTTGTATCGGTAGCAGAGGTAGTATCAGTGGCTGTGGTACTATCATCAGTCTGCACTGTTTCATCAGTGCTATTAGTATTATCTCGAGGTGCTAATGCAAGTGACTGCTTAGCTGGCGTTGCAGTATCTGGTGAGTCTGCCTGCTGCACTGAACCTGTTGAGGTGTTATTATCCTGGACACTTGAGGTGCTTGCACTTTGCGTACCATCACTTACCTCAGGACGAGCTGGAGTTGTTACTGGCGTTGTTTGTTGGGGTGATGCAGCTTGTTGGGTGCTTGATGAGGCCGAATCTTTGCTTGGTGTGGTGGCAGGTGCTTCAGACGGTTTGTCTGGCGTTGTTGGCAACTGACCAGACTGGCGCATGAGGTCGTGCACCGCGCGGTCAAGTTCGTCGAAGTCTATATCTGGCATGAACGGTTTCCTTTGTTTGTTTTTATACAAGCGCTACAATTTTTGTGTGGTACACACCAGTCCACACCCTGATACAACGAACCGGAGCCTCGTATCGAGTTTTGGATACTACCTCGGTTGTTGATCAATCGTATGCCCACAATGTATCGCTTATGTTGTTTTCTCTAGTGTAGCTTATTTGACATTGTGGTGCAACTCACCTTGCTCATTTGGTGCGAAGTATCAATGCGCTGATTCGCATACTCATACCATCGTGTTGCACTCTCGGCAATAGCCTACCTCTGGTCGATTAGTCGATGACTTCACAAGGAGTGCTCATGCTGTGTGATGTTATTTTTACACTACTTTTTTCATATACGATGTATTATATACAACGACAGAGCATGCGAAGTTACTGCAAACGACCTGCTGCTACTCTATATCCCTATAGAATACACTAAATTTTCGTGACAAACAGCTCGACATACTTCGTACTCTACCTATACCCTCTTGCAATCGGCAGGTGATGCATACACAGATTGCCTCTATTTCACCAACAAAAAACACCCACCGTAGTGATAGGTGGGTGTTTCTATAGGGTGCTCCAGCGGGTCTAGCGCTCGAAAGTGCGGACGCTCAGCGTATCCGTCCCACCAGTCGCACCAGGCTGGCGACCACTGATGATAACGGCGGTGACCGACGATACATCACCAAAGGCACCTTGGCTGAGCAACTCGCGCGTGAGGTCGCTGCCAAGCTGCTGACTGTCGGGCCGGACGAAGCTACGCGTTGCATACGACAAGGCAAGCTGCTGCGCCACACGGGGGTCTGGTGCCACCGCAATAATTGGCAACTCCGGTCGACACGCAGCGATACGTGCTGCTGTCGCACCAGAATGCGTCTCGGCAACGATCACTGTTGCGTCAACCTTGTGTGCCACGTCAACGGCAGCGTGGGCGATCGCATTGAGCCGGCGGTTGGTGCGGCCCTCCTCGATGGGCATGTCATTCATCGGCCAACGCGACTGAGTGTAGCGCACGGTGTCAGCCATCATTTTAACGGCCTCAACTGGGTAGTCACCATTGGCTGTCTCGTCAGAAAGCATCACGACATCTGTCCCAAGGATAGCAGCAGTTGCAACGTCGCTCACTTCAGCCCGGGTTGGCTCGGGGTTATCCACCATACTGGCTAGCATCTGCGTGGCAACAATCGAGAGCTTGCCATACTTGCGGCAGAGGCGGATGATTTCACGCTCAACGATTGGCACAATCTCTGGGCTCGTCTCGACCGCAAGGTCACCACGAGCAACCATCACACCATCGGCGGCCTTGACGATTGCCTTGAGTGTCTCTGGCTCGATGGCTGCTTTGGTCTCGACCTTGGCAATAATCTGCGCGGTCGAACCATGGCTCAGCAAAATCTGGCGTAGGTTGTTGATATCTTCCGCGCTCTGGATGAAGCTCAGCGCTACGAAGTCGATGTCTTTGTCTGCTCCAAATTCGACATCAGCCAAGTCCTTTGGCGTCAGAATATCACCACCAAAGTCGGTGTCGGGTAGGTTGAGCCCCTTGCGGCTCATCAAGAAGCCATCATTACTCAGGCGTACCTTGATAGCAGTGTCGCTGACGCGCTCGGTCATCTCACCACGCAATTTGCCGTCGAAGAGGTAGACGGGCTCGCCCACCTTGACCTTGTCGGCAAGGTTGTATTGGATGGGCAGACGGTTGCTACCATCGTGTTCTTCCACCGCATGGTCGAGGATGATTTCATCTCCTGCCGCAATGTCGAAGTGGTTATCCTTTAGTACGCCGAGGCGAATCTTTGGCCCTTGCAAGTCTTGCAAAATCGCAACAGTCCGACCAACAGTAGCGCTTGCCTTGCGAATCCACGCAATCTGATCAATCCGCTCTTCGTACGAGCCGTGGCTAAAGTTGAGACGAAAGCCATTGGCACCCGCCCGGATCAAAGCTTCTATTTTCTCTGGTGTGTTGGTGGCTGGCCCCAGAGTAGCCAGTATCTTTGTACGTTTTGTAGAGTTATTCATTGCGTACATATTATAGCAGCATAATGCCAAATAGTGAAACACAAGCGGCATCACGTAGGTGAGTATACATAAACGATAAACCGAGTATTTTGGCCAATTTTACCCCTTTCATTACCCTCTCCAGAATACTGATAGCTACTCTCTATTAGCTACCCCACATTAGAGCCCAAAAAATAGATTGGAGTAGCCTGTTTTCATACACCGTTTGCAAAAATGGCGTGAAAAGCAGGATAAGCAAAAAGCAAAGGCTATGGTATTTATCTACCAATCATTTGACAGCCCCGTGCAATCACAGTATGCTAGGCTATAACATCACTTTACTATAAGGAGTCTAACACTATGGCACCATCCCTCTTACATCTCGCATTGGCACTCGACTGCTTTGGCGGTATTCTCTATCTCTTGTTTGCACCGCGCATACCACGAGCTTTCTTGCCGTGGCTGACGGCAGGGATCATCGCGCTTCATCTTGTGGTAGCCGGCATATTGTACTGGCTGGGGCAAGATGGTGAGCTCCTCGTCCTGCCTATGGCATTGTATGCTGTAGCACCAATTGTCCGGCGCTACCAGGGCAAGTAAGGTTATCTATCTCTCGCAAAAGAGCTTCCCAAAGACAAGACCATATAGTATACATATAGCAATACCGCAGCGTCATCGGCTGCGGTATCTTGCTAGCGAAAAAGGAAATAACGCTAAGCTTGGCTTAGAATAAAGCGCTTTCTCTCCGAGAGAAACGCAAACATAATGGCTCGCTCATGAGCAAAAGAGGAGGAATGATCACCCATCGCGCCTATCCACCTTGGTAGAGACCTCTGGCAAATCCGTTGCCAACTGGCGATAGCGCCCACGGCTGATCGCTGCACTAGTAGCCTAACCCATAGCTACCTCTGTGCTAACATGTGTTCGAAGTACCTTATCAGTACCCCCTACGACAGTGTAGCACTATATCGAACAATTAGCAAACGTTTGTTTCATTTTTTGAGAATTTTGTTCGAGATTGCTGCCTAATTTTATATATTGCAACCAAACCATGCATCTCACCACTCATTGCTTGTAACCCATAGACATCATCTCATCTACTACCTGACTTGCCGCAGAAAATAACATATAAATGTACACGAGTCTCTTACAAACAATTACGAGTACGTATATTCTATCATGCCGTCATTGGCTATTCGTGACTGTGCTCTTGCGCTATAACCATCGGCGCATCAACCACACGCACAGCCCCACTCCCACCAGTGCCGCTATGCTATCAATCATGACATCGCGCAATTCGCCACTGCGCCCTGGTACGAAGAGCTGATGGATCTCGTCTGTCACTGCATAGAGACTGCAGCTGAGCAAGGCAAAGCTCGCCACAGTGCGCGTTTGCCAGCGGCGTATAGTGATGCGCAGTGCACGATACATCAATATACCAAGGATAAAATAAGCAATAATATGAGCACTCTTGCGCACAAGAAACGTCAAGATAGCCGTACTTACCCCTGGCATAGCCTGCTGCAAATGCCCAACAATCACCCCACTCTGCCCACTAGAGACGGCGGCGGGTTGGTGGGAGAGAGTGAAGATAACTGCCATCCAAAATACCGGCGCTAGGATATACAACCCGCGCCACGCCCTACTCTGCCCCACGGTCTGCCTCCCAAGCCTGAGCCAACTTATCCGCCTGCTTTTGTTTGAGGCCTTTCATTTTGCGAAAGATCGTTAGCTGCAAGGCGCGCAGTGTGTGGCGATTGATAGCAATGACACCCACGCCCGAGATGACAACATTGGCAATGGTTGCATATGGTGAATTAATATAATAGAGGCCAATTGCAAGCGCATACAGCAGTGCAACACTACCAACTGCCATGCGATCGTACGTGATATTAATCGATTTTTTTATATCGAGATGGCGAAAGATAGCCATGCCAAGATACGCAGCGATCATCGCCACCGCTGGCCCATAGAGCCCAATGACGGGTATAAGTACTATAGATAGCCCAATGCTAATACCAGCTGCAACCAATGACGTATAGAGGACCTGCTTGGTTCGTTTCTTGGCGATGTAGATCGCGCTGTAGACACCAACAATTGCACTAAAGAATGACCCGATCAAAAGAAGTGGAATATAAAGCCGTGCTTCGCTATAGCGCACCCCAACGAGTATATTGAAAAAAACCGATACGCCGACGATCAGCACCACACCAAAGCTGCCAAATACCCGCACACTCATATTTGCCACTTTCGAAAAGAATGCATCGCGATCCTTTGACCGAATATGTATCGAGGCCGACTCCGCCCACGATAAGCCAAAGAAATTGTACACTGCTGTAAATACCTGCGGGAACTTATAGGCCACTGCATAGATACCATTCGCCGTCACCCCCAGCAAGGCAGCGATGATCATACGGTCGGCAGCATTGACCACCCACCATGAGATGTTGTTTGGGATAAGTGGCAAAGCGTAGTGAAGAAGCTCTTTCCTTGTGTCTCTATCACGCAAAGAGAGGTCGATATACTGCGGTATCTTGAGGGTCATAATGAGATAGAGTGCGCTCACACCATTGCCAATCACCGTAGCCAACAGCATGCCTGTTGCACCCATCTTAAGCACTGCAATGAAAACGATATTGAGCACAACAATCGTCGCACCCGCTACCATACTCCCAATAGCATATTGGGTATTGTTGCCAAATCCACGCGCGACTTGCAAGCAAAAGTTTGAGGCTACTGCTGCCACCACCGCACCAAGCGCAAGCCAACCATACGGCACTGCCACCCATTGCATCACTAGCACAAAGAGCACGCCAGCCAGTAGCATACTACTCCCCATCAGCTGCAGCGCATTAGTGATCACGCGCGCTTGCTGCGTATGATGCCCACGCCCATCAATCAAAAAACGAAACACCGCCATCTCGAGTGATAGCATCACCACTGGTGCAACAAGCGACACTACCACTGTAACGAGATCAACAACTCCAAACTCCGCCGCCGCAAGGTATGCCGTATAGAGCGGGAGAAGCAAAAAGTTCAAAAATTGAGTTGAGATCTTACCGAGTGCGATAATGATCGTGTTTTTGACGAGGGCAGTAGTTTTTGACATAAATACAGCTAGACCCTCCTCTCGAGCACAGTATCAAGCACCTGGAACTGCTCCTCAGCAAGCGGCTTGAGGTGTGATATATCTTGCACGGCAATTGCGTCGAAATTAATAGTGGCAGGGTCGAAATCATCAATTGTACGGATATCAACCACTGGTCCTGTATACTGCATGTCGGCCAATATATTGATCGTCTTGTCGCTATACGCAATCGGGAGAATCTTTTTACCGAAGACCATGCCCACTATATTAGCATGGAAGCGTGACCCAATGATAGCACGTGCTTGAGCGAGCGTCTGCAGTGCACCGTCTATATCACCACGGTAGCGATGGATACTCATCCGCTGCTGCAATGTAGGTGGCAGCTGCGCGAGGATGCGCTCACACGCTGCTTCGTCCCCTTCTTTTTTGCAAAAGGACATGAGCGTAACGGTGGCAGTGTTGTCGTTAGCTAGCAGCTTGGTTGCGAGAGCGGCGATCATCGTGTCGTATTTCGCAGCCACTGTAGCATCAAACTTCTGCGTTGCATCGATGACCGATATCACATAGGAGCCATTATCGCTCGTCGGGTACGGCGCAACATCAAGCGTCAAGACGATGTCCGTTGCACGCCGCACCTGCGGAATATCTTTGGCCAAATCGTACGAATAGCTATCGCGTACACATACATCAGCAGCCCCACGAAAGATCGATCGCACCATCTCGAGAAACTCTGGCGACCGATATGGGCCAATATTAGAGCCAAGGATATAGTATGGGTGCGAGAGTCGACGATAGAGCTGCTGCTCTTGGCTCCAGAGTGTTGGATTTCCCTGCTCGATGAATAACGATCCGCCGATATACAGCAAAAGATCACCAGCAAAAAACCGTGCTGGTGCCACAACAGCTCGCCCACGCTGCACATAGCGCATTGCTCTATTGAGCAAATCGCTCACCACAGACGCCCGAGCATTATCATAGCGCTGCACGATGTATCGCGACCGACTGCTGATAATGAACGGGTTGCAATACCGCTCTAGAACAATCTTCACAAACAAATCATCACCCAAATTTACTGCATCATAATAGCGTAAGCTAACCGTTTTCATGCGCTGTCTCCCTTGTGTTTTGTCCTTCTCCACCACTGTAAAATGGTAACTCGTGTATTTTTGAGTGCAATATAGCTATAGGCGATGCCAAGTGATAGAGAGCGTTGCTGCATTGCCCAGCATAGCAGCTTCTTGCGCGCTCGAGCAAGATCGCGCCCAACTGTTGCTGATAGATTTTTGGTTGCAGAGTGGACATTATCTTCACGGTACACATACCCTCCGTAGTCAATCATCGCCACCATCTGCACATGCCGAAAGTACGCAATATTAAACATCAGGTCTTCACCAATCTTCACCCCCACGGGGAAATCGACGCTATGCCGCTTGATAATCTCCGCTCTATATACTTTGTTCCATGGTGCATTGAGTGTCTCGCGCATAACAAGCCGCCAAGCAATTTTGCGCACTGGGCATGTTATCGTCTTGCGTGTATCGGTGTGGTGTGCATGATATTTTTTGTATATAAGCACATCATGCTGGCTGGTGTATGCCTGTAGTAATGTCTCGACAGTCGTCGCATCGCGCAGGGCATCATCAGCATCAACAAACATAATATAATCGCCTGTGCTCTTGGCAATACCTGCATTGCGGGCAGCGGACACACCAGCATTTGCTTGATGATATAGCCGAATACGGTCAGATACACTACACAACGATTGGCATATCGCATACGAATCATCAGTTGAGCCATCATCGATGACAATGATCTCAAGCGCTGGATAGGTCTGCGCTATCAACGACTGCAAGCACTCGGCCACATAAGCAGCAGCATTGTACACAGGCACGATGATTGAGACGACTGGTCGCGTCATAGGCTAGCTCCTTTTGGTCGTTTTATCAACGAAATAATCAACCACTGTGGCATCAACTGCAGCATTAAATTTACGCGCAAAAAACATCCGTGATTGCTCGATGGCCGGTATATCATCCTCAGTGAGTAATCGTGGCGACCCCGCCTCCTGCGTATTGGTGCTTGTCCAATCGATATACCGCAGATTATCAGAAACACAATATGCCTCACACTCCCTTACCTCTGGCTGCATAAAGATCGTCTGAAAATAGATCTCGTCAGAGGCCAAACTCGTTCGAAACACCTCTCGAAATTCTGGATGGGCTGCAAGATATGTCAGTGCGCGCTGACCCACATCTTTACTTACCGTAAACCACTGCGAACCAAAATAAAAATCAATATGTGGGATCTGCTTCATCATACGTCGCGGCAACCGCGAACCAACGATTTGGTAAAGCGCACGAATATACGGCATTACCTCTCGCCGAGTACCCTTGCGCCGCATCCATGACGGATAGCGCAGTACAAGTCGCTCCAGACCACCCATACCATGCCCAATGCCAGCAACTGGCATTTTGCGAATTGAGCAATACAGCCCCCTATCGTCATCACGCAAGAATACTGCTAACTCTGCCACTGGCCGGACACACAAGTCTGCGCCACTGAGTAGCGAGATATAGTCATTATCATCATCAATGGCAGCCTGGAGCAGCACCTCGGTAGCATTGTTTAAGCTTGCATCACCCCAATTGAGCGAAAAAGTATCAGCTATACACGTAACCCGTGAGTGCTTTGCCATCTGAGCAACAAACTCAGTGGCATCACTCTTCACATCGATAAAGATATATACGTGGCTTTTTTTGTACACCAGCAGCTGGTTAATCAGTTGCGATACTTGGCCAAAGTTATTATGTGCAATGATGGCAAACCCCAATTTCATCACGAGCTACCTCCAAACAGCATTGATTTATACGGTATGATATCGGCCTGCATCAACACAACGTATGATATGTAGAAAATAACAAGACCGTAGCAGGCAACCCCCACCATCATCGCCCTCCTACCACTCGGCGACTGAGGGAGAGACGGCAGCTTACCAAGCAGCATCACTGGTGCGATAGAAAAGTACACAGCGAGTCGTTTTGTGATCTGGCTTGGGTCAAGATTGACTAACAAAACGACATTGAGTACCTCCAGCACATAGAAAAAGCGGTAGTGTATATCATCATATCGATAGCGCAATATCATGGTAAATATCACAACGAAGCATATATGGACATAGAGCTGGAGATTAATCCCCGAGCCAATTATGTTGTCATAAATACTATAGCGCGAGAAGATACTCTGGCTCGAAAACTGTGCAATCAATAATGGTAACACCCCACCAATGATAAGTGCAATAAGTACTGTCTTGACAGCAAATCGGATATGTGTGCCCCGCTTTGCTTGCACCAAGAACCGTACGAGATATAGCGGCAACAAGAATAGCGCCGATGTATGCAAAGAACTCGCGCATAAAATCACAAAGACGTACTTAACTGGCTTTTTCTCAAGAATAAACGAAAAGGCGTACAGTGCTATCATTGCGGCAGCAGATTGTCGAACGATATTGAGTGAGTTTGGAAATACGAGCATCAAATAGAGGAAATACACCAGTGCCGGGTAGCGAACATGCCAGCGGCGCATCGCACGGAAGAAAAAGACAATACAAATTATCGACATAATGGCAAACATAAGCCCTGGCCCATCCGTCAGCCACTGCGAGAGTTTGTTGATGAGATAGAACCCAACTTCGGTACCATTAGACCGATTGCTAAAGAAATCACCGATCGACAGCGTCCGAAAGTCTTCGAACACCTTAACATATGTTGCATAATCAGTCCCAACATTATCACGCAGTGCCGCGACAATAATTGGAATGATCGCAGCAACTGTCTTGAGCACCATACTCTTATATCGGTAGCCAGCTCGCAAGAGTAACGCCGCTCCTGCAAAGATACCGATATAGAATAGGTAGCTTGCAATATCATTCATATATGCGCTCCATCATTTTTTTAATCGAATGCGTTTCGTAACGAGACAAATCTACCTTTTGTACAGATGTGTCTGCCTCGCTTGTTGCAATCGACGCCAGTACATCTGCCATACGCTTCGTATCTCTATCGGGCATCATCTGCACAAGTGGTGTCTGCTGAGCAATATCCTGAATACCACGGCACGGCAAAGCAACCACCGGCAACCCCACACTCGCCGCCTCTAGCACATTAACAGGCAGCCCCTCGCGCCCACTTGCTGACACAGACACATCAGATATCCCTAGCAGCTGCGGCATATCACGGCGATACCCCATGAACTTTACGTGGTCTGCAATGCCAAGCTGCTGAGCGAGTGCTTTATACTGCTGCTCTTTGCTACCAACCCCACAGAGGACAAGCTTCGCCGTTGGTACAGTCTTGAGCAAATGTGTCATCATCCGAATCAAAAACCCTTGATTCTTATTCTTATTCAGTTCGGCAGCATAGATAAGAATAAAATCATTCTTGTGAAACCCGTATTCTTGGCGCAGATGCTGCTTCTCTCGCTTGGTAAGAGATTTATACACCGCTAGATCCACCCCCACCCCCGGCACATACACCACACTGGTAGCAAAATGGCGGTTAGCTCGGGCATAGTCCTCGGCATTAATTGTAATGAGGACGTCAGTGTAGTGCGCCATCAAGCGCTCAATGGGATAGTACACCAGCCAGTTGAGCAGCGGCGCACCCGTAAAGAAGTGAAAGCCATGAGCAGTGTAGATCACCCGTGTGCCGCGCTGTCGAGCCTGTCGAGCCGCAAGACGCGTCACGACACTCCCTACTGGTGTATGAGTGTGGATGAGGTCGTACTGTTCGTGGTCGATAATCTGCTTGAGTTGGCGATAGGCCCGGATATTACTGAGCGTGAAGGGGCTACGTGTAAATGGCACAACGAACTGCTTGTCGCAATCCTCAATCTGCTCCTCGCCCATCGAGGCATAATGTACCTCATACCCCTGTTCGCGCAGCATCCGCATGAAGGGCCGGTTGAACTTCTGGAAATTGGCAGTGTGTGAGGTGAAAAGGACTTTTTTCTTATTCGAGGGCATTATCGACTCCTGTTACCGCACGCTCGCTTCCTTCCGTATGGCCACTCATCATCAATACCGCTCCAATCGTCTTTATCATGATCTTGACGTCGGTCAGGAAGCTCAGCCGCTGCACATACTCACCGTCCATCTCAGCTTTGCGCTGGTCATCTAGGTCGTCGCGGCCATTTACTTGCGCCCAGCCAGTGATGCCTGGCTTAACGGAATTAGCGTGGTATTTTTGGCGCAGGCTAATCAGCTTTTTCTCTGTCTTGATGACGGGCCGCGGCCCAACGATGCTCATCTCGCCTTTGATGACGTTGAGTAGCTGTGGTAGTTCGTCGATAGATAGCTTGCGCAGTACCCCACCGAGTGGTGTAATATAGCTATCTGCGTTGGTAAAACTATTGGTTGGCATATTCTTTGGTGCTTTCGTAGACATAGTGCGGAATTTATAAACTGTAAATAGCTGCTTATCTTTGCCGAAGCGCTTCTGGCGGAACAAGGCCGGCCCTTTTGACGTGAGGCGAATCGCCGCTGCGACTAGCAGCATTGGTAGCCCTAGAATCACCAGCGCAGCCAGCGCAATGCTCACATCTTCGATGCGTTTTCCGTATTCCCGATACATGGTATACCCCCTTGTTACCCTGTGTTGTTATCGTGCCGCGTACCCGTGCGGCTGTATGCTTCAGCAAAATAAGTTCTGTGTAGGTAGCGCGGTTAGCGCTTAGTCTTGGTCGCCGCGGATGTAGCTGCAGCGGCTGCTTCGGCCGCGCGCTGCGACTGCGCATAGTCGTAGGCAAAGAACAATCCTACAATGGCAAGCAACAGTGCACCGCCACCGCCAAGTGCCATCGCCTGCCCAAGCCCTATGCTTGCTGGTGCGCTTGGCGTATTGACAGTATCGACAGTTTTGATGCTAATTTTGGTCTTGCCATACAATGCTTTCGTCTGCTTTTCAAACTCGGTAATCGCCTGTTTGAGCAAGGTTTCGCTCATCTTGGGCTCACCAGCATTCATCGAGACAGTGATGATATCGGTGTTCTTTACGTGCTTGGCAGTCGTGTTGGCCAGCAGTGTCTCGTAGCTCCCCTTGTACTGGGCACGGTCGATTACCGGATCGAGCACCCGCCGCGAGGTAAAGAGCGTGGTGTAGTTGGTAAGTGTAATGGTGTTTTGACCTTGCTCTACCCCTGTTAGCAGCAACGTTGCGGAGCTTTTATACTGCGGCTGTTGGATTGACAGCGCATAGGCCGCACCAAGCCCAATACCAACGAGAATGGCAACAATCATCACCGGCCACTTCCGTGCATAATATCGTATTAGTTGGTAAAAGTTGATTGTTTCCACAATGCCCCCTGTGTGTTATGTTCTCATATTGTTTGTCCCACCTATGTTCGACTATAGCATACATTTTGCCGAGCTCCAAGCATATCTTGCAACATATGGCGATCATACATTTATAGAACAGAGGTTATACCATAAATTGTTGTGGAAAATTCAGCAGCGTCTTGACTCAATTATAATGATATAATAGCGCTATAGAGCAATAAAGCTGATTTAACTCAAAACGTAAGGATCATCAATGACAAACTCAACACCAACTAAACTAACTTTTCCAGAACTCCTACATTGGATAAACCTCATCGCAAAGCTTCCGTGGGATGCCGCGGGCGATCCTCAAGCCATCAATCATGCCGTCAAGGAAGTTCAAGACAACTACCCATTCAGACTTGAAACGGTTATTTCGGACAGTATAGATCCGTTTCTATGCCATGACGGGATAGACGTCAATCGTCTCGGTTCAACGCTAGCAGTTGTTGCACATTGCACCGAAACCGGCCAAGACCAAGAAATGGCCATCGACTTATTTGCAGAGTATGTTCAAAAGTTACGAAGTACGTGGCCGAAACCACCCCTCCACCAGGAAACCGGTGACCGCTCATATGCACTATGGCAAGGCCCGCATAATTGCTTCGTCGAAATAGTCCACCCTCATGGTTGGCCTCCACTACTCATTGTGAGCCCACAAAGCGCGCGACTTGAGCACGGCGGAATAACACTCAACGAGTTTATAGGGGACTATATCTTCAGCCGCGTATTTCCACTGCGCGATCTTGGCATCATCAAGACTGCTATCCCAAGCAAAGCGTTTCGGAAGGACGGCAAAGACTATACCCTACGTCAAGGCGACGATCTAACATGGGACGCGTTCGAAGAACAGCTAGCCATCACAATCTCAAGGCTCCCCCGTCGTTCTTTCCTAATCATTGCTGATTCGCAGAGCCCAGACCATCTTCCTTTCGTCCAGTTCTGTGTCGAAGACGATCTAGCGCTCGACTATGCTGTAACTGCCGAACTCACTGGAGAAAATATTGGAATACGCAAAGCATCATTCACCACCGAGCAGCGCCAAACGCTCAATGGCCTTGGATTTGCTCGCAACGATCCAACAATTCCAAACTGGAGGCGCGACTGCCGATGGCCGCTCCACAGCAAAGCGATCACTGACATAGCTCATGCTTGCGTTATACGACTGCGGGAGATAGGGGTAGTCAAAGCGCCAAGCCAACTGCGTTACTGGGGGTGGGTAAACCCAGAAGACCCAAACCCCTACACACCTGATGATCAGCTGTATCCTGGTACTGATCGGTTGATGCCTTACCATCTTGGACTTGAGTACGAAGCGTTGGATTAGAGGTAACAAGTGGGGAGTATAGCGCCTCGCTCTACTCCCCACTCTCTCCGCCCTGATACTCGCTCAGGGTCACGCGTACGACACGCTCTTTGCCGTCACGGAGGATGGTGAGGGCTACGACATCGCCAGGCTGGTATTCGCCAATCAGGCTCGAGACGTCGCCTTGCTTGCCTACAACGAGGCTATTGATCTTGGTAATCACATCCTTCTCGCGGAGGCCGGCTTTGTCGGCTGGGCTACCTGCTACAATCGCGCTTTTGTCGCCACTTGTCATCACATACGCGCCTTCCTTCGCCGAAGTACCGACCTGCTTAGCAATATCTGGCGTGAGCATCACATAGCGCGCCCCAAGGTAGGCCCGGCGCACTCCCTTACCCGCCAGGACCGACTTGAGCGTCCCCTTCATCGCATTGACAGGAATAGCAAAGCTAATGCCCTGAGCGTTTGTTGCCACTGCTACATTGATGCCAATCACCTGACCTGAGCGGTTAAGCAATGGCCCGCCAGAATTACCAGAATTCACGGCAGCATCGGTTTGGATAAGATCAGTTAGGCTTTCCGTTCGCTGGGTACTATTGCCCGATGTAGAGGCTGTCACAGGCCGCCCTTTACCAGAAATAATACCGCTGGTGACGGTGTTTTGGTAGCGGCCCAGTGCGTTGCCGATTGCCACAACCGACTGCCCTACCCGCACCGTTGCTGAGTCACCGAGCGACAGTGGCGTGAGCACCGTATTGCCTACCTCAAGCTTGAGGTAGGCAATGTCGTTGAGCGGGTCCTCACCCACCACCCGAACGTCATCATAGCGCGTGCCGTCCGAAGCAATGACACGGATAGAGCTCGCCTTAGACACAACATGTTTGTTTGTGACGATGTAACCATCTTTGCTGACAATAATGCCAGTGCCCGCTGCAGCTGATTGGCGAGTGGTCGTGCGGAGCGATGATGATCCTTCGATATTAGTGATGATAGACACGACGCTCTTTGACGCTTTGTCGGCGACATTGGCCACCGCAGATTCGTCAGCGGTGGGAGCGAGATTACCATCGGTGCTAACCTGGTCGCGCTCAGTGACGGTCGCATTGCGATCAATCGCCCGCAAATAAACCCACATTGCCATCGCCACGACAAAGACAAGGGCAAGCGCACCCGCTGCAATAATAGACATGATTTTTGATTGGCGCATGGCACGCGCCGCCCGCTGGTCTTGCGCTGTCATCTGCGGTTGTTGATTCATAACCTCTTTTCCCCTTACCCTTTTTTCACTTGCCTCGGCTACGCAAGGCCAGTGGCGCTTAGGCTGTTAAACAACAGCAAAAGCGTCAGCACAAGCCCAACCGCCAGTGTCGATGGCAAGACAATATCTGCCCCGCGCACCACACCATGCTGATAGTAGCTATTATAGGCACGCTCACACACAAAGCCAAAGAGCACCAAAAAGAGCGGCAACTGCGCAAGTTTGATCGCCCCCAGGCCAGAGATAGTATAGGCAAACATCCAGTGATAGCTCACCCAGCCAAGCTCTGCAAAGATCGTTGCGGTAATCAGCGCGTAGGTACGCGTGAGTGGTTCCTCATAGCTACCGAGAATATGCCGCGCAGCACAGTACCCCAGCACCCACAGCGGTAGCACAACTAGAGCGGCATCCCACCGATAGGAACTCATAGCAAGAGCAGTCGCCCCAACAAAGACACCAACACCCGCCTGAATAGCCACCGAACGGCGATCCGATCGTGGCTTGAGCACCACTAACCACAACGCATGTAGCACTGCCAAGACAACCTGTAGCCAGATCACTCCACTAGCAGCATACATCAACATCACAACACTAATACCTACCGTGAGGTCGATCATATTTGCCACAATATTGGCAAGCCAAAAGCGTGGCCGCACTGCGAGCGCGCGCCATTTACTGGCAATCACCAGTGCCAACGCGAGCCAAGGCGACTGCACCTCTAGGACGATCAAAAACAGCAGCGTCGCGAGCCCAAGATTGAGCGCCACATAAACGACCTCACTGACCCGAGACTGACGATGTGTACCATGCAAAAAATCCATTGCTCTTTATTATACCATTTTGGGCGAAAAAATAAGAGCCTAGGGCGAGATAATTCTGCTAGCTGCGCCTGTTTCGTAGGTTGCTTTGCTGCGCCTAAGTTACAGAATATCACGATAAGATCGTATGCTGCTTCTCTCGCATTTCCTCCGGTGGAGCGTGAAATTGATTGTAATAAATGCGCTTTTTTATATAAGTGTAAGAGAGTTGATGCCCGAGGAGTGCTAGCTCTTGTTGCGTTTTATCAGAAGGAAGGTGAAACAAATACTGAGGAAGAAGAATTATAAGATTCAGGTAGTATTTGCTTTGTTTGACAATAGCCATACTATACGCTCTATACTCACTATATATGACAGGCAAATTCTATTTTCGCAACACCAAGCAACACTGGGTGGTCGCTGCCATCCTCGCACCTCTCCTCGTTATTACCGTACCGGTGACTGCCTTTGCTTTGACTGGCTACATTAGTGGTGAGATACCACGACACTTCCCATCAGGTTCGTACAAAGAGGTACTGAATGTACGGCAAGTGACCGATCGCAAGCTATTCGATGCAGCTGCTCAATGCTTTGCTGGCCGCGGATTGCCACATCGCATCATAAAGAACTCATCGATCCAGGTTCAGGAATCACTTTTTCGTACCAGCATAATGCGCTGCTATGACGAACTCAGCAATGCAAAGCTCTCCACCCAGGATCCTGAGTGGATGAAAACGCAACAGTTTTGGCATGGGCGATAGATAGTAGGTATTTTCGTATCTCCTTGTAGCTCGGTCGCCTAAATCGTTATATACAAAGCTAAGGTTAAGTAGCAAGCGCGAGCGCTATCTTGCTTTAGTAGCAGTAACAAGACTACATAGTCGGCAAACCAACCGTCTTTACACTTCACAGATGGGAATAACCCCCCTTCTCGCTACCTTATTCGATGAGGGAAAGAGCTATTATAATAATCTATTTTTAATTTGAGGGTTAAGAATATTGATACTCCGCACAGTCGAGTACCATACACCGAAAACAGAAGCTTATCGGCTTATTAAACTACACTCACTAATCGCTAATTGCCGACGAAGTACCCGTTGTAGGCTGGCCAACCACGACGACAAACTGCGTGTGACTACCAGTAGTCACTGGCGGTGTGCCAGTGGTAGCCTGGGCATGATAGATAGACTCTAGCTTGGCCTTCGTGTGCGGCGCGCTAGCTCTCCCAGCCACTTGGTAGATCTTGTTGCTCCCTGCGCTGCCGCTACTTGGAGCGTTATCAATACTATCAATAACCATGCCAAGCTTCTCTAGCTTGTCTGCCTCACGCTTGGCTACCCCTGATGCGCCTGATGCATTGAGGACGACAACATGGGCTGACTCTTTAGATACCTCTGTGGCATTGAGCGTCTTGTTGATGTACGCTTGGATCTGGCTATAATCGTATGTGCCCGCTGCGGGCACCACCGAGCTAATACCACCAACCGTCTGCGCCACCACTAGGTCACCAACGGTTGTGTTTAGTAGGCTCACACTCTTAATAGCATCACTCTTAATATTTTGCCCCAACGACATAAGTGTACGGATCTCACTTGTCTCAAAGTTGGTACGGAGGTTCTTGCCTAGTGCATCAATGATCCCCGTCACCGCACCAAAGTTCGTCAGGGTACCAGCACTCGTTGCCTTTTCTTTGATAGCCACGAGCACCTTCTGTTGGTTCTTCTCGCGGTCGAAGTTGGACTGCTCAAAGCCGTAGGATATGCCCGAAGCACCGCGTGCCTGCGCTAAGTAGAGCGCATGCTCAGCATCGAGATTGACCGGCCCATTGGGATAGTCGATGAAGTGGCCATTCGGCGGGCAATTCTTAACCATCGTGGCATGGCTCGCGCGAGGGTTTCCGCCCCGACATTTCCAGTCGAAGTTACCATCCATCTGGCCACGGGGGTCACGGCTCTCGATCGTCACTTTGATGCCACCCAATGCCGAGACCAGGTCGCGCAGCACAGTGTAATTGACATGCACACTGTATTGCAAGTCTAGCCCCACGATATTACCAAAGAACTTGCGCGAAGCGGCTTGGCGCTCATCCTCTGCCTCGGTGCTCGACCAATCGCTATTGACGCAGTTGAAGTACTCATTAATCTTGCCTGCATTGCCTGAGTTACACGACCGATGATATTTGACGTAGAGATCGCGCGGGATGCTAATCATATAGGCATCCTTCTTGCTCTGGCTAACGCTTAGGATCATGATGGAATCAGTCAGGTATGACCCCTCGTGACCTGGGTCGTCCTCCGATGTGCCAAGCAAGAGAATATTGCTCCGGCCGTTGCTATCTGCCTTAAGCTCCTTCTGCTGGATCAAGCCAAAGATATCACCTTTAAAGATATGCGAGCTCGCCATAAAGGCCCGCCACAGCAGCATCGCACCAAAGCCCACACCAATGATGACGAGGGCGATGATGATACGCTTGATCCATTTGCGCCGCGTCGATTGCGGCTTCTTGCGGCCTTTGCGGCCTCGCTTGCCGCTGCCCTGCTCGAGGTCAGCAAATATGTTATCGCTTGGATTGATGTCGAAGTCGGTTAGGCTACTGCTGGGGTTATTGGTGCTGATAGACGCACTGCGGCGTGGTGTATAATTCCTTGGCTGCTCTGCTGTGACCAAGCTGCGACTAGAGCCAGCCGTGCCCGTCATCGAGCGGCCCATCCGCGGCATCGAGCCATCGGCACGACGAAGCGAGCGAGGACGTCTATCCACCGCCCCGCCATCTTGTGACCGAAAACCATCTATCGAATTGCGACCCGCCATAAACTCTCTCTACTATACTGGATCTGCCCCAAAAAATAAATACGAAACCGCACCCAAACTTGCACTTTGCAAGCCAAAAATGCCGTGAGAGACTGTGGTCGTATGGAGTATAAGCACATATTTGCACAATGCAGCACTATTTTGCATACGGACATCACGATACAGCCCGGACCTCAACAATATTTTCATAATTTTCATATCGCAACATATCCCATAAGAGCCGCTGGAAGTTACTTAAAATAATTACACTTATCTTTATAACCCGAGGAGGTAACCGATGCACTACAGACTAACGATTTATGTTATAATTATGTCCATGAGCGAACAAGTTAAACAAACGATAGCACTTTACAATTATATTGACGAATCTCCTTACTTGTCTCAATCGCAAGCCGAAAAAGCAAGGGAATACGCAAGAGTCGGCGAGTGGGCTATTTCGTTAGAATACATATGTCTCTGCGTCGCCTCTAACTTATCTAAGCAAAACAAACGCTTGGCAGAAACAGAGATTAAAACACTCGAGAATTTAGTTGCCATTGTAGAAGAAGATGAGGAGGGTGCATTTAATCACGACTACTTTAAGATCGTAGTAGATCGATAGCAGCAAACAGCATAGCTCAAGAGAGCAGCTACTCATTACTGAGTGGCTGCTCTCTTTATAAAATTTCTATAGCTGTCTGCTTGACTCCACCTCCATATATTGATATATATATTAGCTTTTGCTTGCAGAGTTCATAAAAATCTTGCATCGCGCTAGCCTTAAAATAATTGTTCTATGTTTTATAAACAGGAGTGTTTTTATGACAATTTCACCCGGAAACTTTGAGGCAACTAACCAAGAACCAACAAACAACGACCTCGCCAAAGATCAGAAAGAGATACACGAGCAAAACCCAGATGTGCGAGAGTTTCCTCGCCGGGCAATAGCTGTTTTTTATGCTGATACCATTGGAGAAGAAACAGGGAAAGAAGATCATGCCGCATTCAATGAGGTGTTCTCATTCATGTCGTCCGATATACGCGAAAAATTGGATATCCGTTGGATCAGATTGCCGCTACCCCTTATGGTGATCGAGCAGTCTATGAGCTTTGTCGTGCATATGTAGCAATGCAGTATCCTCTCTTGTTAAATAGCGGACGACCTCAGCCTGGACGTGATATAGAACAGTGGCTAGACCAATCAGCACGTCTTGCGGCACGTGGCAATCCGGACCAAGACTTAAAAGTTAGACGAGTTCCTGCAGACATATATACACAGCTTGTTGATCGTATTGAGTATCAATAAATATTTTTAGACGAAAGATAACTTTTCTCAATTCCTCCCCTCCGCCCGCATTTAGTGATATAATACTTCATGATGGAAGCAAGTTTTTTGACCCGCCACCCCAGGCTCAAGGATATCGGTGGCTTTGTAATTTTTGTGGTGTGCGTCATTGTTGGCACACTCCTTATCAACACCTTTGTATTTCGTAGCTTTAGCGTGACTGGCCCAAGCATGGAGCAGACGCTCTACACTGGCGACCGGCTGATTGTCAATCGCCTGCCCGTCACGATGGCGCATTTGCAAAATAACTCATACACACCCAAGCGGGGGCAGATTATCGTCTTCAAGAACCCGCTCTATAGCCCGGGCAGCGAGGATATGAACCTCGTTAAGCGCGTCATTGCCTTTGCAGGCGAGCGCGTTACCGTCAAGGATGGGACGCTGACTGTCTATAACAAAGAACACCCACAAGGCTTTCACCCAGACGACAGCTGGGATGGTCCTGGCTCTCCCACTAGTGGTGATACAGAGGTGACAGTGCCCGAAGGATCGATTTTTGTAGCGGGTGACCACCGTCAAGGCAGCTACTCGCTTGACTCACGCAATGGCCTCGGCACCGTGCCACTCTATGACGTAATTGGCCCCGTCAGTCTGCGCCTCTGGCCACTGACGAAAGTTCAGGGGTTTCAGATATAGCATCTAATATCACTCTAGCGACTTCTCCATCCAGAATCTGAATGCTGTAGAGATATATTCATTATTACAGAGTAATTTATACACTATCAGGCCTTCGCCAAAAATAAATAAACCTTCTACTCTAAGAAGGTTTATTGTATGTTACACTTTATTTCGCTACTTCTCATCCTGCGTATGCTCAAGCAAACCAATGATCCGCTCGAAGTCATCGTCGCTCGTGAAGCGGATAACGATCTGCCCTGCCCCGCGGCGGTTGCCGCGGATCTGGACTGGTGCACTCAGCTGTTGCTCAAAGCGCTGGCTAGCAGCCGTATACTGCGGTGGCGGTGCTGGGCGCTGCGCCTTGGCGGTCTTTTGAGCAGAGTCACTTTCCTCAGTACGCTTAAGAATGGCCAGGTACTGCTCGATCCGCCGCGCGCTCCACTCTTCCTGAATAATCTTGGGCAAAATATCTGCAATCTGCGCTTCATCCAGGCTAATCAGCGGCCGAACTTGCCCCTCGCTCAGCTTGCCATCGACTACTGCTTGGCGCACTACTTCAGGCAAGCGCAAGAGGCGTAGTGTATTACTCACTGCACTGGGCGACTTGCCACCAACGCGCTGGCCGATTTGCTCGAGCGTAAGGTTGAATTGATCGCGCAGCTTGAGATACGCCGTGGCGGTTTCGATGGCGTTAAGGTTTTGGCGTTGGATATTCTCGATAAGAGAAAGCTCGAGTTTGTGCTGATCAGACAACGTGCGCACCAGTGCCGGGATCTTCTCCAGCCCCGCCTTGGTAGCAGCTCGGTAGCGCCGCTCACCAGCCACAATGACATATTTGCCTTTGTTATCAGGGGTAACAACGATAGGCTGCAGCACACCATGAACACGGATAGACTCAGCGAGCTCATCGAGCAGCGTTTCGTCAAACACCCGACGTGGCTGAGTGGGGTCAGGCATGATTTCTGCAAGCTTGATCTGGCGCAGGTCGCTAATCCGGTCGTCTTGGTCGGCGGTTGGGTCGAACGATTCGTCCAGTAGCTCCGCTGGAATCAGCGAATCAAACCCCCGCCCTAAACCTCGTTTTGCCATTTATACCCCCGTTCGTTCGATTATTTCTTTCGTCACGGCTTTGTATGCCCGTGCACCCCGACTAAAGCGGTCATATGCCCCAATCGGTGCACCATGGCTCGGAGCCTCAGCCAAGCGAACATTGCGCGGGATAGACTCCGCAAACACCTTCGCCGGAAAATGCTTCGCAATCTCAGCCAAGACCTGGCTCGAGAGCGATGTGCGACCATCTACCATGGTGGGCAGTACCCCAATAAGATCAAGTGTTGGGTTCATATTTTTGCGCACCAGCTTCATTGTCTCGAGCAGCTGCCCGAGCCCTTCCAACGCATAGAATTCCGCCTGGACTGGCAATAGCACATAGCGTGCTGCAATGAGCCCATTGACAGTGAGGAGACTGAGGCTTGGTGGGCTGTCGATAATGATATAGTCGTAGCCAGTCAGTTCATCGATCGCCCCTTTGAGACGGCTAAAACGGTGCTGCGCCTTGGCCAGTTCTACCTCGGCATTGGCCAGCTGCGGCAGGGCGGGCGCGATGAAAAGATTCTTGTGCTCGGTAGGCTGGATGATATCAGCAAGCTTCTTCTCGCTCTTGACGACCTCTGTCATGGTAGCGTCGAGCAGCTGCTTATCAATGCCAAGGCCGCTTGTTGCATTGCCCTGCGGGTCGAAATCGACGACGAGGGTTTTTTTGCCGGCCTTTGCCAAATAATAAGCAACATTAATCGCTGTTGTCGTTTTGCCAACACCACCTTTTTGATTTGTTACACAAATTACTGCCGTCATGTCCCGTATTTCCGTTTATCCTCTCCATTATAGCATAACCCACATTGGTTAGTGAGGCGAGGTAGCGGAGTTATGCACAGGATAAGGAGGCTTTTTCGCGTGATTACCTCTGTGGTGTTTACATTGGCTACCCAAGGCCTACCTCGCGCTACTTCACCATGCTACCCACTCGAGGGTTTTCTTAAGTCTGATCATATTATACCTTCGTGTTGAGAAGAAAATTCGCTACACCCCTCACACTCCTCTAGGGTAAGGTAATGCAATAGTGACCTAAGAGAAATTAGCGTTACATATTCTAGCGCAAAGCAAAGAAGGTTGGGTCATCAAGCTCATCGTGCGCATGCGCTGAGGCTGTACTATCAGGCTGCTCAGCCAGTGGCACTGGGCCATCTGACTGAGGCTGCACAGTATGCGGTTGGTGGTGCAAGAGCTGAGCTGGGATTGCGGTACGCGGCTTGGCATGCTGAATGGAGAGAAGTGACGGATCGCGTGGCGCAGCTGACTTGGAGGCAGTACTCGCTGGTTTTTTACCCGGAGAAGGAGTGGCTGGCTTGGCAGCTTTGCTGGGAGTAGTAGGCTTTTTCGCCTGCTTGTCTGGCTTAGTGCTTGATGGCTCCGCGGCCGCCTGCTCATCGCGTGCTTCGCCACCAGCTGGCTTGCGTCGGCGACGTCGACGGCGCTTGGCTGTACCTTCACCCGTAGTGGTGGCTGACGATGCCGCTGAAGTCCCCGTTTGACCTGCCAACGTTACACTCACCCCGGTACTGCCCGGGTGGATCCGCTCATTGATGGTATCCTCTACTGTTTGGCGCGACTGGCTATACAGTTCGCGGCTATGCTCAATAATGCGCGACAAATGGCTCCGCTTAGCCTCGGGTAGATTAAGTGTAGTAGCACTAAAGGCTGGTGCCTTCTCGCCATTAATCACCATGTTGATAATGAAGTTGCGATTATGCATCTGGGTGAGGTCGTTCTCTTCAAACTGTGGCTCAAACTGCTTGGCAAGAATCGGGCTGTCGTCTGGCGAGACGCGGAAGCTAATCATCGTCCCGACGTTGCCAAAGACCGCATCGCGCACCGTTGGCTCCATCTGCGAGATATATTGATTAGCCACGGTGAGGTTGAGCCCATACTTGCGCGCCTCACTCAGAATGGTAGCAAAGCTGTCGGTTGCGAAGTTTTGGAATTCATCAACATAGAGATAAAATGGCCGCCGGTCGTGGATATCAAGGATGTCGCTCCGACTCATCGCCGCCAGCTGGATCTTCGTCACCAAAAATGAACCAAGAATTCCCGCATTATCCTCGCCAATCAACCCCTTCGACAGATTCACTACCAAGATCTTGCCTTCGTCCATAATCTGGCGAATATTAAATGACGAGTGCGTCTGACCAATGATATTGCGGATAATGGGATTCGCTGTAAAAGCCCCCACCTTGTTGAGTACTGGCGCAATGGCCTCCGTTTGGAACTTCTCCGACCAGCTGGCAAACTCCACATTCCAGAACTGCCGCACCACTACATCGTTGCAGTAGCCGATCGTCTCTTTGCGGAATTTTTTGTCCGTCAGCATGCGGGTAATATCAAGCATGGTAGGCTCGGGCCGATCGAGTAGTGCCAAAATAGTATAGCGCAAAATATATTCCAGCCGCGGCCCCCAACTGTCGCCAAACATCCGCTTGAGCACACCAATAACCTCTGATGAGATCGTCGATTTCTGCGCTGGGTTGGTGATCTCTAGTGGATTAAAGCCAATCGGGTGCTCGACATCTGCAGGGTTAAAGTACACGACGTCATCTAGCCGTGCCTCGGGGATGAACTTCATATTCTCGATGGCAAAGTCGCCATGCGGGTCGATAATAGCATAGCCTTGATTATGATAAATATCACTCAAGGCAAAGAGCTCGAGCAAGCCACTCTTCCCTGCCCCCGTCTGGCCAATGATATAGACGTGGCGCGAGCGATCGCTCCGCAGCATACCAAACTGGTGGTTGATTCCACGAAAGTTGGTCAAGCCAAAGGCCGAGATCTTCTCGTCGTCAGCTGCATGACCAGTGAGGACAGGTAGACGGTTGGGTGGTTCGGCGGTTTTGTTGCTTGCCCAAACGATATTGGGCGTCTCAACATTGGTGTGCGGCAGGTGAAAGACACTCGCCATCTCCTCAATATTAAGCAAAAAGCCGCGGTCGGCAAAGAGGCGCAACTTATAGCGATTGAGGTCTTCCTTGCGGAAGCTATCGTGACTCATGGTAAAACCATTGAGGTTGGTGCTGTTATACTGCTTGAAGGTACCGATGATTGCCTGCATGCGCAGCCGCGCATCAGTGGTGCTATCACCAAGATATGCAACGCGAATCTTAACCTGGTAACCCAACTTAGCAGCCTTTTTTTCGGCCTCGGCGATGCGGGTTTTGTCGCGATCAGAGAGCTCCGTTACTGTCGTCATGTTGCCTTCGGGTGGTTGCCACAGCGCCATGAGGAACTGGCTAAACCACCGCGCCTTGGGGTGAAATGCTTCGCCAAAGAACCCACCGCCGCGCACGCGCTTGACCCACGCATCGGATGCTTTGTGCCAGTCATCTGCCACAGGACGTACTAAAATCTGAATCCAAATCTCATCATCCGTATCCTCCAACTTGGCTAATGTACCTGTAATGCCCGCCAGCGGATCAACCTCAAAGCTCTGAAAAGTCTTGATCGGCAAAAACTCACTCTCTGCCAGCACAACCTCTGCTGTATAGACGACATTGTGCTGCTGCTCGTGCGCCGTATAGTCGGCTGTGGCGGTGCGGATTTGCACCGTGGGATACTGCGAATAAATCTGACTCTCAACGAAGTTGCGTAGTGCACGCGGCGTCCAGACATAAAACTGAATCTGTCCACCGACAGACGCAATCTCAAAGCTGAGATGTTCTTGGTAGCCATCATTAATTTTGAGCTCGCGCGCATCACGCAAGATACCATGGAGGCTGGCAAACATTTGCTCAGCTGCTAGCTCAGACTTGTCATTAGCACGGGGGATCTCGAGAATAAGCAGTTCGCTCTCGACCTCGCGCAGCACATCAACTTGCCGATTGTTGCGCCACGTCAAATAACCGAGGAGGATCACCACTGGCACCCACACATACCACTGCAGAATAATCGTGAAAAACGTCGTAAAAAATGCCATAATGACGCGCTTTGATTATAGCATGGGACATGTGTTTTGACAAGGTATGTACGCAATTTGTTCAATAGATTTGCTAAGACGACGAACATGAGCCCATTAGGGAGAGTGCTCTGCCCTACCCTGCTGCTATAAATTCACCACGCCCGTCTCGACCTGCTCGGCTACAAAGGCAGCGCCTAGGACGCGTTCAAGGCTAGAGATCATCTCATTTTCAACTGGTTGGCAGGTTGTCATCGTCACGTATGCCAGACCGGTCTCGGGCCAAGTACGCGCTGCGATATGCGCTTCGGGCAAAAGAAGCGCCACACCAATACCATACGGTACATAGTCGTGGCTCACCGAGCGCACCGCCGAGAGCCCCGCTCGCCAGGCAATCTCACGCAGCGCTTGCTGCACAACAATCCGGCTGTTGAGGCATACTGTGCTCCCACCGGTGATTTTAAACGTCATTGTTTGCAGCTGCTCTGCTTTCATGGAGATATTTTATCATATTTGCCGGTAATTCTGGGGAGATATTCTACTCCCCAAGCAGCAAAATTGACGACTTATCCTAAGATGATATACTAGCATTATGATTGATGTATTGACGACTACTCTCACCAAACTTTGCCAACCCCTCCCCCGCATGAGCGCCGCCATGAAGCAGTGGTTCCGTGATAACCTCTGGATTATGATGCTGCTGGTTGCGATTGTTAATGCTGGGTATGGCATATCCTTGCTTGTCCAACTATATCAGGCTTTTACATCAAAGGTGGGTACTTTGCTGATGATGGTTGCGCCGCAAGCATCTTCGTCGCTGACTACGCGGCGAGTTTATCTTGTCGTGGCATTGCTGTGCGTTATTACTCAAGGAATCATTGCTGGCCTTGCAGTCCTCCCCTTGCGCGAACGGCGCAAACAGGGCTGGGTGCTTGCGGTATGTAGTGCGCTAGTGATTGGTCTCTTTGCGGTGATTGGCTTCATCCTCAATATATTCATGATGCCACTGGCCGTGCTGGTGTCGCTCATGTCACTGCTATTTGCACTGGCAGCGCTTTATGTTGCACACGAAGTGAAGGATGAGTTTCAGCGCTTGTAGATTACACACCCGATACCTTGGCTACTAGCACCTGAGGGGTTTCACGCCCTTTACTTGCCTCACACTTCCCGCTCGTGCAATGAGAGAATGAACATCTCTATTAAGTCATTCATTTCGCATGCGAAACTAGAGAACTTGTTTGCCTGGCGACAAGCTACCATTCTTCGAATGAACAACAAGAAAGAGGGTGAGTGGGCAATACTATAAAGCCGAGCAGTTTCAATGCAAACAACTTGAAAACCACCCCTGCCTGTGCTACAGTATCTACAGCGATGGGGTGTCGCCAAGTGGTAAGGCAACGGGTTCTGGTCCCGTCATGCGGGGGTTCGAATCCCTCCACCCCAGCCATATAGTATTTTTCGTCTGCAGAGGCAGGCTTTTTTGTTACCGTTACAACCATCTGAGAGCATAAGAAAATTACAAGCTCTCTTGCGTGGTATTCTCACGCCACCTATTACACACTAGTGAAGGCCACCTGTAATTTATCAAAAATTAGCAAGAAAAACTCACCATGTAGAAAGGCAGTTTGCTTTCAAGCTGATACAGCTTAGTTCTGTTCGTCAGCACGGCGTTCATGCGGGACTGTTGCCTCAAAAATCTCGACGATTTGCAAGGCTTTCGTATAATCCCGTAGCTCGTCATCTGTCATCTGGCTAATCTCAGAAGCCGTTACCGTATAGGGATCTCTCCGTCGAAATGGTGTCTCAGGATAATCGAAATCTGTTCTACTTACTATATACTCGATCGCCTCCAGGCGCGTCATTGGTGTAGATGTCGGCTGCTGGTCATGGGTGTCAGCAATCGAGGGGGGTAGTTTCATAGTGTGTTGTCATATGTGTATGAAACCACATCACTCGTCATAAAGCAATAGCAAGGGTGCAAAATGGCGCCTTAACGCCGCCGGCGCGAACGCACCACAGCGTGCCCTTTGCCAAAGTAGGTGCGCCCAAGCCACTTGTGCCCTTCAATAATCGCAAGTGGAACGAAGAATGCTACGATCCAGACGAAGACGCCATCGCTCCACGAGATAGGCGCTACATGGAGCCACTGCTCGAGCGGCCCAAACAGCGCGACCAACTGGAGCACAATCGACACTGCCAAGCCACCATAAAATGCTGTACTCCACCGCCGGGCGCGCCGCCAGACGGGCTCGTAGTCGCTGCGAGCAGCGAGAGCGCTCGCCCACTGCATCACCACCAGCGCACAAAAGGCAATAGTGCGCGCATATCCTTCGCCGTGTGAGTGATAGTACATGCTGTAGAGCCCCAATGTGATAACCGCCATCACCACCGCGATGAGCCCAACCCGGCTCAGCATAAAGCGGCTGAGCAGTGGTGCTTTGGGGTGGTATGGCGACCGCCGCATCGCCTGGGGTGAGCCTGGCTCGACGCCCAGTGGAATAACCATCGTTGTATCCGTCACCAAATTGACCCACAAGATCTGCACCGGCAAGAGTGGGATAGGCAGGCCCACCAGCAGCGAGCCAATCGACACCAGCACCTCACCAAGGTTTGTCGCCAGCAAATACACCACCATGCGCTTGATATTAGCGTAGATCGTCCGCCCCTCATGCACAGCACTAATGATGGAGCGGAAGTTGTTGTCAAGCAGGATAATATCACCAGCATCGCGTGCTATCTGTGCCCCCGAGCCCATCGCGATACCGACATTGGCATTGGTCAGCGCGGGGATATCATTGACGCCGTCGCCTGTCATGGCGGTGATATCTGTTGCATTGAGCGCTGTGAGGATACGATGCTTGTGCTCTGGTATGACCCGTGAGAAGACGCGTGCCCGGGCCACCACTGTAGCAAGCTCACCATCGCTCAATTGGTCAAGCCGTCGGCAATCATACACCTCATCGCGCCCCCGCACAAGGCCAAGTTGCCGCCCAATCTGATACGCCGTCTCGAAATGATCGCCAGTAATCATCCGCACTGTGATACCCGCTTGGCGAGCCCGAGCAATCGACGGCCGAGCCTCTGGCCGCACACTGTCTGCCACACCAACCAGCCCCACAAACTGCAACCCCTGACGGGCTGGCAGCTGCTCCAGCGAATCAATTGGCGTGCGAAGCGCTGTATACGCCAAGGCAATCACCCTATACCCCTGTCCCGTGAGCTGCTGCAAAGCCTGGAGCGTCGCGCGCTTATCTGCACTAGAAAGCCGCGCATGACGAATGATCGCCTCTGGCGCACCCTTTACGCACAGGCGATATTGCCCAGTGCCAACTGCCTGGAGTGTGCCGCTCATCGCCAGCTTGTGCTCAAAAGGAAAGAGTGTCAAACCCGCCCGGCGCTGCGGCCGCGAGACGCGCTGCTCATTGCAATAGGCAGCAAAGGCTCGATCGAGTGGATCGTACATCTTACTCCGGCTATTGGGCAAGGTGCTGCCAGCTAGTGTCTGGAGTAGTGGCTCAGTACGGTTACCCGGTGCCCAGACAGCCTGGACAGTGAGTTTGTTGCGCGTGAGGGTACCCGTCTTGTCTGTAGCGATTGTCGTCACGACGCCAATTGTCTCAATTGCCGCCATCGTCCGCACTAGTGCCTTGCGCCGCGCCATCCGCTGCATACCAATAGCCAAAATCACCGATATTGCCACTGGTAACCCCTCCGGCACTGCACTAACGGCAAGCGCAATCACAAACTGCAGCGCTGCAGTGAGTTCCATACCACGCCACAGCGCCAGCCCGAGCGCTACCACTGATGCCACCAACACAACGACAATGATTTGACTTACCAGCTTATTGATCGTGCGCTCTACTGGGCTCGTCTCACGTGGGTGACTCGAGAGAGCAGCCAGTTTACCATACTCAGTCGCATTTCCGGTCGCCGTCACAATAGCAAGCGCACTGCCACCAATCACAAACGACCCCTGATACAAACAATTTCGCCGCTCATAGAGCGCCGTTGCCATGGGGAGAACCGCACTATTCTTCTCGATCGGGAGCGACTCACCCGTCAGCTGTGATTCATCCACCCGGAGCGAGCGCGCCTCGAGCACCCGCGCATCGGCCGGAATCTTATCACCCTCTTCCACGATAATAACATCACCTGGCACCAGCTGCTCGGCATCAAGTGATTGCTCACCTTCATGTCGACGGACGCGTACCTGCAAGGGAGCGTGCTTTTGCAGCGAGCGAATAATGCGCTCGGTAGAGAGCTGTTGCGTGTAGTCGATCAGTGCACTCACCACAATAATCGCCAAAATAATCAGCCCATCCACCACCGCCTGGTGGAAGAAACTAATCGCCGCTGCCGCAAACAGCACCAGCATAAACACCGAGCAAAATGGCTTGATGAGCCGCCGCCATAGTGGTTCGTGCACAACGCGGATAATATTAGGGCCGTAGTGTTCCAGCCGCTCCGCCACAACAGTGTCATCGAGGCCACGGACGCCAGACGATAGGTCAGCCATCGTCTGCTGGGGAGTCTTGGCATGGTATGTCATAATAGATCTATTATAGCACACCAAGCATAAGCATTCTGGACAAATCACCACGCATCGGCGTATACTAGAGCCATGACAAAAGCTCCACACACCACTGTAATTAAAACCAAACCAACGGACAAAAAGCCGTTGAAGCGCACCAGCGCACCAGCCACTCACTCCTCATCGCGCCACGCCAAGCAGACTGAGACGGTCGACTACTACCCCAACCGCATGACCATCGCCGTCTCGGTGCTGGCTGGCACAGGACTTGTCTTGCTGTGTTTGATGGTGCGGATGACGGTGATTGTAGAGTAATATCAAAGCACAACCAAAGGGTGCTATACGTCTCCATGGGTTCTGTTTGATGACGTCCAGTAATAGGACAAGCGATTTACACTGTCGGCAATCATCTGAGTTGTTTCTCACTTAAGCAAAAATAACATAGAGCCACACACCACTCTACCGTTGTATTCTTGCCGCTAATCGATCAGCAAATCGTGGTATACTAAAGAGTATGAGAGTACGGATAGAGATAGACACGAAGACCTTTGTGCGGTTTTGGCTGGTAGTAATTGGTTTTGCCTTTGCAATCCTCGCGATTTATCTGGCGCAGACTGCCTTGATTATGATTGGCACGGCGGGGTTCCTCGCGCTGGCACTCAATGGGCCGGTCAATGCCATCGTCGAGCGCCTGCCTAACCGCAGCCGCACACTCAGCACCGCACTTGCCTTCATTAGCATTGTGGCGCTACTTGGAGTGGTTCTTGTGCTCGTGGTACCACCTATCGTCCAGCAGACAAGCAAGTTTGTCGATGCCCTGCCGGGGATGGTCCATACAGCGGGCGAGCAGTGGCATAGCTTTGGTGCTTTTGCCGAGCAGTATCATATCCAAGCGCAGGTGGATCAAGTAGTAGAGAGTGCTCGCAGCAGTGTTGAATCCTGGACGCGTGGCCTTAGCGGCAACCTCCTTGCCGGTATTAGCTCCGTCTTCTCTGCAGTCGGCTCAGGGTTCTTGGTGCTCGTCCTCACCTTCTTGATGCTGACGGAAGGGCCAGCCTGGGCAGAGCGCTTTTGGGGGCTCTACCGCGACCAATCTACGATGGAACGCCACAAGAAGGTCGCCCATCGCATGCATGCTGTGGTAGCAGGCTATGTGACGGGGCAGCTTACGATCTCGGGCATCGGCGCGCTGTTTGCTGGGGCGGCGGTCTTTGTGCTGAGCCTCTTTTTCTCGGCTATTCCGAGCAACCTTGCGCTCGTTACCATTGCCGTCACCTTCGTCTTGGCGCTCATCCCTATGTTTGGTGCGACGATTGCTGGGGTAATGATCTCCCTCTTGCTTGCCTTTAATGCCTTGCCAGGTGGCCTCATCTTTGCGGCATTTTTCGTCATCTACCAGCAGATCGAGAATAACTTCATCTCGCCCACCATTCAGTCGCGCAAAATTGATCTCACGCCACTAGTTGTCCTTGTTGCCATCACCATCGGCCTCTATATCTTTGGCATCATCGGTGGTCTCATCTCCATCCCCATCGCTGGCTGCTGCAAAGTTCTGCTAGACGACTACCTCGAGCACAACGCTCGCGCCCGCGAAGAATCCACCAAGCCACTAGCCAAGCTGGTGGAGAAGATTAAGGGCGAGGGATAGAAACCTCACAGCGAGAGCCACGCCAGTAAGAATCTTACGATATATCTACATATAAGTTAGCGAAGAATAAAGATTTAAACACTCTAACTAATAAATATTTCCTGTCCAGGCCGTGGACGTGTAACCCTCTCGACATACCCATCAAAGAAAAAGGGAATATTGTCCTCATCACCATTATCAATCCGCCCCTTAGCCTTACTGCACGCACCAAGAGAAACACTATACTCTGGCTCTCCTGTCACGATTGTCGGCTCATTCCACTCAGTAATCCACGCGTAGCGTCCACCGAAGTTTCGCTTGGCAACCTCAAGGATATAACAACCTGCATCCATCGCTACCGCATCTTTTGTCTCAAGAATAAACATATGGTTCTTTGATGTAGTATCGGCAGCTTCTCGATAGAGTACATCAAGCACATCATCCACCACTGCAAGACTCTTTACTGAATAATCAAGCATACCATGAAGGTCATGCCCCAGTGCTTTTGACATATAGTCGATGAAATACTGTGCATGCTTCTGTGTGTATGCTGCAAGCTCGCGTTGACTATCTGATTGGGTATTATTGTCTGGATTCGTTGGCATATTATTTTCCTGCTGTGTAATAATCTATAATAACTCTGGTCGCCTCGAAGCCATCTCAATCCCCAAATCAACCTCAAGCGGATCCTCACCTTCGTCTAGTTCATCTACCTCTTCTGCGGAGTAGTAACGACCATCTTCTAGTTCTTCAGGAGCACGCCATGCGTAGTAAGTCAATGAAGATGGTTCACTGACCTGTATTACGTCACGCAGGATGTGGATTGATTGTGCTGCGAGTGAGACATACGCCGAACTATACGTCGGCAGCAGGAGATGGCGCGAGTAAACTTCATTTTCATTACTCTGCTGCCACCCTTGATTGACCATAGCGCTGATAGCACTGGATTTGTGCACACTTGATGCATTCCGCGTCTGTGGAGGCAGATGTAGTTCACAGACAATCGCCGTGTCGCTAACAACGTAGTGAAGGTACTGTGTCATATATTCTGTAGACAATTCGGGGATCAGTACAATGTGTACGCGATCACCAGCGCGCATGAGTGCGCGAGCAAGTCTATTCTCAAACTGTGTCCAGGAGATTTGGCGCATCGTTGAAACCGTCATGCTTAGATACTATTGTATACTTTCGCATACTGCGGAGAAAAGATGTGTATGGCGATAGCTGAACGCCGATTGGATATTTGAAACTCACAGCCATTTTCTGTCTTCCAGTATGCAATTTCACGCTCAGCATCACGCTTGATTCGGGGCCTACCCCAAACGGCAGTGCCAGCTTCCACATAACCGACAAAAGCGTCGTTCATAAATCTGTCTTGTTCAACTGATTTTGTTGTATCAATATCTGTTAAACTCCACGAGATTATGTCAAGCCCTCTAACCGGATCGGATGTGGTCGCGCTCAGTCTCGGCTGGTTAACTGGAATATCTTTAGCAATACTACTCGCGTCACTTTCGTCCCAGCCTAGTTTTTCCATAGCCGCTGTCAACTTATCTTCCGTGAGTGGCCAATCTTGGTTGACCCAGTAATTTACAAGTTCGACAAATTTTTGTGGGGTAATGCTGTTCCATGTCATGATGATAGTATTATACCACCATCATATCCTATACACCATCGCCATTTTGTGCTATCACACTACTGCCCTGTGCATGGTTCATCGCATCATAATACTCTCTCGGTACGCAGCGGTGCACCACCTTTTGGCCTCGCATACATAGCTGCACAACTGGTGCAATAAGCCCTGTTGTCTCGAGTGTATCGGGCGACGACCAATCGTAGCGTGGCCCTCCCTCACTGCCATATTCAATCGGTGCAACGACTAGATTGTAATAATGATGCATCAGCACCAGCGCACGTAGCGGATCGACAAGCGGCGCTGCTGCCACTGGCTCATTAGACGCACCAGGCTCTAGTGTTTGCCATACTGCGTCGGGCATCTCCTCGGATGCGTTATATTCGTCGTAGCCAAGGTTTGATAATTTCTCGGCATAGTCTGGCAGGTATGCCGCAATGGCGAGGTCAATATTCTCTGGTAGAGTTTTGTCTGCATCATAGCCCGTCCGCTCAGTCAGTGGCAGATCCTCAGGCGGTAGCCCAGCACTGAGGCACGCTTCACACGCAATGAGGTCGCCCAGTATAATCGTCGCTTCGTTGATGTCGTGATTGTTATATTCGCTATTCTCATATGCTCTGCGCCGCACTGCATCATATACCGTAGTCAAGGCGGCAATCTTCTGGTCTGATTGTGATGGTTCTTGCTCTGCCTGTGGTGTAGCAGTTTTTCCTGATAGAGTTTCGTGCATATTATTTCTCTGCCCACCACCACACTGGCCCTTGCGGTGTGTCGCGCACGGCAATGTGCTGCGTGGCGAGCTCGGTGCGCAGGCGGTCGGCTGCGGGCCAGTCGCGGGCTTCGCGAGCACGCTGGCGCTGGAGGATGAGCTGCTTAGCTTCATCAGTAATGTCTGGTGTCGACTCACAGAGGTCGAGGCCAAGTAGCTGATCAATCGCCGCTAGCAACTCCTCCAATCCACGATGATACACTGCTGCCAGTGGTCGCGCTAGCACCCGATCAAACGCTTCGTCGATGAGCCGCAGCGCCTCGGGGGTATTAAGGTCATTTGCGAGCGCCTCGCGCACTGCCCCACTTGCTGCCAGAAGCGATACATGGCCCGATTGTTCGTCACTCTTACGCTGGTCATCATCCAGACTCTCATACGTCTGGTGGCGCAGGCACGCCACTTCATACCACTTGCGCAGGCGGTTGCGCGCTGCACTGAGGTTTTCCCAGCTAAAGTTCCCCTCGTGCGAGTAGTGGCTTTGTAAGACGAATAACTTGTACTCCATGGGGGTGTAGCCCCGCTCAGCGAGGTCGGTCAAGGTGTAACCATTGCCCAGGCTCTTGCTGATCTTCGTGCCATTAACCTTGAGGTGGTTGCAGTGCAGCCAGTAGTGGGCAAAGGGTTGGCTTGTCGCAGCCTCGCTTTGAGCAATCTCGTTGCTGTGGTGCACAGGAATATGATCAATCCCACCAGTGTGGATGTCGAGCGTCGCGCCAAGGAAGTGCATTGCAATCGCCGAGCATTCCAAGTGCCACCCCGGGAAGCCCATCACTGGCGCGCCGTCTGTTGGTATCTGGTCAAGCAGCTCCGGTGGTGTGGGCCACTCCATGTCGCGCTTGACACCAGTTGGCGAGAACTTCCATAGAGCAAAGTCGCTCGCGTGGCGCTTCTCGCTATTGGGGCCAATCCGTGCCCCCGCCCGCAAGGCTCGCAGATCGAGCCGGGCAAAGTCTGCATAGGCCGGGAAAGTACTGGTATCAAAATAAATCCCATCACTCGTCTGGTAGGTGTGCCCCTTGCGCTTGAGCGTAATGGCAAGCTGGATTTGCTCGTCGATATAGTCGGTAGCACGGGCCAGCTGACTCGGCGGTGTTAAGTGCAACGCGTTCATCCCGCGGATGAAGTCATCAGCGTAGAATTTAGCAATCTGCCAAGCAGTCTTACCCTCGCGGCGCGCACCCTTCTCGAGCTTGTCTTCACCTTCATCAGCATCGCTTGTCAGGTGGCCGACATCAGTGATATTCATCACACGCTCCACCTCGTAGCCCTCCGCCTGGAGCATGCGCACCAGGATATCCCAGTAGATATATGCCGCCCAGTTGCCAACATGCAAATAGTTATACACTGTTGGCCCACAGGTGTAGAGCGACACCTTGCCAGGCTGGAGCGGCACAAAAGTATCGAGGTGACGGGTCAGTGTATTAGCAAACTTAATCGCCATGGGCTGCCTCACTCTCATCATACTCAACGAAGGCCCGGCTGGCTGCCTCGACGATCTCACGCATCGCCAGCTGGTAATCCTCATACATCCGCCAACCCGCTGCATAGGAATGGCCACCACCACCAAAGTAGCCAGCAATCATTGCCGCTACTGGCGCATTACTCCGGATCTTGCCAGTCAGCTTGCCATCGGGGTAGGTCTTGATAGCAATCGCCACATCTACCCCCTCTACCAAGCGCATCTCGTCTAGCACGAGCATACTGGGGTTATATTGATCGCTATATTCCTGGATCTCCTCCCACGGGATATGGATGAGTGCCAGGCGGCCATCTAGCATATACTCGATCCGCTCGATCAAGCGCCCTTTGTAGCGAAGGATCTCTGGCGCTTTTTTCATAAAGTCACGGCGGCGCACCTCAATGGCGGCATTGCTTGCGCCCAGCCGGGTCAGCTCTGCGACGGTCTGGATGGAGTCGGCTGTGGTGTTTTGCGTCGTCAAGCCCAGGCTATCGCTCATGATTGCGATGAGGAGGTTCTCTGCCGCTTGTGGGTTGATCGCCCACTGAGCATGCTGCGCAAGATTGTAGATGAGCTCGCCAGTCGCCACCACATCTTGATTGATAAGTGTATGGTCAAAGCTTAGGGTACTCTCCGTCGCGTGGTGGTCCAGCACGAGCACTGGGTGCGTCGTAAGGAAGGCGCGAGCACTCGGTGCTTCGAGCACCTTACTGAGCAAGATATCTGCACTGGTATCAACAATAATCGCCAGCTCAGCACTGCTGTCAAACTCATCAGTAACGCGATCCCAGCCGCGAATATACCGCAAATATTTGGGCACTGCCACCGGGCAATAAAGCGTCACCTGTTTGCCCAAATCACCCAGAATCTCCTCCAGCGCGAGGCTACTGCCGACACTGTCTCCATCGGGATTTTCAGCTTGGATAATAATAATTTTGTCTGCGCGTTGAACCGCGCGTATCACTTCATCAAACATCCTCTTTAGTGTAGCAGAATTTGCCAGTAGGCGCGAGGTGTGGTGCGGTGGATTTATGGCTTGGTATATAAGCCGCAGGGTCGTAGTTAAGCAAGGACGAATTGTGATGAATATAGTGAGCGGAGTCTATTATTATTTGCATAGCATCATAGAAATATGGTACGGTAGTTTTAGTAGTGCTAGTGCGGAGGATTCTATGACAGACTACGAGAACAGACCAAGCGCGAGTGAGATTAGTCAAGCACACGAGAGTGATCAGACAGCAACCTTGCGGCAAAAATTCGGCGCGAAATTTCTAGAGCTAGCCGAAAGAACAAAAGGTTTCATAGACACCGCACGAACGATATACTGGCACGGCTTCCCGCTCCCTCCATATGAAAAGGATAAACCGGCAACTCCTAGAGAAATGGATTCAGAGAAATAACCAAGCAAAATACCAGAGACTATACTAGCACTAACGCTCCTTAGTTGCCTGCCTGCGCCTTCTCTACCAGCTTCTTGCCGCCGCGCTCAAACCAGCGTGTATAGGTGGGGCTACTGCCACTTACCCGCTCGCGCCATAGGTTCATGGCATCGCGGCTGTAACTGAGAGTCTCGATCGCTTCTAGCCCGCGGCCGCGGTATAGGTTACCCGCTGCACCTGGGCCACCATTGTAGCCAGCAGCAACGAGCTCAACGCACTCATTCTCGGATAGATTACCGAGCGGCACGCACAGCTGATCGCGTAAATGCGCCAGGTAGGCCGCGCCAAAGGCGATGCTTGTTTCAGGATCAAATAAATCATAGTTTGTGCGCGCCGGCTTCACGAATTTAGCCGCGATCTCTTTGCCCGTGCTATCCGTCACCTGCATCAAACCACTGGCTACACCACTGTGCGCCTTGGGGTAACCACCGGATTCTAGCGTCATGATAATCGCCACCAGCTGCGGCGAAATATTGTACTGCCGGGCCTGCTTGGTAATCTCGCCCTGCCAGCGCTTGACAGTATCTGGCATCCAGATAGGCAAGGTATTATCTTGGCTCGTGAGCGCTGCATTCGCAGTGTCCTGTGGTGTTTTGATAAGCTTCGTCAACATACCACGTTGCCACGCGATATACACACCACCCACCAGCACAAGTACCAGCGCCGCACTCATCAGCCCCCAGCGATTACTCTGCGCCCATCGTGTTAGCTTTTTCGTCCATTTCTTTGATTTTGCCATTGTTTTAGTATAGCAAATAAACACATATTGTTTCTCCTTTCGATGCGACATAGCTTTTAATAATTCTTTAACCCCCTCCTACACTCCACTCGAATACACTGGTAAGTGGAGAGGCTAACGGAAAACGCAGAGGTCTTGATATTTAAGGTTCTTTTGATTGACAGATTTCCCTTTCCTCGCTATGGTATATATCATGACAAATCATTCAGATGATACCACTGCTACCCAGCAACAAAGGCCACAGGCAAGTCAGCTCCCAATCGACCCAGTCAAGATAAAAGCGATGATCGACTACTACATTGCGGAGTATCGCGAGCAGCTGCTTGATCGTGATTTGCTCGAGCAGGCGATAGCAGAGGATGAATTATTCTGGCGTAGCAGTGTGTGGCGAGTAATTACTAGCCTGATTCACATTATGCGATTCTCTGATTGCGATCCCTACGCTGATAATTATTTTGATAGACAGGCCATTGCCGAGTGTAGACGCTTCGCAACCGATCTCCTGCGCGACCTACAGAAGATCAGCAAGGGTATCCCCGATCTTGCCGCAGAGCTCCCCAAGATTAAGCAGGATGTCTGGGAGTTTCTAGATGTCATTTTGCCAGATTCGCAGCCGACACAAGCAATGCGGTCGAGCACTCTCGAGCTCCAGCGCGATGAGTCTGGCACTGTCTCGCTCCAGACCATCCCTGCCGATCTTGAGCCACATGAGCTCTTTCATCAGCAATATTGTGAGTATATTAGAATGGGCGATACACCAGATGGAGCAGCCCGCTTGCAGGAGCTACGCGAATCGCTCGATGCTCGTATTGCTGCCGCCAGAGATATGCAGCGCGATGATATCAATTTGCCTTTTTATCGCCTTCTTAGTGATGCCAATACCCTCCACTTGCGCACTCAAGATGCTCATGATTTTACTCGCATTTGCACGATTGCGAGCCGTTGCCAAGAAATGGCCTATCGGCACTTTAGATATAACCCTGCGACAACAACACTCGCACAGGATCGAGAAGTTAGTCAATATATTTCATCAGCTCAGCAAGAACTGGGCATGATCATCGAGCTCCTTCTCAAATTCGATGATGATGGCGTAGCGAAGGCGCAGCAACTCAAACGGTATGTCATCAGCCCCTACATCAAGGCAGAAATCGATGCCGAGTATGCCATACATGGCAAAGATCCGGACGGCACACGCCAAGCCCGCGCCTCCGCTTATGTTATTGCACCCGAGGATGAAGGGTATACACTCCACGCTGTTGTTAATTCCTTAAACGACCGGCGCTTTATCTTCGATCAGCGGATTCGTGATGCTTACATTACCATCATTACCAAGCACCCATCAGAGCGATCTTCTTCACGGTTATTTGACGACTACTATCTTGTAAAGCTCTGTGCCAAGCATGGCGAGCAAGCGGTCGCTCGGAAGGCCGCCTGGGACATGGTAAACTATTATTTCTACCAAACAGATGAGATAGCGGAGATTCATTTCTATGTGCTTTTGCTCAAAGACGAGCTAGGAGAAGGTGAGAAAGTCAAGCAGTGGATCGCGCAACAGCTGCGCGACAACCCAAGCGCCGAACTCGCTACGCTTTATTTTGAATGTATCGGTTATGATCATGACGTATTTCGCTTTTTGCAAGAGGCAACTACGCGCGAGGCAGCATCGCCCATGGAAGCGCTTGTCCAGCATGTTGAGAATCTCAATACGCTCAGGGGCGCTGTCAGAGACTGCCTTTACGACTTCGTCGAGAAGCAAGAAGCCGCCGAAGAGCAGCGGCGTCTCCACGCAGAATCAGCACAATAGTCGCTTTATTACACCGCACGCCGCCCCTCGAGCGCGTGGCCGAGGGTTATTTGGTCGGCATATTCAAGGTCAACGCCGACGGGGATGCCGCGGGCCAAGCGTGTCATCCGCACCGTTAGGCCCGCCTCGGCAATGTGCCGCTGCAAGAAGAGCGCAGTCGACTCGCCCTCCACGCTCGCATTGGTGGCAATAATCACCTCCTCTACTGCGTCATGAGTAATCCGCTCCAATAGCTCGGGGATGTGTAATTGCTCTGGCCCCACCCCATCAATCGGTGAGATGACGCCGCCCAGCACATGATACGTCCCCTTGTAGTGGCCAGTGCGCTCCAGTGCCACGATGTCGAGTGGCTCCTCCACCACAGCAATCTGCTTGCGATTGCGCTCTGGGCTGCTATAGAGTGGTGAAACATCTTGGTCAGGATCCATCAGAGCAAAGGTGACGGGGCAGGTTGCAACAGCAGTGTGAAGCTGCGTGATGGCCTGGGCAATCCTCTGGCTCGTCCGTCCATCGGCTCGCAGCAAAAAATACGCATAGCGCTCCGCCGTGCGTGCACCTACTCCTGGTAGGTGCCCTAGTTCGTCTATTGCCCGTTGCAGGGCCTGAGGCAGAATATCTGCCATACTAGCTAGAACCCGAGGTTGCCAAGCCCACCCATCAGTGGCTGCATTTTCTTGGCAGCAATCTCTTGCGCCTTGGCCATACCGTCGCGGATTGCAATCTCGATCCAGTGCTCCAGCTGGTGAATGTTATCTAGGTCTACCTTAGTTGGGTCGATCTTCACACTCTTAATCTTCAGCTCGCCAGTGATCTGCACAATCACCGCGCCATCGCCTGCCTCGACCTCCACGATCTCCTTCGCTAGCGCCTTCTGCGCCTTGCGCAAGTCATTAAGCATCTTCATTTGGTTCATGCCCATTGCCATACTTCTTCATTTCCTCCGTTTCTTGGCTGTCGTACTCAGTTTATTATACATGATTTGGTGGATGGCTGGAAGGGAAGTATACCATATTATATCTATCCCATCCCAGTATGAAGTTTCTTGGTTATATACGAAGCACTCATCAATAGGCTCAGTTTATCATACAGTTCAGGATATTGTTCTTGTGGGTATTTATTTTGTACCAGCTGACATAACTTACTAATTAGTTCACCAGAGTAATACAAAGCATGTAATGAATCTTCTGCACTTGGTATATCTGTTAGCCATCGATGAGTCAGATCATTTCGTATTTCATGACAATATTTATACCAATTATCATGATCTATAGAGTTACGAAGTTGGGTGCGGCTTGTTCCTAATAGTTCAGCGAGTTTTTTTATAATACTCCCCGAATCTCGGTATTCACTATATTGAGTGGATACCTCACCAGGATCCATACCGATACTTTTTTGTATTTCGCATAAAATATAGCCAATAGTCAGCTCGGTATAGCTATCGCTTAGTAATATTGATTGGTCGTAATTACCAAAGCATCTTGCATTTATTGCGTCATTATACTTTGATACAAGATCAAATACTTTATCCTTTGTAAATGACTTATCCGTGTGCGCTATAATAAACTGCTGTAGCTCTTTTTCATTTAACGCTCTAGCTTGGAAAATCTCACTATCTGTGTTATAGTTGACTATAATACACCTCCGATCTGTTATCTTGCCTATATAACGATCAAATGTAAAAGTATTAATGGTATTAGCACAAGATTTATCTGTAATTCTGTGCATATAGTGATTGTGTCGACTCGGAATTGCTTGAAATGCAGTGATAACATGATTGCACTCTGCAATTGCTACATCAAATAGTTTTTTGTGGTTAAAATCTTTAGGCTTATCAGCTTCAGTACTATACTGAATACACAATGAAACAATTAAGTACGAGGCCTTTACCGCAGAGTCACCAAGTCTCACAACATCAGAAACAACTGTAACGCATTTAGCGGCCGTTACTGTATCCTGTGATAGCACAATATTCATTGCATTATACGGTTCAGGAAGTGGTATATAAAAATCTAATGGGATAATAAAACTATGGACATGTTTTGGTAGATTTATCGATAAATTGAACTCTTTTACCCTCTTCTGAATGCTACGATCAAAGTCTTTGATAACAGACTTTATACCAACCTGTATAGGTTTAATCTTGTTGATGTCTTGAGCAGAAAGTCCATCAACAAGTGTAGGTAATGGAAACACCTCTGCTCCTGCAATATATTCATTAGCTATTTCTGTTAATATGCGCTCTTTAGTTACTTTATCTTTATCTTTCTGTTTTGACTGCCTTCGTCGTAAGACCTCTTTATGATTTCTCTTCCTTTTCATATATTTTACCCCCTAAATAACATCATACTCTGTTGTTATCTATTCGCATATCATTTTTTCTATCAAAAACAGTTCACCACACAGGCGAACTATTCTCTCTCATCATACCGTGGTGACCTCACCGGGAATCGAACCCGGGTTGCTGGGATGAGAACCCAGTGTCCTAACCGCTAGACGATGAGGCCGCTTAGTCACTATAGCAAAAAAATCGGCCCTTGTCTAGCGATAATGTTGTAAAAAAGGCTTGACATGCCATAATCATGATGCTAAACTGATCGTGTCATGCACATGCATGGTGGAGACAACTAACACAAACAGCACGCGATACAGCTAAAGCAAGCCAACGTACGGTGCACCCACACTGTATTTGCTGGGAGTTTGCCATAGGCTATACTTGTGCAATTTTACATGTTTGGCACCCGTGCGAGAGGTGCCAAGCAAAGGAGGACTCCTCGGGTATCTTACCCAGCCCAGGAGATGTGCGATTTTCACTTCCCACGCGGGGAGTGATTTTCGTTTGGTGAAATATTCTGGTGCGGCGTGAGGCGATCGATCGGCAGACGGAAACCAAAGGTGCTACCCTGCCCCTCCCGCGAATGAAAGATCAGTTCGCCATGGTGTCCCAGCACGATCTTCTTTGCTAAAAATAGCCCAATCCCTGTACCATCGGGCCGCTGCAGCTGGGCATTGTGCGCCCGGAAGAACTTCGTAAAGATCTTGCGCTGCTCACCCTGTGGCACTCCAATGCCATGGTCTTGCACCGTGCACACCACCCAGCCGTCCTTGCGGTAGAGTCGTACCGTAATAACATCAGCACCAGGCGAATAGTAAATGGCATTATCAATATAATTAACGATGACTTGTCGGAGTTTATTCTCGTCGATTAGCAGAGGTGGGATAACCCCACGCGGTCGATAATCCACTCGGAAATGGTGGCGTTCGGCAATGAGCTGGATAGACTCGATACTCTGTGCCACCAGCGCGGCAACATCGCCTAGGCGGAAGTCAATTGTGAAGTTGCCAGTGCGGATGCGCGACACATTAAGGAAGTTGCCAATCAGCTGCACCATTCGCTCGCTACTCGTAAAAGCTTCAGTAAGGAAAGTGCGCTGCATAGCATTAATCTCACCAGCATCGCCCTCCAGCACCATCGATATATAGCCCTTCACACTAGTGAGCGGTGTACGCAGCTGGTGGCTCGCCATACTGACAAACTCATCCTTCGCGGCATCGAGCTCGCGCAGGCGACGGTTAGAGGCGCGCAATTGGCGCGTTGCATGGTCTACCGCTTGGGTGAGCTGCTGCTGGAACTGCTGAGTGGTATTGTGACACTGCTGCGCCATCAGCGTCACTGCACATTGCTGGGCTATCATTGCAAGAGTGGCTCGCTGCGCAGTAGTATACATGGCTCGCTCAGCTGGCGGGCCCAGCACGATATATCCACAGTGATTGCCCTGCCACACCAGCCGCAGCACTACAGCAATGTTGTAACGACGAAGTGTGTGGCGCTTGGGTAGCATGGCGGTCATTGTGCGCACCGTTACTTCTTTACATAGCGGCAAGAGTGTGTCAACAGAGGTAGCACATTCATCTGGCAAGTCAATTAGCGGCGGCGCTCCATCCACTATTACCATCACTCCACACCAAGTCGGCTGGGCAACTGCCCTTAGCGCTGTACGCACCGCTGCTACCACTTCTGCAAAGTCGGTCGCACGAGCCAGCGCACTACCCAGTGCCACCAGTGGCCCTGCTGGTATAGGTGTGGTGCTTGATTTTGGGTGATTTTGTTCCATTTTCATGCTACACCTGCTATTATAAAGCAAATGGTTAAAATTGCCATCATCGAAGACGACCAAACCATCAGCCAAATGTACCGCATGAAGTTCGAAGCGGCTGGCTTTGCGGTGGAAGTCGCGGGCGATGGCAAAGCTGGCATCATGCTGGTGCAGCGAACTCATCCCAATATCATCTTGCTCGACCTCCAGATGCCCCACCTCAATGGTGCCGACACGCTCGAGCACATCCGCGCCTACTCATGGGGTAAGGATATCCCAGTTATCGTCCTCACCAACCTTGGTCACGAAGAAGCCCCTAAAAAACTCCAGCACCTCGGTGTCCACAGCTACATTGTCAAAGCCGAGCTTACCCCCAGCCAAGTCGTCAAGCGAGTAGAGGAAGCTTTGACGGAGCGTGGGATAGCTGTTGCTAATATAGACGGGTAGGTACACGAGTAGGTCTACTAGCAATACGAGAGCGACCCTACCCCACATGCCAATCAAACTGTTTCCCTTAAACCTCTGTTTCTTTGTATACGTTAAATTAATGGCTCACACGGTCTCAAGAGTCATCTCAACGACTTTCTCAAATCTCGCAAAGCCATCCTAATAAGTCGCTCATCGTATGCCTTTGGTTCCACAATCGACAGTATTTTTGCTCGCTGCTGCTTGCTGGGTTCGAGTTCATCCGTCAGATCGACTATCCCCTGCAGGACACGTTGGTCAGTATGTGTCTCAGCAAGTCGGTAGAGGTCTGGCATGATAGTGCGGATCTTCTCTCGGCAGCGGTTAGCTAGGTCGGCATTGCCTCGTTCTTTTTCTGATGGCGCTGACCAGCCACAGGCGATTTCGACGAGGAGATCGAGTGCAAAGCCGAGGCCTAGTGTGCTAAAGTTTCCAAGATGTATCTCGTTTGTGACGATGGTGGTTACTGGTTCGGTAGCCTGATATAGATTGCGTTGGAAGAAGGCATTTCCCTCTATCTTCCAATATGCGTCATCAGCAACTTCGTCTTTATCGGCATGGAGCACATAGTCCATATTTTGCCAGGAAGAACCTGCGGATTCTCGTTGTCAGCAGTGCGTAGCTGTGTCCAATCTATTTCGTATTCTTTATACATCCCAAGGTCCTCATTCTTGTTTTTATATAATACCATCCAATCCCTCAGTCTCGCTACTCCCTAGAGTGTATTCTCAGGCAGGCAGTTTGGATTCTCGCGTCAGTGGTGATACAATAAGGCAAGTGAGCACCCGTAGCTCAGCGGATTAGAGTACTTGGCTTCGAACCAAGTGGCCGCAGGTTCGAATCCTGCCGGGTGTACCAGTTCTGTTCCATATCACCCAGCTTGGTCTGGGTTTCTTTATACGGCACTATTTGCTATTCATTTTGTGGCCGCACTACACAAAAAAGGGCTAGCGCGCTGCCAGCCCCTTTTGTTGCACTACTGCTACAACCGCTATTAACGAGGATAATAGTATGTCGATGACCGCATCGGCCTAGTTGTGTTTGTTGTGTCCCACAGCACAACCACCCCAGCTGCCAGCAAGATCAAGAAGACAACAATCGCCACTGCTGCCAAGACAAGACCAACAATGTAGGCGATCTTAAGCCCTTGCGCCCACGTCTTGTCACGCTCGGTCGCAACATATGGCGTACCGTTTGCATCTGCTGTGGTACTCGTCAGCAAGAAGAAGTCGACGATACCCCAGACAAACAAGACAGACAGCCCCAACATCGAAACAATATTAACATACGGCACAACCGATGTTACCGTACAGCCGACCGCAATCCAAAAGCGGATCTTGCCCAGCTCATCACCACGATACCAACGAGCCAAGCCGTACTGCCCCATAAACGCAGCGAGAGCGACAACCGCCAAGTAGTTGCGCGGTGAAGTATCAACCGGCGCAGGCGCAGCGGCTGGTACTGCTGGTTGGCTGGCAGTTGGAGCTGTGTGCGGTGCTGCCTCAGTTGGTGGTGTTGGTTGTGCTGTAGGTTGTTCGTTTGCCATTGCTATTCTCCCGATTAAACTCTCTCGCTCCATGGTAATGCGTTTTTGGCAAAAAGACAAGCAAGCGCACACGCCGCAGCAAAAGAGCTTTTTAATTCACCTCGCCGCCTCTTGACAGAACCCCAGGCTATCCGCTATAGTAAAAGGGCTTTGCACGGGTAGTGCAGACACGACATGGGCCAGTAGCTCAGCTGGTTAGAGCACCTGCCTCTTAAGCAGGGTGTCGAGGGTTCGAGCCCCTCCTGGCCCTCCATAGTATGTAGTCCTCGGTATTGCCAGAGGACTGTTTGCTATAGAGATACCTATCACCGAGTATTAACCACATATTTACGAAAGGACTACGCCTTATGCCTACTTCATCACTCAACGGCCGCGAGCTCGCAAGTTTCATCAAGCAGCGCCAAGCCCGCCAAGTACGCCACTTACGCCAAGCGCATGGTATCACCCCCAAGCTGCTCATTATCACTCCGCTTGACGCATCGGGGCCAATCAATGCCTACGTGCGCTACAAGCAAGCCTATGCTGCTGATATCCTCGTTGAGACAGAGGTAGCGCCAACCGCCGAGACAGATATGCCGGGCGTGATCGACCGAGCAAACAACAACCCACACGTCCACGGTATTATCGTCCAACTGCCGCTCAACGACCCATCACAAACAGACGCCATTGTCCAGCGCATCTCTCCCGCCAAGGACGTCGATGGCCTGAGTGGCCCGCAAGCTGCCTATACGCCAGCAACGGCGCAAGCGATCGATTGGCTACTGGCAGGTTACAACATTAGCCTCGATGATAAGCAGCTCGCCATCATCGGGCGAGGGCGGCTAGTGGGCGCACCACTGGAGCGGCTGTGGCGCGACCGCGGCTTGACGGTAACAGTGTGCGACCGCCAAACGCCCAATACTACAGAGATCATCGCTGCAAGTGACGTCATCGTCACTGCTACTGGCCAGCCCCACCTCATTACAGCGGATATGGTCAAAACAGGTGCAGTGGTGGTTGATGCTGGCACAGCAAGCGAAGGTGGTGTTATCGTTGGCGATGTCGACCCAAGCGTGCGCGAGCGCAGCGATGTCACCCTCACCCCAGAAAAAGGTGGCGTTGGCCCTCTCACTATTGCTGTGATGATCGACCACGTTATCCAAGCGGCGCAGGCAACGATCGAGTCGAGAGAAGAGTAGCATTAGATTCCATAAGAGTCAGCAGTGCTTGCAGGCTTGTTATTATCTAGGTTTAGGTTGACACACCTTGCAGATATATATCATGAGTGATATATTATACCTATGGATATTCGTACTGACGTTTCACTCAAACCATATTTGACGATGCAGCTTGGCGGCAACGCTCATACTATGGTCGACCTCTATACCAACGATGATGTCGTGGCGGTGTGCACGATGGCCCGCCAACAGCAGGCTGAACTCTTTGTTCTTGGTGGCGGGAGCAACACTCTAGCCCAAGACAGCGGCTTTGCTGGCATTGTGGCGCGCAACCGTATTCCAGGCTTTTCGGTTATTACTGAGGATGATGAGTCGACGACGATTACCATTGGCGCAGGAGAAGTTCTCGATACTATTGTAGCCAAGACAGTGGCCAGTGGTCTGAGTGGCATTGAGGCGCTATCGGCTATCCCAGGTACAGCAGGCGCTGCGCCAGTGCAGAACGTTGGTGCGTATGGGCAGGAGATTGCCGACACACTCGTCTCGCTCGAGGCATATGATCGCCAGCAAAAGCGGTTTGTGTCGCTGAGTGCCGCCGACTGCGAGTTCTCGTACCGGCACAGCATTTTCCGGGGCCGCGAGATGGGGCGATATATCATCACAAGCATAACGCTCCGCCTACGCAAGGATTTGCCACGGCCACCCTTCTACCAAGCCGTTCAAGATTATCTCACCACCCACGCTATAGCAGAGCCCACCCCGCAAGACATTCGCCGAGCCGTCATGACGATCCGCGCTGGCAAGCTGCCTGACCCTGCCAAGCTCCCCAATACTGGCTCATTCTTCAAAAATGCGATTATTTCAAGTGAAGAATTTTCTCAGCTCCAGCAGCACTACCCCACAGTGCCGCACTATGCGCTGCCCGATGGGCGCGTCAAGGTACCATCAGGCTGGCTCATCGAGCAAGCGGGGCTCAGAGGCAGCGTTCTTCACGGCATGAAAGTACACGATAAGAATGCAGTAGTGCTCATCAATCAATCGGCCACCAGCTACCGCGATCTTGCTGCTGCTCGCGAGGAGATTATTCGCTCAGTGGAGGAAAAATTCGGCATCACCATTGTGCAAGAACCGCTAGAAATACCAGCGGCGTGATGAGTCAAATGACACATCGCACCTATAAACAATCTTGTCTTTTCGCCCTTGTCCATCAATAATTTTTGCAATACATATAGTCAAGAAAGTAAAATTGACTATATATTTTTGAGTATCTGTATCTCACTGCTTTTGCTTGTTCTCAGCCGGCTTTATTCTTTTCTATCGGACGAGCACGAAGTTCATTTCGTCCTACTAGAGAATTCTTTTCTTATTGCCCCCTATTTGGTGACCTATGGGGTGTAGTCGAAGCAAAGCAAGCCATAATCACCTCGATTCAACTTCTCACCTCTTGCACTTTTACATCAAAACCCTTATGCTAATTGCATGAGGGTACGACGCGGGTATACAATCGTGGAAATTATTATTGTGCTGGCAATTATGCTAGTGCTGCTAGTGCTGGGTGTGGTGACACTCAATAATACACAGCGTTCCTCGCGCGATACCGCTCGCACAACCACTGTTGAGACAGTAGCACGCAGCCTTGAGTCTTTCTACAACGGCGATGCAACCGGCACGTCGGGTGAGCAAGGACACCGCTATCCGTCGGCCGAGCAGTTTTTGACCTCGCTTAATGGCACGGCAATTCGCCATATCCTCCCTGGACTATCTGAGGATAGCTACCAGTACCCATCACGTAGCGGCCAGCAAGCGCTCTTTGTCCAGTCGCCAAGCAATGGTATTAGCAAAGATAGCGCCACAGTCGATCGCTTCGTCTACGAGCCGCGCGCCCGCGATGGTTCGCTCTGCGTCACCACCAGTCAAGAGTGTAGCCGTTTCTTCCTCTACTACCGGCTAGAGCGCGCACCAACAGTAACGATAACCATCACGAGCAACCACCAATGAAGCATAGTCCAGATGCTGGCTTTACTCTGGTAGAGATGTTGGTGACGATGGTGCTGGGCGTGCTCTTTGTTGGGACGCTCTATCAGCTGTATATTGTGACGATCCAGGGCGCCACGGAGGCCAATCGCGATGCCAAGGCGAGTATTGTGGGGTATGAGCTGCTCCGCCGCGAAGTTGGCGATGGCACACCAACGCCGTGCACAAACCGCGCGGCTAATCGCAACCTCACGACTGACCACTCACTGGATACCGATGGCTTACCTCAGCCTGTTAGTGCCACTATCGTCGTTGATTGCCCCTATAGCACTACCGCGCCACAGATAAGCCGTGTATCGGTAACGGTACGCTACGGGCAAGGCTCTAGCCAATCGGAGGTTCGCCATGCGATTCTCAGCAGCCACTAATATCCGCGAGCGGATGCAGCAGCTCATCCGCCGTATCTACCCTGCGCGGCACCAACAGCGTGGCTTTACTGTGGTGGAAATGCTGGTGGTGATTCCGATTATCGTGGTAGTGGTTGGTGTGTTGGTTGCTGCCCTGGTGGGGTTGCTGAGCTCGATTGTTATTTCCAACCAGCGTGGCTCACTGACGTACACTATGGAAGATGCACTTGACCAAATCGAGCAAGACGTCCGCCTAGCGACAAAAGTCGAGAGCAAGGCCATCGCGGCCAACTGGGCGCAGCACTTCGCGGGCGATAACGTCTTGATCCTTACCCAATACGCCACCGACCGCAACCCCTCCGACACCCAGCGCGAGCTCATCTATCTCAATAGCCAAGCCAACCCCTGCCGCACTCAAGCTGACCTAGCCGCCAAGCTCTACCGCACAAATAACCCACTTACCGTCAAGGTTGTTTACTTTGTGCAGGGCAGCACTCTCTGGCGGCGGACTATCGTACCAAGTCAGTATGAATTTAATGCTACCAACCCCAGTAATAACACGATGTGTGGCCAGCCCTGGCAGCAGAGCACCTGTAATTACATTGGCGGTGATTGCAAAGCGCTCGATACACGCGTCGCGAATAATGTATCGAGTATTCGCTTTGGCTATGCAACGGGTTTTAATCAAGCGGCCAGCACCACACCAAACGATAGCACCACCGTCGTCTCTGCTACAGTGGATATTGCCGCCCTCAGCACTGGCCAGACCATTCATGCTCGGGGGTCAATGCAGGCTCGGCGAATTAATAATTAGCTGAATCGAGAAAATAACAGACGGCGTATAGCTTAGGTATCTTAGGTATCCTAGCTATACTAGCGCGCCATTAGCCACAATTCAGCCTATGCTAGTGCGTGCACTATCTCTAAAAAATATTCTCAGACATCTGTACTCAAAAAGCTTGTGTTTAATAAATGTTCGTAGTATGATCGTAGTATAATCAGTAACAAGGAGGGGTAACTCTGTATGACAACAAAAACTCAACGTAACCTGCGCGGTTTCACAATTGTCGAGCTTCTCATCGTGATTGTGATCATCGCCATCCTAGCGGCTATTACCATCGTCGCTTACAACGGCATCCAGCAACGTGCTCGCGACTCTGCAGCCGCTGGCGCTGCATCGCAGCTCTCGACTAAGGTAGAGGCATGGAACAGCCAGAAGGGTGAATACCCAACAGCCGCGCAAGTCAGTAGCAATCTTGTTGACGATAAAGTAACTGAAGCAAAGATCGATCCAGACCTCAAGAAGAAGATCATCACATCTGGTACACCAAACAACGACGCTCCTGTCTTGTACACCCAGTGTGGTAGTGGTAAGGGTGCGAAAATCACCTACAAGAAGGGTGATAAAACCGAGGATATCGTCCGAGGCACCTGCTAAGGTTATCCTCTCAATCAACAAAAAACACCCGCTCTCTGGCGGGTGTTTCAGATATGCGGATGCGCTACTGTCGTGCCTCGTGAAATGTGATTATCAATGGAGCCGACAGACCCCTAACCCGCTACCCTATTCTGTTGGCACCGGGAAGTCCGCCAAGAAGTGTGCAACATCGGTGCGGAGCTTAGCTAGCTCTGCCGCGTCATCACGGTGGTCGATGGCTTGGCGCATCCACTCAGCAATCTGCGGCATATGCTGCGGCTCTAAGCCGCGCGTTGTTGCCGCTGGCGTACCGAGGCGAATGCCACTAGGGCGAAATGGCGGCAGTGGATCATCAGGGATGGCATTGGCATTGAGTGTCAGGCCGATCTTATCCATCGCAATCTCCGCCATCTTGCCATCAATTCCAAAGCTCGTGTGGACATCGGCCAAGATGAGATGGTTGCTTGTGCCACCCGTCACGAGCACAAAGCCGCGCTGCTGCAGCTCCTGCGCCAAGACAGCGGCATTAGCCACCACCTGCTCAGTATAGGCACGAAAGGCTGGTTGGAGCGCCTCACCAAAAGCCACTGCCTTGGCGGCAATCGTATGCATATGTGGCCCGCCCTGAATACCAGGAAAGACTGCCCGATCGATGAGTGTCGGAATATTCTCGAGTGTTTTGGCTGGGCGCTTGAGTGGGTTGCTCGCTACTCCTTTGCTAACGATGAGCCCACCACGCGGCCCGCGCAGCGTCTTGTGCGTCGTTGTCGTCATAACGTGAAAGCCATAGTCAAGTGGATTCTCCGCTACCCCACCAGCAATCAACCCCGCCACATGCGCCATATCAGCCATGAGCAAAGCACCAACCTCGTGGCCAATCGCCGCAAAGCGTGCAAAATCTAGCTGGCGCGGATAGGCACTAAAACCTGCCAGGATGATCTTTGGTCGATGTTCTTGCGCCATCCGATGTAGCTCATCGTAGTCAATCTCGCCCGTTCTCACGTCCTTCATTTTGTAGCGAACAAAATTATACTCACGAGCACTATGCGTCACGGGCGCACCATGCGTCAGGTGGCCACCATGACCTAGATCCATCGCGAGGATGGTGTCGCCAGGCTCACACCATGCAAAATACACTGCTTCATTAGCCTGAGCACCACTGTGCGGCTGGACATTGGCGTGGTCAGCCCGGAAGAGCTGCTTGGCGCGGTCGATCGCCAGCTGCTCCACTTGGTCGGTATACTGCTGCCCACCATAGTAACGCCGGCCTGGGTAACCCTCGCTATATTTGTTGGTAAAGACGCTCCCAAGCGCCCATAGTACATCACCAGAGACATAATTCTCGCTCGGGATGAGCTCCAAGCCTTCGCGTTGGCGCTGCTGCTCACAGGTGATAAGGGTAGCAATAGTTGTTTCGTGCATGGGTAATACTCCTTGTTTGTTGGTTATATCTTAGGGTTCGCTATGCACTTTTCATCAGATCATATGTGTAGTATAGCACAGCTACCTAATGTGGGGAGTTGCAGTACTTGACGACGTGCGTCTTGAGCTTGCGATAGCTCTCTTTTTTCTCCAGTAGTATTGACGTACTGTCGCATCTCTTTGACATTATCTCTTGTGTGAGAATTAGACGCTTGCTCGTGTAGCAATATAGGTCTTACACATGGCTAGTTGAAATAACAGAAAGAAGCTGGTGGGCTATTAGAAAAACTTTGCAGCCTAACCTCTGTATTTCTTTTTTGCAACACGAGATGCTTGTGTTTGACAATATATCACCGATGATATATTGTACAAGCATGGGAACAGCAAAATATCTCCGTAATATCGGAACACTCATCCAAGAAACCCGCCAAGCGCGCGGTATGACGCAAGCCGAGCTCGCTGCAGCACTTGGCACGAGCCAGTCGGCCATCAACCGCATCGAAAAGGGTGGCCAAAACATCAGCCTCGAAATGATTGCTCGCATTGGCGAAGTGCTGAGCAGCGAAATTGTCCGCATCAACAAAGCTGGCAAAACAAACTTCGTCATCAATGGTGGTGGCTCGCTCCATGGCGAGATTGAGGTAAAGACGAGCAAAAATGCCGCTGTCGCTTTGCTCTGCGCAAGCCTCCTTAATAAAGGCAAGACGACACTACGCCGAGTGGCACGGATCGAGGAAGTTAATCGCATCATCGAGGTGCTCGAAAGCATTGGCGTGCGCTGCCGCTGGCTTGAACACAATGACCTCGAGATCACCCCACCACGCACCCTCCATCTAGACGAGATGGATATCGCCGCAGCCAAGCGCACCCGCAGCATTATTATGTTCCTGGGGCCATTACTACATCAATATGAGTCATTCCAAATCCCCTTCGCGGGTGGGTGCAACCTTGGCACACGGACGGTTGGACCACATATGGCGGGCCTCGCACCCTTTGGCCTAACTGTCGAGGCAACGACCGACTACTACCAAGCAACAGCCAACCCGCATATGGTTGAGCACGCCATCGTCCTTACCGAGCGCGGCGACACCGTCACTGAGAATGTTATCATGGCGGCAGCGCTCCACCCCGGCGTCGTGACAATTCGCAACGCCAGCCCCAACTACATGGTGCAAGACCTCTGTTTCTTCTTGCAAAAGCTTGGGGTGCAGATCGACGGTATCGGCACAACCACCCTCACCATCCATGGCGTCAGCGAGATCAACCAAACAGTCGAATATTGTCCGAGCGAAGACCCTATCGAGGCAATGAGCTTCATCGCAGCAGGTGTAGTGACGGACTCTGCTATCACCATTCGCCGGGCACCAATCGAATTCCTCGAGCTCGAGCTAGCAGTGCTGCGTGGTATGGGCTTACAATATGAGCTCTCCAACGAGTACCCAGCGCGCAATGGCCAGACTCGCCTGGTCGATATTAGCCTGCACAAATCGACTCTCACCGCTCCACAAGACAAGCTCCACAGTATGCCCTTCCCAGGCATCAATATGGATAATCTCCCCTTCCTTGGTCTCATCGCCACGGTAGCAACGGGCCGTACTCTAGTGCACGACTGGAGCTACGATAACCGTGCCATTTACTTCACCGACCTCACTCGCCTTGGCGCACAAGTAGAGATGGTCGATCCACACCGCGTTTACATCAGTGGCCCTACCCGCTGGAAGCCTGCCGATGTCGTCGCACCGCCAGCCTTGCGCCCCAGCGTCGTCGTGATGCTAGCTATGCTCGCAGCTCCTGGGCGCTCCATCCTGCGTGACGTGTATAATATCAACCGAGGCTACGAAGACTTCGCTAACCGACTCAACACTCTCGGGGCGGATATCGAAACAACATGGGAATATTAGCCGCTTCTTAGCTTGTCTTACCAGGCCAATAGAGAGACCTCTTATAATGAGAGGTCTCTTGCTGTATACACCGCATCTTACGCAGACTTTGCATAAATAGAGCCTAAGTCTTAGAAGGTCTACTTTCTCAGTATCAGCTCCCGTCCGCCAGTGTTCTGCCTGTTGAGCTGCGAAGATCGATTCTTATCTCGCACAGCATGAAAAAGAGCACAAAAAGCAAGAATACACAAAGCAGACACGTCAGGCATGCGCCTTAAACTCCTGGCAATAACCAAAATAAAACCCCGGAATCATCCGGGAATTTATTTTGGGGTGGATAATGAGACTTGAACTCACGGCCTCCGGTGCCACAAACCAGCGCTCTAACCAAACTGAGCTATATCCACCAGACAATCGCACAGCAAACCTTACTGTGCTGCTGACATGCTGTATTGTAGCAGAGATAGCGCAGTTTGTCTATTACCTGCGGCCATTCATTCTCAATCTCAAAACTTTCCTACCTTATACCTCTCTCTTCTCACCAGGTTGCTTGCCTATCACCACTTCTATAGTGAGTCTTCCTATCTATAATAGGAGTCATCACTATATTTCATTGGGTAGAGCAGATGATTAAAAAATGACAAATGGATAAGGTAGGTAAATACTGAAGTTAACTAATTTAGCGGGCTTTCTTGCGACGCCACAGCGCCTCAACGCACATCACCAGCCACAGGCCAAGCGCAATCGCCTCAACTGCCCCACCAAACCACACATGCCCCGCACTATAGCCATACTGATTAACCATCCGAGTGAGCAAGCTAATCGCCACGACGTCACCAAGCAATGTAAACATATTGAGTGCAGAGAGGAGCGTTGCTTTGTATGTATGCTGCAGCTCGCTGAGAATCTTTGACTGCAAAACAATCGGTCGCACTCGCGTATATGCAGTAAATAGCACAACAGCAATGACCGCGATAATCGGGCTTGGCGTTACGCCCATCAAGACAATACACAGTGCCATAATCCACGCATCGACCCAATAAAATGCCAGTGGCCGCAGGCGGTCAAACCAATGCACATACCAGCCCAGCAATGCTCCGCCCAGGCTCCCGACCGCCGCAATTACCCCAAACCACTCAACGGCAATACCAACGTGCTGGAAGAGGAGCTCGCGATATTCTAGCCCCTTATTGGACACGCCAGCCAAGAAACCAGCGAAGGTAAAGAGAGCAAGATTTTTCGCAGTAATGATTGCGCGAGCAGCCTGCCGTGGCCGCTGAGCCTGTGCAGTTATGCGGCGTGGTGGATGAGCAAAGCTCAGCGCCAACCACACCGTCGCAGCAAGCGACAAAAAGCCAATCAAAAACGGGAGTGTATGATGAATACGGTATGTGAGTGGCACTACGATAATGAGCACGGTATTACCAATCAATCCATACGTCTGGGCGCGGCCCATCACCTTGGTATAGTCGCGCGCTCGCCCCAGCGCTGTCAAGGAATCGTGCATAAATGCCTCGACTGCACCAGACTGAAACGCATAGCCACCAAAGAACAAAACTGAGGCAATCAGCCCACCCCAGAAGCTCGGCCATACAGCATACAACAGTGGCGACGCCACAGCAATGCTTGCACCAAGGATAATCGCTCGCCGGTTGCCAAACTTATCGGCCACATAACCCGCCGGCATCTGCAGCGCCGCCTGGACGATAGACGAGATAACGACCATCAGTGCTAGCTCATCCAAACTCACCTTACCGACATTCACCAGCTGCACCGTGATAAGCGGCAAGTAGACACGCTTGGTAAAAATCCGAAACCAAGAATATTTGATAATGTTGCGCTTGAGGAGGTCATGGTTGGTTACATCTTGCATAAATCTCGCTGTACTATAGCATGGCTTCGCGCAGCATGTAAATGCATGTTGCATGTAATAAAAACAACCCCATCGAGACGGGGTATGACGACAGAATGGCGCCCCGAGTAGGATTCGAACCTACGGCCTTAGGCTTAGAAGTCCTCTGCTCTATCCAGCTGAGCTATCGGGGCATGGGTTTATTATAGCAGGTTTCTTGGCAGGTGTGGTATGATAAACGAAGCATGAAACACACGAACGAAAATTATCGATACTTTAGCGTCATTCTCGCAGTATATGTTGCGGCGCTACTTATCTCCAACATTGCCGCCACCAAGCTGGTAGCACTCGGCCCACTTATCCTTGATGGTGGGGCAGTACTCTTCCCGCTCGTATATATCTTTGATGATGTCATGACAGAGGTCTATGGCTATCGCCGGGCACGCCGCGCTATTTGGACGGCCTTTGGGGTAATGCTGCTAGCGATTGGCTGCTTTACACTGGTGCGCTATCTACCTGCGGCGGCAGAGTATCACGATCAAGCCGCTTACGAGGCAGTGCTGGGCTTCTTCCCACAGATCGTCGTGGCAAGCTTACTTGCCTTCCTGACGGGGAGCTTCCTCAACTCGTACATCGTTGCTAAGCTCAAGATTGCCATGAAGGGTCGGCAACTATGGCTGCGTCTGCTTGGATCGACAGTGGTAGGGAGCTTGTTTGACACCGTTATATTCTGCGTCGTTGCTTTTGGCGGGCAGCTCACGGGGGGGGCATTGCTCAACTATATCGCCGTCGGGCTTGGCTTCAAGCTCGCCGTTGAGGTCATCTGCTTGCCACTTACCTATCGCGTCATCGCCGTGCTCAAGCGGCGCGAATCCGTCGATACCTACGACACCACCACCAACTTCACACCATTTCGTTTGCGTGTCTAGCGGGCGAGTTGTTCGCTGCAATAGATTTGTATCTCTCTCAGAATATGAAGAACGTAGTACTTTCATCCTGGTAGAACAGAAAATTGCCCGTGGTGATTATTGCAGCATGATCATTGAAGAGCCTAGTGTTTTAGGAAAATACTAAGACTCTCTTAGCATTTTAAGGAAACGGTGGCAAGAGAAAGGGCTGATGATAGCGAGAAGGTTTCCTATGCAAGCCCTCTTCTCTAGTTGTTATGTGAATGCATGCTATAACCTACGAACTCATCAATCGCTATCGGCGATAATACTGCGCCAAGAAATGGTCTCGAAAGGCGTAGAATGTGCCATCCTCGAGGCTGTGGCGAATGTCGTCGACAAGCTTGATAATAAAGCGCTCGTTGTGAATCGATAGCAACGTCCCCGCCAAGCTCTCCTTGGCCCGGAGCAGGTGACAAATATAGGCTGCAGTGTAGTGCTGACAGGTGTAGCAATCGCACTCCGCCATAATAGGTGCAAACAGCTCGCGGTATTTCGTCCCACGCATATTCACCCGTCCATGCGGTGTGTAGGCTGCACCATTGCGTGCTACGCGAGTCGGGCTTACGCAATCGAAGGTATCAATACCCTGCTCGATCGCCGCAAAGATGTCATCTGGCTCTGATATGCCAAGCAAATGCCGTGGGCGGCTCTCGGGCAAGATCTCGTTCACCCACTGGATAGTCTGAGCCATCGTCTCTTTCTCTAGTGCCCCGCCAATACCATAGCCATCAAAATCCATTGCGCCAAGGCGTGCTGCGGTTTGCTTACGCAGGTCTTCATAATTCGCCCCTTGCAAGACACCAAAGAGCGCTTGATACGGCTTATCTGGCCGAGCAGCCCGAAGACGCTTGACCTCTGCTAGGCTGCGCTCCGCCCACGCATGGGTACGCGCCAGTGCCTCCACTTGATATTCATACGGGTCAATCAGCGACGTCAGCTCATCAAAAGCAAAGGTAATATCCGCCCCAATCCCTGCCTGGATTTGCATCGACAGCTCTGGCGTAAACTTATGCAATGAGCCATCGAGATGTGACTTAAACATCACACCATTATCATCCACCCAGGCGTGCCGACTCGACTTCTTAGCAATCGCAATCTCTTCATCCACATCAGTACTCATTGCTAATACCTTCTTAAAGCCCGAGCCCAGGCTCAGCACCTGGAAGCCACCACTGTCGGTAAAGGTCGGACCACTCCAGTGCATAAACTTACCCAAGTACCCAGCCTTCTCTATTAGCTCATGCCCTGGCTGCAGGTAAAGGTGATAGGCATTAGCCAAGACAGCCTGTGCCCCCACGCTAGCTACCATCTCGGGCACCATTGCTTTCACATTTGCCTTTGTGCCCACGACAATGAAGGCTGGCGTCTTGATATCACCATGTGGGGTGTGGATCACACCTGTCCGCGCCAACGTCTGCGGCATGCGGTGAGTAATGGTAAATGAGAATGGTGCTGACATAGTATGGTTGCGTTCCCTATACCCCTTGGGGTATTTTACATTGAAATAATCGTGCTTCGTGCAAGGAGAAAAGCTCCCTCTCGCAAAAATCTCCCTCTATTGTACCACAAGGGCTCAATGGTATGATGCCCGTCCCCTCCCCTTTCATCACTCTAATACATAGAGCATACGCATCTGCTGCGGTCACTGCTCTACCGTTGTTTCGGGAGACCACTACTTGAGGAAATGCAGGACTTTATGGGTGACATAAGCAGAAATATTTCCAAAAATACTTACTATAATACCAGAACAATACACTCATTGCTTTTCCAGGTAGAATAGTGAGCAAAAATAGCCTATTCTGGCAGAGAAAGTAAAGGCTTTGGGTTCATGTTACGCAGCGCGCCGTGTAGGCTGAGCATGCGCTTGCTGCAGTGCCACCACAACATCGCTCTCCGCACGCTCTTGGCTTGCTGACGCCAAGCCTGTCTTAGCCTGCAGCCATTCACGGGTAGACCGCGGCATAAGCTTTTGTACAAGGTCTGTCGCTACCATACCGAGCGTTGCGGCAACCACTTTGGCATCCTTCTTTAGTGAGGCTGTCTCAGCGTACACAACGTCCTGCTCCATCATATGGATGGTATCTAGCTCGTAGCCAGGCTCATGCTGCTCTTTGCTATAGGGTGCCATAATGCCTGGGCGAGCCGTCTTGCGTGCGTCTATCCACTGCTGTTTGAGACCTTCAGGGATGTCGGGGTTAGCAAGAATATCATTATACACTTCGCCTGTGGCTAGTGGCCTTGGCCCCACGATTGCCATCTTGCCACGCAATACTTGCAATAGCTGCGGTGCTTCGTCTACATGTGCTTTGCGCACAAGCTTACCAATTGGCCCAGCACCACTGTGGTTGTAGCCATTGGCCGAGGCGGTGTTGCGCACCGCACCACGCAACGTCCGCAGCTTTGGCACCTTGACGAGGTCATCAAGGTCACTCCCATACCGCTCCTGAATGAAGAGCGTTGGGCCATCGCCAAGCTCCTTATGCATTGCCGCAGCCGCGATGAGAGCCGCAGAGCCCATACCAATCAGCAGAGGCGCCGCTACAATTCGATCAAACCAGCGCTTCTCAGGACTTTCGTTATAGGCTTTGCCGTGTTTTGTTCTATTTTTTTGTGACATCCGTTCGATGGTAGCACAATGTTGCATATTTGTCAACAGTATCGTGCCTAGTCCTTCCTTTTTCACTTGATTTAGTGTAATTGTTATAAAGTATTGCACCCTTTAGGGGCCACGCCAAACCAAAGAAGAGGCTACGACCTCTCTTCATCCAGTCTGACTCGCTATACTCTCAACAAAAACATCGCCCCCCCTTGGCGGAGCAATGCTTATTTTTTGCATCTATGGTGGCAATATACACCAAAGCTCGAACCTATTTCGAGCGTAAAATCTGAACCTGTGCAGGCTCAGCCCTCGACCCAAAGATAGCCTTATAAACCGTATTTCACAGAAAGCTCTAGATCAAATAGTTTCAACATTCCGCCTATAAGCTTTGCTAAGTTCACTTACTAGAGCTCCATCCAGTAGCTCACCAGATAGCTCCATAAAATATACAAACTTATCACGGAGTCGCTTTTGCATATCAGTCGAAGCCAAGTGATAGTAGTAACTATTCTGAATGAGGTCTGCTGCGCGGATTGATAGGGCCTCGCTACCAAGCTCAGCCGTGCGAGCAAAAGACTGCATGATGTCTTGAGTATCTGAAACTGTGAGAGCATCGACATACACTGCAACCTGATGTCCAAAGCTTTGCCCGACATCGTCGATAGTAATATCTGTATCTTCAACAACATCATGAAGAACCGCAGCAATCACTACATCTTGCGGGAAACCTCTCTCCCAGAGCATCTCTGCAACTTGAATCGAATGAAGCAATACTGGTTTGGTGTTATGTCCAGAGTCTTGCAAAGCATTCGACAGGAAGAATAAGGCTCGTTCTATCTCGTGCTTATCATATTCAAATTCTGCGATATGCGCCTTTTCCATCTTGTTTTACTCCTTGTCGCCAATAGGATTGGCTAATTTTCTATCAACTTGCAGCTCAACTATCTCTTCGTTCCCAATCTTGTCATCTAACATCGCCTGTAAGTCCCTACCATAATAGCTCGCGAGAATTACAGTGATCGGGCCCGAGTGCGTTACGATTAATACACATGTGTCCTTGCCGGCTTCGTATATACGATTTACCACATTGATAACTCGTGTGGCCATTATCTCGCTTGATTCTCCATCAGGAAATCGCACTTGCATATAACCACCCTCTATATGCGGAATGGCATCGTAGGGCAACCCCTCGTATTTTCCAAAACTAATTTCTCGTAGATCCTTATCAGAAGCAGCCTTCTGTAGACCAAGTGTATCCGAGATGATCTGCGCAGTCTGTATAGACCTTCCAAGATCAGATGTGTAGACACGATCAATTTTCTGAGATAGCTTCTTAATTTTTAGAGCCTTACGCTCCGCCTGCCGAACGCCAAGAACGGTCAGCTTGCTATCGCGTTGACCCATGGTAATGCCGCAGGCATTATCTTCAGCTTGGCCATGCCTAGTGATGAGAAGCTTCATGGTTCCATTGTCTCATGGCTAACGTAAATTGTTGCTGTACTTCGTCGGTAGCTTCATCTGCGTTACTATTATCCTCCAGGTATGTAACAGCCCGCATAAGATACCAAGGTAGTATAGACTCAGCGATTCGACGCGGGTCTACTTGACCAGCAGCTGAGCCTGCACAGGTCCAGCTTGTATGCTCGAAATAGGTTCGAGCTTTGGCTCCGCCAAAGTCTAGAAAAAGCCACCCTACAGGGCGACCGTTTCCAATTTTGTTCCGAAATGGTGCGGGTGCGGAGAATCGAACTCCGATCCCAAGTTTGGAAAACTTGTATACTAGCCGCTGTACGACACCCGCATGCGCTATCCATTATACCACTTTTTTGTGTATAATAAAGGTATGACCCGAGGACTCCATCGCTTGCGCGGATCAAGCATACACACCAATGGCGTTGCGCGCAATACCCGCACCATCGTCAATGGCGCTAAGACGTCGTCACTACGCGTCGACCAGCGTCAGCATCAATCTATCCAAGAGCGCCGCACCAACCACCTGCGCTACCAAAGCTCACACACTATGATGGGCTGCCGACCAATTGCGGCCGATAGTAGCCGTATTGATGACGAAGCACCTTATATGAACAACGAGCGCCTCCGAGGTACTTGCGGTGGGCCACGCGACCCATCAGGATCGCGACCAGGCACTGCCACCTATGCCCGCCGGCGCGATAACACAGTACACACACCGCGCCAACCACAGCCAGCCTACAGCAAACCAGCCATGAAGCCAAGCTTCCGCCCAGGATTTATGCAACCAAACCAAGGCCAATAATCACGCGGCTTTGGCTCGCATTGCTAGAGGTTATATACTGCAAAATACTTCTAGCACTGTAAGAGTGCCACTTCTTGCTCTTAAATTTTCTCCTAAGGATGGCGAGTCTGCGCTTTCAAGCGTCCTCGAGAACCCCTTCATATCTTCACTCTTCTTATTCCAATGCGTGGCCCATCAATAGAATGAGCACTTTCTTACTATCATTCCCTTATAGAGCTAAGGCTAATTGCTCAAAAGTGCCATACTCTTACCGCTTATACTCTGGTGGGATGATTTCATCTGCTGTTACAACCTCTGGTGCGCCATCGGTCTGGAAAGCTTGGCGAGCTTGCTCAAGCGTAACGGTAATCGTGCTGCCAGGTGTCACACTACCGCTGAGCATCTGGCGCGCTACAGTATTTTCCACCGCTTTTTGCACCACGCGGCGCATTGGGCGAGCACCAAGCCGTGGATCATAGCCACGTTCGACGAGAAAGAGCTTAGCATCATACTCTACCGCGACCGAGACCTTTTGCTGGGCGAGCGTGGCATTGACCCCCTCGAGGATGAGGTCGAGCACCTGCACCAGCTCTTCCTTAGTAAACGGCCGGAAGAGGACGATTTCGTCAAAGCGGTTGAGGAATTCAGGGCGGAACTGACCACTGTTGATGAGCTCGTCAGTAAACTGCTGTTCGAATTGCTCAAGCTTATAGCCATGCTCGATGTATTCACGAATGCGGTCGGCCCCAGCGTTACTCGTGGCAATAACAATCGCATCGCGGAAGCTTACCTCGCGGTTCTTGATATCGCGTAGAATCCCCTCATCCAGCAGCTGCAGCAAGGTTGCTAATACCTCTGGCGCGGCCTTCTCAATTTCATCCAGCAGCACCACGCTAAAGGGCTGTTTCATCACCTGGGCGGTTAAGCTGGCTGGGTCATCAGCGCCATCAGCAATTAGGCGCGACACATCCTCTGGCCGGACATACTCGTTGAGGTCAATCCGGACAATCTTGCCCTCGCCACCAAAGTATACATCAGCCAAAGCCTTGCTCAGCTCTGTCTTACCCACTCCTGTTGGCCCAAGGAAGAGAAAGGTGCCGATTGGCCGATTTTGGTTGCGCACACCGGCTCGTGCTCGGCGCAAGGCGTCACTTACTACGCTGACCGCTCGCGTTTGGTTGACCATTCGCTGGTGGATGAGCGCCTCCATATTGAGCAGCCGCTCACGATCATCCGCAGTACTCGCCACACTTATCTTCACATCCATCGTTTGCTCAATAGCTTGCTGCACCGATTGCTTTGTTACAATACCATCCTCATGGTAGCTCGCGGCCGATTCGAGCAACTTGATGGCTTGGCCCGGCATAGCGAGATCATGAATATAGCGCGCGCTTAGCCGATACGCCTCGCGCAGCGCTTGATAGCGATAAGCCACATGACGCTGCCCCTCAGTGATGACGGCTTGCTCTTGTAGGACGCGCAGTGTTTCAGCTTCGCTTGTGGGTGCTATGGAAATGCGATTGAGTGCATTAGCAAGCGATGGGTTGCGCCGGCCAATCTGCAAAAACCGCTGCTCATCCATACTTAGAATAACTCTCAGGCGCCCCGCCTCGAGAATAGGCAGCAGTACATTGGTAAGATCCACCGCGCCAATTCCTTCCTCGAAGAACAGCTGAGCATTATCCAGACAAATGATGATATTTTTGGCAGTATACGCCTCACCAAGGACGCGCATAACAAGGTTTTCGAGCTCACCTCGGCCTGGTGCCGCAGCAATGAGTGATGATGAGTCGAGAATAAACACCTGCCGAAACTTGAGGCTACTCGGCAAATGCGCCGAGGCATCGAGGAGCCGCTCGGCAAAGGCGTGGATGATGGTCGTCTTGCCCGTGCCAGCCTGCCCTACCAGCACGGCATTCTGCCGCCCACGGGTGCCAAAGATATCGATGAGCTGATCAATCGCTTTGGTGTGCGACGCAACATCAACAGAGAACATCCCGCCACCACGGCTAATTTGCTCACTAATATTCTGCCCGAAGCGGCGCAGTAGCGGAATATAACCAAACGACCAATCGCGTGCCACCCCGCCAGTGCGCCGCGGCTGATGAATCTGTGCCACCAACTGGCGCAAGTGGTGCTGCCACTGCACCACGCCATCGAGATCTTCGTCGTCAAGCTGGAGCTCCGCCAAGATATTTTGGTAGCCAGGCACACTGCGCACCAAAGCCACCATAAGCACACTACCAGTGATTTGCTCGAGCTGATTATACTGGCGGATGCGATCAGCAAATTGCCAAAACTCGGGCATAATGCTTGGGTCGTCACTCACGAGATCCTGTATAAGCGCCGGGCTGAGGCCGAGCCGCAATGCCATAAACAACCCATCATTGACTGAGCGCAGCGCCCAGGCGATATCGCGCGGCGTCGGCGTAGCAGGCAACCGACCCAGGACATCACCTGTAAGCAAACCGTCAGCCGTACTACCACTGATGGGCAAATGGGCAATCTCACCCTGATACCACCGGTGGAGCCCATATGGCACCACAGCAAGGCTTGCGACAAACCACCCCAAAGGCAGCTCAATCGCCAGCAATGCTCCTGCCCCTGCTAAGAATAGCAAAAATGGTACCCACCACCAGTGGTCGAAGCGGCCCATCTGCACACCCAAGCGAGCCTTCTTAGCACGCAAGCTATCGTAATGAAAGTCGCTTACCATGGCAGCCACCCCACTATCGCAAGCCCCACCCCTAGCAGTGGCAGTACAGGCACAAGCGCCCACGCAATAATAAAGATAAGCCCCGCCACCGCGGTTATCACCAGTGTCACGATACCAAAGATAATCATAAAGCTCCGCACGATGCCGCCAATCATCCGCGAGATGAGACGGTCAAAAAATGCCCGAATTTGCACGCCAATCGGCCCATCCACCGCTCCTGCCGATATCTGTCGAAACGGCGCAAACCACGTTCGCACCAGGAGATCAATTGAAAAATAGTCAAATACACTCACCAGCTTCCCCCACACCATCGTGATCCGCTGCCACCACCCAGCGCCATACCACCACGCAAAAAATCCAACCACTATCATACTATGCATTGTAGCGCACTAGCGTGATTTGTGCTACTCATATTGTCACAAAGCGACTCTACCTAGGATATACAGATGTCGCACCTTGCAAATCCATATCTTATTACAAATGAGCAACGAGTCGATCGATTGTCAGATGTGTTTTGTTTGACTCATTACGAATTCTTTTACATCTATCGATGCAATGCATGAGCGCTTTATGTCTGTCATCGTCAAGCAAGAATAAACTATTACTCTCTTCTATATATGGCTGCAGTAGATTTTCTTGAATCTCCTGCCAGAAAATCTCGTCACTTGATGAGGCCATGAAGCCACTCCGCGCAAAGGACTCAATTACTGTAGTGATATCCTTCATACAATCATCCTGAAAATCTACTTGCTGCAGAGCACTTTTTTTGTCTGCATGGAAGTAAGCATTTTCCAAATCAAATGTAACAAACTCACCAGAAGGTATAGTTGCGATATTCTTCAATTGCATATCACCATGATGCATCCCATTTGCATGCAGATTCCCGATATATTGGCCAATTGACTCCATAACAGGAACAATATCTGACTCATATGAGGGCTGACCTGCATAGTATTCAGACCACGCTATGGAGTTCATCGTACCAAGCGATGGAATTCGCCGAGTTACAACATCTACACCCCTCACATTAGAAACCGCTAGTGGCTTATCAAGCACCGTCTGGAGAGTCTTTAGGCCGCGGTTAGCGGCTTCATGTAATAGGTCAATCTCTCTCTGCGCTTTTTGACTATTACCAAACCGTTTAATTGCATATGACTGAGTATTATCTTGAGTATCCAATGCAAAAAATACACCATGCCCACTATCAGATGCACCTATCTCTCCAGCGTGACTTAGCTCGAGCGGTCGACCGATCGCTTTAGCAAGAGCATCGACGGTAAGTACTTTTTCTACCTCTGTAGGTTTGTCAAGCTCAGGGTGCACTATCTGTTCTTCATATTTGTGCATATAACCCTATCTCTTTTCTATACTTTCAATTATCTGTTTAATCACAGAGGCACTGTCGGCATCCATATCTCTTCGAGACAGAGTCGACTCTAGCATCTGGACAACAACTCGGCTTGTTGTGTCGCTAATAGCGATATCGCGCTGGAGATCTAATTCTTCAGCCGTTAATTCCCTTTCTTCTTGTTGTATTTGTACAGTGTCGGCATCGACTACAAACTCCTCTGCATAAAAGGGTGGGGTAAACTCTGCATTACCCAATTGCTGGCTATTGCGCTTAATCAGGATATTTTCTATGGAATTTAATTGAGGGATCTTGCCTGTCACTGATATCGTATCAGCGACTTGATGGGCAGCAATGACAACCGAACGTGTGAAATCAGTATAGTCACCCTGTGCTCGACACGTTGCCAACACTCCATCCATCCGCACAACGTCAAGGCTTGATGGATATGAAACCTCTACTTCATCATCATGCTTCTTTATTGATGCACTACTCAAGTTGTTTTTTATCATTAGGCTGTGGAAATCGGGATCATATACACCAGACTGGACATCACTCCATGGAATATATACTTTTCGTACACCATCTTCTTCAACAATCTCTTTATACTCCTTAGTGATACGATTCTGGATACTAGGTTCACGTATAGCAGAAGGTTTATTATGATCTGCTAGATCTTCATAACTACGCATATGACATATAATAGCAAACTAAGTACAGTTTTGGAATCCACCTCAATCTCATCGTGTCAGGTATGTATGCTCATGCTATAATAAACACCATGATTCGTATTATAACTCTTGTGGGCAAAGGGGTGCAGCGCGCAGCTCGGTTGCGCGGTGGTGGCTCGGCATTGCCAGGCCTCGTCGTCGAGAAACTCGATCGGCACTTTCTTGCCCGTACGCTTGATGCTCTACCGCATGGTGTGGTGGTAGTAAGTGGCACTAATGGTAAGACAACCACTACCAAGATGGTTGTAGCCCTACTGGAAAGCCAAGGCCTCCGCGTCTTTACTAATCGCACGGGGAGCAACTTTACCCGCGGCGTGGCAGCAGCACTGCTTGAGGCGGTTGATACCCATGGTGTTTTGCCAGCGGATATTGCCGTGCTCGAGCTTGACGAAGCGCATGCGGTGCATTTCGTCAAGCAAGTTGCCCCACGCTATTGTTTACTACTCAACGTCCTGCGCGACCAGCTCGATCGCTTTGGCGAGATTGACTACACGGCACAGCTGCTTCACACCATTGCCATGCGTACCACAAATGGCATTGTTCTCAATGGCGACGACCCACGGCTGACGCGGCAAGAATTTACCGCTGATCTCACAGCACCAATAAGCCGCTATGGCGTCGATCCATCACTTACCCACCTCTTCCCAAGTGACGACACCATGCGGAGCGCCTCAGCCCAGGCTACAGCCACCACCAATGCTGATGTGACGCTATGCGGCTTGTCCGACCAAGCTGCCACCTTCCGCTTCGACGACACAGACCACCCTGTCTCACTGAAGCTCAAGGGCAGCTACAATGCCCAAAACGCTGCAGGAGCACTTACCCTCGTCCGTACTATTCTGCAAGATAAACTCGATACGCCCGCCATGCTCGCTGCCCTCGCTCAGGTCGAGCCAGCCTTTGGCCGCGGCGAAGCTCTGACCGTCAATGGCCAACCCTGCGAGCTCGTCCTCGTCAAGAACCCGAGTGGCTTTCGCCTGAGCCTGGCATCGTTTGACCCTCATAAGACTGCTACAATGATTGCTATCAACGACCAGTACGCCGATGGCCGCGATATGAGTTGGCTATGGGATGTCGACTTCGACACGCTTCGGCCCACTGGCGTGGCAATGGTGAGTGGTGTGCGCGCCTACGATATGGCGCTGCGCCTCCAGTATGATGAAGTAGAAGCTCGGCGCGTTGTACCTGGCCTTAAGCAAGCTCTGGCAGAGTTTGTCCAGGCCAACCGCGGCACTCCCTTGCGCATCTACTGCACCTATACCGCCATGCTTGCCTTGCGGCGCGAATTAGCTCACTACACAGAGGTAAATGCTGTATGAAAGACAACACTATCACCATCCTCCAACTCTACCCCCACGCCATGAATATCTATGGCGACTGGGGCAATACCCTCACGCTCAAGCGACGACTTGAGTGGTATGGCTACAGCGTGCGGCTCGTTGAATATAACCCAGGCGACACCTTCCCAACCGATGTCGATATCATCGTGGGCGGTGGTGGCCAAGACTCTGGCCAAGCTACCATCCAGGATGATTTACTCGCGATTGGCCCCACTCTGCAGCGCCTGGCTGATGATGGTGTGCCAATGCTGGTGGTGTGTGGGCTCTACCAGCTATTTGGGCGGTTTTTTAAGACCACTCAGGGAGCGATCATCCGCGGGATTGGGCTCTTTGACATTGAGACAATCGCTGGTGAGCAGCGCCTGATTGGCAATATCGTTACTGCCAGCAGCGACTTTGGTGAGATCATTGGCTATGAGAATCACAGCGGCCTCACAACCCTTGGGCACAGCGTGCCACCCCTGGGTATCGTATCGCGCGGGGCGGGCAACAATGGTACCGACCAAACCGAAGGTGCGCGCTACCGCAATGTGATCGGCACCTACCTGCATGGCTCAATTCTACCTAAGAATCCACGCATTGCCGACTTCCTGATCGAGCAAGCAGTATCGCGGCGCTATGGTGAATTTGCGCCCTCTGTCCTCATCGATGACACCTTTGCCACCAAGGCACGCACTGTTGCGAGCAAGCGACCACGCTAGCGTGTCGCTATGCCGTCTCTCGGTGCTTGTGTTATGGAGCAATCAGTGTTGAGCACTGAAGCCTCAGGACTAGACTCCCTCACCACAACATTAGACAATCTTAAGCATACTTTTAGCAAACCTGCTATACTAGATCATTGTGACAACCCAACCAAAAGCCAGCGCGTCCTCTGTTGGGCGCATCGTTAGTCTCGACCTGATGCGCGGGTGGTTTTTGGTTATCATTATTCTCGACCATCTCACCTACTTCCCCAATGGCCTCACTTTCCTCACTGGCGACAGTCGTCTCGCTGTCTCGGCAGCCGAAGGGTTCTTCATTATATCCGGCCTTGTCTTGGGCATTGTGCGTGGTGCCAAGCTCCGCACGCAGCCCCTCATGGCAGCGACGCGCTTGCTCTGGAAGCGGGCTGGTACGCTCTACCTCACGAGCATTATAGTGACGATGCTATCGCTCCTGATTAGCTGGTTCTTTATTGATAATAAAGGTGTCAAGTTGCCACTACCGCTGCCCGATGGTAATTGGCTTGGTCTGGCGTGGGATATTATTACCTTACAGCAATTCTACGGCTGGGCGGACTATCTGCGCCTGTATGCACTGTTTATTGCAGTAGCACCAGGCGCGCTCTGGCTACTGCGGCGCGGCAAGTGGTATATCGTACTAGGGCTCAGCCTACTGGTGTGGGCGCTAACACCACGGCCAGTCAGTGAACTATACCAACCGCTCACCTGGCAGGTGCTGTTCTTTATGGCCTTTGTCTTGGGCTACTACCTACCAGAGATTACTGCACGCTGGCAATCGTGGCCGCTGCGCCGTCGACGCATTATCAAGCGCAGTATTGCAACGCTCTTCGCCCTCACACTCTTTACCGACGCATACGTCACCTTTGTGGCACATGGGCTGGGCGATGGCTTTCATCAAGCGCTTGCCGCGGCCGATACCGCACTCGACAATCAGTTCCTCAAGCTCGACCTACCACTGCCTCGCCTTACTCTATCGTGGCTCTGGTTTGCTGGGTTCTTTATGCTGTTTCGGCGGTTCGAGGATCGCATCAAGCGCTGGCTAGGCTGGATTTTGCTGCCGTTTGGCCATAATTCGCTCTATGTGTATACGGTGCATGCGTTCGTTATTCTCATCATACATCTCTTTGTGGCACCAGATTATTATATTAGCGATTTTTATTTTACGTCGGTCGATCGTTTCCACGAGATCCCGGCCAACTTTGCCTTATCCGTCAGTGCACTTGCGCTTATCTACCTTGCCGTCAAGACAAAGTTTTTGATGAAGATTATTCCACGCTAACAGGGATCAGCTAGAGAGATAGACTTTCTTTTGTTTCATTAATCTATCCCATTAATTAACTCGTCTTACTATACATCTCCCATAAAAAAACAGAGGCCGCGCGAGCCTCAATTATCTATGGTATACCCGGCAGGGTTCGAACCTGCGACCTTTGGTTCCGGAAACCAACGCTCTATCCAGCTGAGCTACGGGTACGTATAGTGGTATTGTACCACGGATGATTATGGCTTTGCTAGTGGATTTTTTGCCAACAAATCGGTACTATAAAAGATATGAGTAAGCAACTAGCGCGGCAACAATCTGCCGCTCGGGTCAAGAATCCCGCCTTTGTTCTCGCTAATCGACTATTTCCCCTTGTCTGTAAGATGCGACGCCATTGGTTTCGCATCACCATTGTGCTAGCACCACTGGTGGCAATGGCGCTGTGCTGGTGGATTGGCAGCCAGCAGAGTGTGTGGTTTGATGAGGCATATTCGGTGTGGCTCGCCAAGCAGCCAATCAGTGAACTCATTCGCCTCACCAGTATCGATACACACCCGCCGCTCTACTATCTCATCCTCAAGCTCTGGGCCAGCGTGTGGGGTTATAGTGAGCCAGCCCTGCGTGCCTTTAGTATCCTCTGCTATGGCGGCGCGATGGTTGGTATGGGGTGTTTCGTGCGGCGCTGGTTTGGTAAGCGCACCGCGGGGTATACACTCCTCACACTGATTGGCACACCCCTACTCATGCGCTATGGCTTCGAGATACGAATGTATGCGCTGGGGTCGTTGATTGGCGTAAGTGCAACCGCCGTACTGGCACGCGCTTGGCACGATGATCGCTGGCGCGACTGGATGCTCTATGCAGTGCTTGTCGCCTTTGGTATGGGGACGCTGTATTATAGCGCCTTACTCTGGCTAGCCCAGCTACTCTGGCTCATGGTTATGACCTACCGTCGCCAAGGCCTACAGCAGTGGTGGAAACTGCCGTGGCTCTGGGCGTATGTAGTGAGCTTCATGCTATTCTTGCCGTGGCTACCGACCTTCTTGGGGCAGATTGGCAATGGTGCTTTGGCCGAGATTGGCCAGCCGATGAACCTGCAGAATTTGCTTGGCATCGCATCCTTCAACATGATTTATAAGCCATCTTGGTTGCTAGGCGTTGTGTCGTCGCAGCTTGTCCTTATTATTATCTGTGCCGTTGCGTGGGCGTGGCCTCGTGCCATGCGTTCGTTGCCGCATCCCGAGCTTGCTTGGCTATTGCTTGCTCATGTGGGCGTACCTGTTGCGGCGCTGATCGTTGTGTCGCTATCTGCCCCAATGTATGTCGAGCGCTATCTTGCTCATGTGGTAATTAGTGGCATTGCCGTTGCAAGTGTCGTCCTCTATACAGCTTGCGCAGCCCTGCATCGTTCGCCGCTGCGCTGGCACAAGGCTGTGTCAACCGCTCTCTTGGCACTTCTGCCAGTGGTTATGTTGTATGGCATGGTGCAGTTATCACTGCAGGGCAACTTCAACTTCCAGCGTGATGAGCGACCCAATGTAAAGCAAATTGCCACCCAGCTCGGCACCTGCCATGATGGGAGTGTCATCCTTGCAGCCGACCCGTACATCGCCATAGAGATAAGCTATTATCTCGAGCAAGCGCAGTCACATTGCCCCATCTACATGGCCTATGTGGGTGGCCCACTGATGGGCGGCTACGCACCGCTCGAAGGAAGTACCACGTACCGCAAGATAGCCGACACCACTCAGCCCTTTACCGATGCCAAAAAAATCAATGTTCTCTACTATAGCAGCTCGACCGCAACCACCACCCCAACACTACCCAGCGCCTACACTCTGCGCTCCGTCACTGGTGACCCACTCGTGCTGATGCAGTTTGCCCGTGACTAGTGCCTGAGCATTATACCATCTCTACAGTGGTGGATAGTTCATAGTCTCACCTATAATTGCAGATTACCCCGCCATCATCTACACTAGGAAGGTAAGGAGGCATATATGATCGAACAACTCAAAAGACAGCTTATTGGTGCGTGGTGGGTGATTATTATCATTAGCCTGTCATTGATTATTTTTGGTGGAGTATCGCTTGTGATGCCAGCAGTGACTCTCACTGTTTTGATGACACTCCTCGCTATTTTGATCATCATCTGGGGTCTGTCGCAGCTGGTGCGCGGGCTGCAGGTAGCAGATGGTCAAGCGAAGACGTTTCTCGTGGTGGCAAGTGCGCTGCTTATTCTGCTTGGTGTAGTCATGCTTGCTAACCCTCGGGTCAGTGTAGCAACACTCAGCTTTGTGCTTGGCTGGGTGGTGATGCTGCGCAGCCTCATCGACCTTATACTCAGCCGCATCTTCCCTGCCAGGAGCCGCACGCGAGCGCTCTGGCTAATGTCTGGCGTGATCGGTGTTATCGTCAGCTTCGTCCTCTGGCTCTTCCCTGTCGGCAGTGCCCAGCTTTTCGTTCAAATCGTTGGTGGCTATGCACTGGTTAATGGCATCATCCTCCTTGCCAATGCCATTGAGCTGCGCCGCACGGTGCGCCATCGTATGCGTGGGCATCGCACAGTTCATAAGCCGATCGACCGGGGTGAAGTGATTGATCTATAAGCACGAGTAGAGATACTTGAGAACACCCCATACTCATTATGTTCAGCATCGCATTTATGTGCGCCATCATCATAGACATTGTGGCGCTAAACTACATTGGAGATGCCCGCCGCTTTGCCATTCATCCTTTTCTCGAGCACTTAAAAAGTGCTAGTAGTGACGATATACTGTGGCCAGACTAAGCTCTTTCCATCTATCACGACAATCGCGGTTTACACTCGCACACCACCATGCTTAAATAGAAGTATGACCGAAAAAGACTTCCAACGCATACAAGAACTACTAACCACTAACCTCAGCGCTGCCGAGGGGAGAATCAATAATCGCATTGACAAACTCGAGCGCGAGATAAAGGACGTACGTGGCGAAATTAAAGGCGTACGTGATGAAATGAAAGACGTGCGCAGCGAAGTTAAAGATCTGCGTACCGCCATGGAAGAAGGATTTGACGCCATCGGCGCTCAGTTTAATGAGATTGACAACCGATTCGCAGAGCTGGACGAGAAGATCGATCGCAACCATCAGGAAGTAACCGAGCGAATCGACGCACTCAGCAAAGATATCAAAACTCAGCGGGAAGACGCCCTTCAAGCTCAAGGCGCACTACGGCTGCTCACCACGCAACATGAGGACCTCGCCGGCCGGGTAGCAGTTGTTGAGAGTAGGCTGCAGGCGGCGTAGTGGCCCGTCGCAGTAGGATCTACGCTAGATGTACTCTATTCTGGAGCTGCCTTACCTGCGATGAGACGCTCATAAAAGGCAATTAAGGAGAAAGCTGGTTGTGTTTGAATTAATGCTATCTGGAAGTGTGCAGTTGCTGGCTGAAAATTACCTTTGAAGCTCTGGCTCACACGCCGCTGGCTGGGTTGGTTCAACCACGCGGATTACATGACAGTAGCGCAGCACACCATCGGTCGCTTGCGACTCATTCTCGCCAGATTGTGCGTGATAGGTATCACACCCACCCTCCTTGGGCTCGCTCTCTGAGCCCTTCATATGATAGACAAGCCCCCGGGTGGTGCGCGTTGTCGCCTCTATGCAGTAGGTTGCCGATGCAACGTACTTAAGTGTCGCCGTAATATTCTCACTCTTGTGATAATCAGCTGGTAGCGATGTAGGATAGCCATTATAAAACGTCCTATAGGCTGTCATTGCCGCGGCGGCAGCTCGCAGATCACTCACGAGCTCCGTCTGGGCTGCACGCTGACGCCACGCACCATACCCCACGATTGACGCCGACACCAAGATCGCTAGTATCGCCACCACTGTCAAAATCTCGACTAGCGTAAACCCTCGCTTATTCATGCCTTCATCATAACATAAGCGTCTTGGAGAGTACAGATGGTATTACTGTGTTTTGTCGATACATGATCGCCCACCCGCATTCACTGCCTGATCTGGATTACTCTACGCCAAGTAGCTGATAATCTCATCTGCCACTGCGATAGCCGATGGGTAGGTGCTCGTGTCAATCGGGCCACCGGGTGTTAGGTCGTGACTAGCCAGCACCGCTGGGAATTGCTGCATGCTGTCCATGTCATCCTCGCCATCACGCATAAATTCTTCGAAGCTCTGAATCACCGCTGCATCGCGCCCAGCACGCCGCCTGGCCTCGGCCACTCCCTTAAAGCGCTCGTAGCGGAGTTCATCTGGCGCTGTGAGCACCACTGTGCGGTAGCGATCACCCAGCCGTTCCTTGAGGCGGCAAGCACTGCGGTAGTCACGCAGGCCATCGAGCACCACCAGCTCCACACCAGGCCGCTCAAGCAGCTCCAGTGCCCGGTCGGCCAGTAAGCTCGGCGCAGACTCCGTCATGATCTGCAGCACGCGCAAATAATCGCTCCGCTTGCGCAGTGTAATATGATGGCTCGCGGCATATTCGCGCAAGACATCGCTCGGACGAAACAAAACAACCCCGGCACCCAGCCGCGGCATTAGCTCACGAATTGTTGATGATTTGCCGGCGAGTTCTCGCCCAGTAATATTCACAATTTGGATAGTTCGAGTAGATCTCATACCCTCTATTGTAGCATGGCATTCGCGGCAGAAATACCTCAAAAACAGCAAATTTATGGTATTTGTTCTATTTTTAGCTCATGAACTCTGGTATACTCCCATCTCTGCCTGCAGTTTTATTCAATGAAGTATGGTGGCTCGTCGCTATAATAAGCGCTGCATCCTCACACTAAAAGGGTGAATGTTCTAGAAAAGCATTCATTTTATGCAGCTGAACTAGCATCAGAAAGCGTGTGAAGTGAGCTACTGGGCTATAAAATGAGGGCGTCTCGGTATTTACAGTAAGATATATTATTGCATCATTATGTATAATATTGTGTATTATATGTTATTACCCCTGTTTTTGGACACATTATGCAATATTGTGCGTTATTTTGCCATTTTCCTCTTCCCTTTTTGCGACCTCTGTTGTATAGTGAATGGACTATGCATACACAACAGAGACCAAACAGGGGTCGAAAAGCCCCAAATTCTTCACCAACACCCAAATATGGTGATGACAAGTACCGTCACTTGGTAGAGGATCCTAGATCACAAGATCCTGAAACTAAGGGTGTTTCGCGGCGAGGTATCATTGGTGCAGCAGCTCTTGTATTTAGTGCTGTAGCCGGCTTTGCAGCAATGCAATCAAAAGATAACCACGATCAGTACTCTTCTGCTGAGCATCAACCCACCCCTGAAGAGCAAGCTACTCAGCTAGTCGATGCGTATAGCGCTTACCTCAGCCAGCGCGAAGCCTACGAGGCAGGCAAAACCACAGAAGAACCTCAACTACCAGCCAACCTAGATGGTATTGCTACTCTAGCCGTCGAGGCTGGCGACAGCATCGGTAGTGTGGTAGACCGGCACATCGCCGCACTTACCGAAGCAGATGCATTCCATACTAAGCCCGAGCAAGATGGCGTGACTAATGCTACGTCGGCCCGCGTTGCTGAGCTCCACCTGACCGATGGCAACACGCGCTACGAGCTCCAGCCTGGCGACACCGTGACACTCGCGCAATACCAGGGTTTTGTTGTGCCGCTGGCAATCAACTCGCACGAGCCAAGCTCTGGCGTGCCACAGCACACTCTCGAGCCATAACTATGCATACACCGTAGCAAACCAGCCAGCCAACCTGGCTGGTTTTTTGGTATGAGCATAGCTAGTTCGCTCTCTCGCATCAAGAGTGGTATAATAGCGTATACGATGCAAATGGAGCAGGTGCAAGCACTGATTTTTACGATTCGCCAGGCGGATGCCATGCGGCTCAATGATCTCGCATATGCCGAGAAAACGGTGCGCATGCTTGCCAAGGTAGCTGGCCTGTACGCATTGGAGTCTGTCTCACATCAGTTCTCGCCGCAAGGCGTGAGTGTGTCGCTGCTGCTTGCTGAGTCGCACGCTACCATCCACACCTGGCCCGAGAGCCGTGGAGCGTACCTCAGTATTGCCACATGCCGACCACTGAGCGAGGATACAATTGAGACTCTCCGCCAAGCCATTGCAGACGCATTTTATACCAATACTATAACGATCGAAAGCGCTGTATTATGACCAAACGCACCAAAGCTCGCCTCAAAATCAATGATGTCCTGCGCGGCAAGCGAACCAACTTCCGCGCGGTAGGTTGCTTGCTATTTAAAGAAGAAAACTCCGAGACCAAGCAAGCCTCCTACTGGGAAGAATGGGAGCTAACGGGCCTCGAAAATTACGATAGCTGGGTAGAGTACGACCACGATAGTAAGGTTGTGTCGCTCTACGAGCCGGTGCGGTTTGCCCAGCGGCTTGAGCCAGATCACCTCGCTGCTGGCAATGAGTTTACCATTACGCTCGAGGATGGCACCGCACAGACGATTACCGTTGCCGAGGCCGGCGAAGGCACCATTATGGCCATCCACGGCAAGAACGCCTACCAGGTCTTCGAGGGTGAACCAATGGCCTACGCCAGTCTGCACTACACCGACACCGAGACCGGCGCTACCACCACCTACACAGTAGAAAAATACAACCGGCGTGAGTACGATGTTTACCGCAAAACACCCTTGTCCGATGCGCAGCAAAAGGAACTATTTGGCCGGCTCATCCGTCCACGCAACTGGCCGCTGTTTTGGCGCTGGGTGATGATCATCAGCTTTGTTGGCGCACTGCTATTTGCCATTTACGATGAGTTCTTTGGCCACGATGATTCGCACGGCAGCGGCACGTACCACGGGCGCAGCGTCTATGGCGGTGGCAGTGGCGGCGTAGGCAAATAACCTGGGCGCAAAAGGTAGACGAAAGACACTATGGCACATACTCGCGTCACGCCACCGGGCACCAAGCGTATCACCGACAAGGAAAATATCGCGCTGTTTGCGGCAGCGCTCCTCGTGGCAATTGGCGGACTCATCTACGAGCTCATCTTGGGCACGGCTGCCTCGTACCTGGTGGGCGATTCAATCCTGAGTTTTAGCCTGGCAACTGGTATAACCCTCTTTGGCATGGGGGTGGGGTCGCTACTGGTGCGACATATTCACTGGCACCCAGCCACAAGCTTCGCCGTGAATGAAATCCTGCTCGGGCTAGTGGGTGGTAATTCGGTGCTACTGCTATACAGCGCCTTTAGCTTAAGCAAGCTACACTGGCCAGTCTTTGCGCTGATTAGCCTGGTGATTGGTGTGCTGATCGGCCTGGAGATCCCGCTGCTCGTCAAGATGTTTACGCGGTACGGCCGGCCGTCTTCAGTGGAGCTCCTCAGTAAGGTGCTCGCGATCGATTACTTTGGCGCGCTGGTGGCTTCGCTGATCTTCCCGCTCTTCTTGCTACCCAGCCTCGGCCTAATGCGCAGCACCTACTTAATTGCCACGCTTAACATCGCCGTGGCAGTGCTGATTCTCTTGCAGCTGAAGACTTCGCGCAAACTTCTAACTGCCAGTGTGGTAGCAACCATTCTGCTGCTGGGGTTATTCTTTGGTGCCAGCTGGCTGGAGCATCGCATTGATACCAAGGCCTATAAAGACCCGGTTATCCTCTACCAGCAGTCGGCTTACCAAAAGATCGTCCTCACCAAGTACAAGCAGGATTTACGCCTGTATCTGAATAACAATCTGCAGTTTTCTAGCCTGGACGAAGCCCGCTACCACGAAACGCTGGCTAGTGCGGCTATGACGGCAGTAGAGCGGCCTAAAAACGTGTTGATTATGGGCGGTGGCGACGGACTGCTCGCGCGCGAGATCCTTAAGTACCCGAGCGTAGAGCACATCACCCTGGTGGATATCGACCCAGCTATGACGCAGCTGGCGCGCACGAATCCCCTGCTGACTGAGCAAAACAAGCGCTCGCTTGCTAGCCCCAAAGTGCGCGTCGTCAATGAGGACGCTTTTTTATTTGCCTTCAATACGCACCAGGCGTATGATGCCATTCTAATCGACCTGGTCGACCCATCGAACGACCGCTTGGCCAAGCTCTACTCGCAGCAATTCTACCGCCAGGCTGAGCGTATTCTCAGCCCCACTGGAGTAATGATCACCCAAGCGACGTCGTCGTACTTTTCGCCACACGCCTTCGCAACGGTAGCCAGTACTATCACATCTGCCCAGCCCCAGCGGCATATCACGCCTTTTAGTATTAATGTGCCTTCCTTTGGTGAGTGGGGCTTTGTGCTCTCGACAAAGGACAAAGCCAGCCTGCTGAGCCAGCCGCTGCCGCCTAGGCTCAGCTACACCGATACTAAGCTGCTCGACTACGCCCTGCGCCAGCGCCCCGCTAGCCTACCCCCAGCCGGCATCTCTACCCTACTGACACCGCGAATCATCGATGTCTATAACCGTGATATGGCGCAGTGGCGGTATCAATAAAGAACACTTTGTGTGGATCCTAACCCTCTTCCCTGATATCAATCTATAATCACAATTCATCATGTGCGGATATACAGTCTAGCCAAAACTAACCCGTCAGGGCTGCCACATTCCTTGCTTTGCTCATCAACACCCACCAATTCTTCTATACTATTGAGATATTTTGCGTATGTTTGCTTTGCAGGCTGGTATATCGTATGATATATTTATGCATCATAAACCACCACGCGAACAAGCCCGCCATTATGATATCCAGTGGCACCGCCAAACAGGTGTGTTTCACCCTGAGCAACTATCATCAGAAACACCAACAGTTGGTGTTTCTGCCAATACCTGGCGCGAGTACATAAATCTGATACGCCAAGCAGCTGCCGATAACCCCGCCCATCGCTTCATCAGCCCCGAACTCATGACGACGGCAGACATGGAGCTGGCTGAAATCCCAGACCAACATGCAGTGGTAAATGATCGCCTCGCCGAGCTACAGGAACTCTCTACCTCTATGCCCACAGCGGAGCTTGTGGTGGGTGCACCAGAATACCAACCACACGGTATCTACAATTCACTGATGATTATTACCAATGGTATACGGCGCGTGCTTGAGCGCAAACGCACGATTTTTAGCTCAGCCGAGCGAGGGACATTCACCGCAAGCAACACATTGCAGCAACGGTGTACTCGCACGTTATCTGCTGTGTGTGCCGATTTAGTGGGCTATGGCGTGCAATATCCTGAGCTTCCCCAAGACACCCGTGCCATCCACGCCAGCTGCTGCTGGGCGACACCGCTCGAGGAGGGAGCTCGCTATGCCACAGCGCCAGATGAAGAACGCTACACCAGCGCCATGACGCACACGCTTGGTCGTCTCTTCGCACGCTATCCACAGCTACAGCAGGTCATAGTCGTCGATCACACTCCACCCAGCACAGCCATCCCACCGCTCAACTGCGTGGCGCGGCGGAATACGCATAATGGTATAATAGAGTCATGACACGATACGAAGGAACCAAACTCGCCGACTTTACACCTATAGCCAAAGTCGACGCACTGCAAATCATCGACATTATCCCTGGCACTGGTGCCGAGGTACCAGCTGGCGCGACTATCACCGCACACTATACTGGTGCACTGTGCAAAAATGGCATCATATTCCAGAGCAGCCACGACTTTGGTCAGCCCGTTACCTTCGGCCTCGACCAAGTCATCCGCGGCTGGACAGAGGGCGTGCCTGGCATGAAGGTTGGTGGCATGCGCCGACTCATCATCCCAAGCGAGATGGCCTACGGCTCCGTTCGCGCTGCCGCTAATATTCCACCCAATAGTGATCTCGTGTTTGACATTGAGTTGATGGATATTAAATAACAGAGGTCAGCGCAATAAGAAGCTCACACTAGGTGAGCTTCTTATTTTCTTTGTAGATTTACTTAAGGCGTTCGTCACCACCTAGTCACTTATGATACTAAGTAAATAGCCACCCTTTCCAGATGGCTATTTGCAATGCAGCTGAGCTATAGTGTCATGTTACTTCTTGTCGCTGCTTTTGTCGTCGACAACTTCGCCTTCGACGGGTTCATCTTTGCCAGGCTTCTTGTTGGTCTCTTTCGCCTTGGCATCAGCTTCTTCTTCGGCTTTTTTGTCCTCAGCTTGCTGCTGATAGAGTTTAGCACCGATAGACATTGTCACGTCGCCCAGCGCCTTGGTGGCAGCCTCAAGCTCGTCTTTGTCTTCTGCATTCTTATGCTTCTCAGCTTCGGCAATGGCATCTTCCAGCGTCTTCTTGTCGTCGCTCGAGATCTTGTCCTTAAACTCATCAGGCATCTTCTTCGCCTGGTAGATGGCGTTCTCGAGGTGGTTCTTGGCATCAATTACTTCACGCTTTTTCTTGTCTTCGTCGGCGTGGAGCTCAGCTTCCTTCTGTGCCTTCTCGATGTCTTCCTTGCTCATGTTGCCAGAGTTTTGGATGGTGATCGACTGCTCTTTGCCTGTGCCTTTGTCCTTAGCGGTGACGCTGAGGATACCATTGGCGTCAATGTTGAAGGTCACTTCAATCTGTGGCACACCGCGTGGTGCTGGTGCAATGCCATCTAGCACGAAGCGGCCTAGGCTCTTGTTGTCGTTGGCAAACTCGCGCTCGCCCTGCAAAACATGGATCTCCACTTGTGGCTGGTTGTCTGCTGCGGTTGAGAATACTTCACTCTTGCTGGTTGGCACAGTGGTATTGCGCTCAATTAGCTTGGTTGATACGCCGCCCATTGTCTCAATGCCGAGGCTTAGCGGTGTTACATCCAGCAGTAGCACACTCTTAACATCACCAGCTAGCACACCGCCCTGGATGGCCGCACCAACAGCCACTACTTCGTCTGGGTTGACGCCTTGCATCGGGTCTTTGCCAAACAGCTTCTTCACCCGCTCAACCACTGCTGGCATGCGAGTCATACCACCAACCATGACGATGTTGCCGATATCAGACTTGCTCAGCTTTGCATCTTTGAGCGCTTTTTCTACTGGCCCATCGAGGCGGTCGAGTAGATCCTTCACCAAGTCCTCAAGTTTAGCTCGCGTCAGGCTCATCTCGAAGTGCTTTGGCCCATCGGCATCAGCTGTGATGAATGGAATATTGACATCATACTCAGTAACAGTCGAGAGCTCTTTCTTTGCCTTCTCAGCTTCGTCCTTGAGGCGCTGCATAGCGGCGTTATCTTTGCGCAGATCAATACCTTCTTTGGCCTTGAAGTCATCGAGGAAGTAGTTGACGATGGCGTTGTCGAAGTCTTCACCACCAAGGTGGGTGTCGCCATTGGTTGACTGCACCTGGAAAATATCACCGTTGATCTCTAGCACCGACACATCGAAGGTACCACCACCAAGGTCAAAGACAACGATGTTCTCTTCTTTGCCCTTATCGAGACCATAGGCGAGAGCAGCCGCCGTTGGCTCATTGATGATACGCTCGACTTCTAGGCCAGCAATCTTACCGGCATCCTTGGTAGCCTGGCGCTGCGAATCGTCGAAGTAGGCTGGCACGGTAATGACCGCCTTCGTTACCTTCTCACCCAAGAAGGCTTCGGCATCAGCCTTGATCTTGCTTAGGATCATGGCGCTCACTTCTTCTGGCGTGTATTCTTTATCGCCTAGCTTAACGGCAACGGCATTGCCCTTCTTGACGATCTCGTATGGCATGATGTCGAGATCTTTCTGAACTTCTTTGTCGGTGAATTTGCGGCCAATCAAGCGCTTGACGCCATAGATTGTATTTTTCGGGTTAGTCACGCGCTGGCGCTGGGCCACCTGCCCCACAAGGCGCTCACCTTTTTTGTTGATTGCTACCACTGACGGTGTGGTGCGGTTGCCCTCAGCATTAGTGATAACTTCTGGCTTGCCCGCGATTAAGTACGCAAAGGCACTGTTGGTTGTACCAAGGTCGATACCGATAGTTTTACCCATATAGTTTCCTCCTGTGCGCCTGCCCTGCTGGCAGCGACGCAACGTTGTTAGTTTATTGTTTCGGCTATTAACATCTTGTCTATTCTAGCACTCTTTGGAGTCGAGTGCCAATAGGTTTAGTATAGCGAGCTAGCACTCGGCTGTCAAGAGTGCTAATAGATTTTGCTCACCACTGGTAGATCTCATCGCCCGCAGTAATTGCCGCAGCGAGCGTCTCAGCCCGCCGGAGACGCCAATACGCCATCACTGCATAGATAAGAACTGCTACACCACCAGTCAACACCGCGTAGCCCACGCCGCGCACAACCCGTGTATCACTCCCTTGGATAAATATTACATAGAGCGAAACTGCACCCACCAGTGGTGCTGCCGCTGCTGCAACCACCGCCCAGCGTGCCCGCACTACACGCTTACTAGCAAATGTCCGGGTATGCTGGCGCCGCGCCCAGACTGCAGCGACTGCCGCCACGAGTCCAGCACCAATCACCATAAACAAATAGAGGCGATTCGTCGCTTGGTTGGCATCGTCGACTGTTGTATTAAGCACACCAACGGCTGAGTCGTACTGACTTACCGCTGTTTCTACATCTGTCAAATAGATTGCTGCAGCCTGCGTATCTTTGCTAGCAAAGGTTTGCGGAGCACGTTCAAGAAGCGTCTTGACGGCTGAGGCTTTTTCCTTCACAGCTGCCGCATGACGGCTGTACTCATCGCCAAGCTGCGCCGAAAATGAGTGCCCGGCTACTACCGCAAAGGCTGCTGCGGCCTGCTTGGCTCGTTCATCAATAGAGTCCTTCTTGGGCTGAGTGGCATAAAGCTCACGTGTAAAGGCTTGATAGGCTGTGCTCGCTTGCTTAACCACTGTAATGTCAGCTTGGTTGGCCAGTGGCGTTGCATGAGTCTGAGCACTGCCAACACTAAGTGTTGCTAATATGATGAGTGTTCCTGCAAGCAGCCAACGCCTCATCCCACTCACTCCTACGGCTGCCGGCTGACCCGCACCATAGCATGGCGCAGGACGTGGCCATCAAGCTTATAGCCGCGCTGCAGCTCTTCGCTAATAACTTCTTTGTCGCCACCTTCATCATCCATTGAGACAGCTTCGTGGAGGTCTGGATCAAACTCGGTCGCGCCAAGCTCAACCACGATCGGCTCAAGCTTGAACTCTGCCATCAAGCCATCGAGCTTCTTCGACATCGCTACTACTCCACTTGCCCATGTGTCGTTCTGGAGCTTCTTGGGGACGTTGGCAGTGGCGCGCTCGATCGTATCAATCACAGGCAGGAGCTTGCGAATTGCTTGCTGAGCACCTACTGCTTTGGCCTGGGATTTTTCGGCATCAACACGTTTGCGATAATTCTCAAAGTCTGCTCTAGTGCGCTGCAAATCCTGGGTGAGCTCGCCAATCTGCTGCTCAAGCTCCGTTGTATTTGGCACTTTCTTGTGTTTTGTCATCGATATCATTCCTCCTGCCTAGTGGTTTTGCCTGTGGTACTGAGCAGGCTACTCAGTCGTCATTATCCTTCATAGTATAGCACGGCTGCAACGCAAATAACAGTGGTCGTGTCATTATAATATCTCCTCCAGCATCACCCCAGTACGCTTGACGAGCTCGATGGTACGGCGGTAGTGCTGGCGCATGGGACCAATTACACCAATGTAGCTGCGGTCGCTATAGGGCGAGCGAAATTTGCTAATGATGAGCGTCGCATCACTGCTCTTGCCGATGGGGTTTTCACTGCCGATGAAGACATTGAGCGGCTCGTTGGGCCGAGCTTCGCGCAGCCACGGCTCGATATTGTCAATCAAATGCGCCACTGATTGGACATGCTTGCCCTCAAGAAATTCTGGCTGACTAAAGAGCCGACTAATGCCATTCATATAGAGCTCACTGCCAATGGTAGCAAAGCCCAGGTTACCCGTGAGCTCGACGAGGCTATTCACCGCACTGCGAATAGCTCGATCGGCTGCATCGAGATGTGAGTTGACGTGCGCTTCAATAGCCTTAGTGCTACGGTCAATCCCGCTAGGGAGCTCACTCATCTGAGCGTTAGTGATACCGTTGACGTAGAAGCGGTAGCCCTTGCTGGTGGGGATACGCCCAGCACTGGTGTGCGGTGCCTTGACGAAGCCCATCTCCTCGAGCTTAGCCATCTCGCTACGAATGGTTGCACTAGACACCCCAAATAGCTTCGCCAGCGTCACACTCCCCACAGGGGCAGCAATCTCGGCGTATTGCTCGATGATAGCAGAAAGAATCGCTTGTTGCCGCTCTGTCATGATCGCATTATAGCGCAGAGTTGGCACTCTCGTCAATAGAGTGCTAATGAGCTAGTGGAAGATGTAGTCTATTTCTTGCTGCTGAGCTTCGTCTGCTAGCGAGACGTGTCACAGCGATCTATCCTCCTGTTCCTTGGTCGTCGAGATCATGCCGCTTGATTATTGCACTCTCGATCATTTCACGACGCGGGAGTGATAGCAACATACATGCAGTGGCTGTTACCTCTGTCACTCTGCTATTTCTTTTCACTATTTTACTTATCACAACTAGCACTCCTTACACTGAGCAATGAGCTGGCTCAGTTCATTTCTTGCCTGTAGATTCTGCTGCTTGAGCCGATCCATAGCACGCACGATGGCCTTACCCAGGTCGGGGTCGCCATCTGCAATGTCAAAGCAATTTTTCCAGAGCTCACTATACGTCCAAGCCGTCATTGCTATCCTGCGGCGCAACTCGGCTGCTCGCGGGCAGCCATAGCACTGCTTGGGGATATAAGAAGCCGCAGATATATCTGGCTCATCAAGCCCCTCCACAATGCCATAAAATTCTCGTTCTTTGTCTGATGCCATCGGTGTTTTGTATATCCCTCTGTCGTTATTTATTGGCGCAAATAGACTGCTATTAGTCGGAGGTGCCTGATTCGGATGGGTCCTGCTCACCTCTGCCAGTACGACGGACTGTCGCTACTTCGTCACTTTTCCCATTGGGCATAGTGTGTGAGCCGCACACCTCTACAACCGTTTCTCCATCTCGACTTATGCATTTTATAATTCCAGGACAGCCTGCTGTTTGCTTTTCTATTCCTGGCAGCAGCTGATTGAACGCGGCACCCCCTATAGCAAGCTTCATCTCTACGATCTTCCCATACTCAGCTCGTGCCTCTTCTAGCCGCTTTGGGTCCTCTAGGATCTGCTCTATCTCCTCCTCAGACATGCCTTGCACTCGTAGCCATGTTGTAATATTGTCTGCCGTCTCCAGCGCCGTACGCTCCAGCGCTTCCTTCTGCGCTAATGCCATTTTGAGCGCCTCTATTATCCCTGCTAGCTGTGGGCACTCTCGACATTGTTTAGGAATATAACTATCAAGATCAGGACCAGTACTAAGACCCTTGACAATACCGTCAAAATCACCAATCTGCTCTGTCACAATATCAGGTAGTGTAGCGATTTTTTGCCCTGTTGTCAATCTGAGTAAATTTGAGCTGCCAAAGCTTTGCCAGTTCTCACACCTCTCGTTGTTATCACCCCTTTCCTGGAAGATTGGTAAGGATGAATATTATTCGTAATTATTCAGCTCCTCTCCCTGAGGTCAGGGTTAATTGTTACGATCGATAGTAGCTCCATCAGATGAAGTAGCCTATCCCCTCTCACCATACCAGAGTAGAAACAGCGTAACAGTACCGGATATAACCTACAAATTTGCGGCCATTACTTTCCACTGCGTGCCCGCGTGAAGCGTCGGGCAGCGTCGGTGGAGAACATGAGCACGATGACGATGTTGACACCAATGAAGAGCAGTGTACCAGCCGCCGACCACGTGACCCTACCGATCGTCAGCCCAAATGAACTAATCACCGCTGCAAGGCTAGCAATGCTCATCAGCAAAATCCGCGAGCGGTCGCTGCCGCGGAAGGTTAGCCCCGCAAGAAAAATTACGATGCCAATCCATGTCGTCGATACAATGGCTGAGATAGTCGCTACGATATGCGTAGTACTCTCAATACTCTGCAGCGGCAGTCCACTGTCGTGAAAGATCCGCACCACCTCCATGCGCAAGTGGCTAAAGTTGAGAATCTCGAAGAAGGTACTCATCGTGGCCACAGCAATCGCCAGGCCAATCATAATAATCCCAAGGGCGATCTGTGGTGGGCGGCGGCTCAAAAATTGCGACATGAGAGTAGCGTGTTCATCAGGCATGGTCTCGTGCGTCGTTGCGTCGAGAATCAGATCGGAAGGCACGTCCTCGTCTTCGCCTGCTTTGGCGCGGACACGGCCAAGCTCGATAACGGGCAGGTCGCCATCGGTAATAATATTATCCCCACCCCCGTTGCGTGAGTGGTAGCCCGTCGAGAAATCCTCCAGCACCGTTAGCTCAATCGAACGAAGCGCACGCGTGACTGTCTTGACGACGTAGTCGCGCTCAATGTCAGTATTTTCGTCGATCTTGTGCGTCACTTGCAACGTAAAGATTGATAGCCCCACACTCTTGTCGTACGTACCAGCCGCGAGCCAGTCCACCTGATGCCCACCGGGCAACAACCACCCCTGGGGGCAGCGCCAAAAGCGCACGTGGTGACGCTTGCCCGGGTTGCCATCAATCTCCTGCTGGTAGGCAAAGTCCTGCTGCCGGCCAAACAGCACTAGGGGTGAGACTGGTGCATTAGGATAGCTGCGGCGAGTCAATGTGGCAAGGATAATCCGCCACGACGAGCGCACCGTCACGTCATCAGCCAGCGCCCAGCCAGCGGCCGTCATGGCACGGTGTAGCTGGGCCTCGCTACCACGAAAGGCGAGATTAACCGGATCTCCGAGGAGGCCATCTGTGGTGCGTGTTCGGCCAATGAAATAATTGGGCACATAAATACTGCTTAAGATACGGTGCAAGCGCGGCAATGCGAAATATGCCGTGATCACCCACACCACAGCAAAAAAACCCACCAGCCACCAGCCACCAGTGTGCCAGCCCTCGCGCCACACTAGCCAAACAAACCAAAATGACGCCGCCCCCGCAAAAATAAAGAACCCTTGATCGACCAACGCCGTGGGCGACCACACTGGTCGACGCAGCGCCAGAGATGAGCGCTGCTTATGTTCTACATCACCTGGCTCAGCGGCAGCATGCGTGGCTTGCTTACTCATACATGCTCCGGGTGCTCGCGCAAGAGGCTATCGAGCAAGTCTCGCGCCGCCAAGCGAGCTTCGTCGTCCTTGCGATTATACACATCCGGCTTGGAGGCAATCGCCCGCACAATGCGCGCCGTCTCGTCGATATCATCGTTGATGACGAAGTGGTAGTATGGGACTTCGAGTGCGTGGGTGATCTCGCGAATTGCACTGGTATAGCGCTTGGGCCACTCACGATCAAACTCCGCCTGCGAGGTATAGCGCACACTGAGGCGTCGCTGCCACTCTTGAAAGTTCGGCGGCAAGAGAAATATCGCGACCACACCTGGAGAAAGCTTCTTATACTCATCAACACCCTGCACATCAATATCTGTCACAGCAATCTTACCCGCATCGCGAATATCCTGAATCTGCCTGACCCCTGTACCATAGAGCGTCCCATGGACAAACTTCGCCTCTACAAAAGCACGGCTTTGCAACAGTTCTGCGGCAGTTGCTTCATCGATATAATGATAGTCGACTCCCTTTTGCTCCCATACACCTTTGTTTTGGCGAGGCTGACGGGTGGTGTACGAGACGATATCGGCAAACTCGGTGCTCGCGAGCAACCGCTGCTTAGTCGTATCCTTGCCAGCCCCAGAAATGCCAACGAGCAGCACAATCCTCGTGTCGCATACAAGCTGGCGCACTGCCTCAGTTGGCTGATACTGTTCGATAAGTGATTGAAGATTCGTCATAGTCATATCATATTTATGATAGCACATCATAGAGAGTGGCTTCTCACCCTTGCCGTAAGAAGTTAGTTATTATTCTTGATATTGTCTAGATCTATATGAAAGTAGTCTTCCAGGAACTCTTGGGAGTACTGATCGATATCTGTCATATGTCCTCCGATACGCACACAATCAGGCATTCCCATATAATCTGGTTTCGTTACAGCGTGATATTGCCGATGTGCAATAATCAATGCTGGTTGGAGCTGCTGCTCAGGTCGAAACTCATGATGAATCGTTGCCGCAATCTCCTCTTCTCTACCGCGCGTTTGGTATGTCCACTGGCCACGGGCAATTGACTGCGCCGTGCATCCGTATAGTGACAAGTAAAATGCACTGGCATGCCATCAAGAGTAAGCGCATCGTTGCCGCTGCTGAGTTCTAGCGCAAGCCGCGCTAAGCTCACCGCTCGCCAATACCGATAATCGCTCTCTCTGCAGGTGGCACATTGTCATACACTGGTGCTCTGTCTATATCGGCCACCAATCGATCATAACGTATCTGCACTTGCACACAACCCCTGTTAGTTGTTAGTCTCGCTTGAGCATTACCGTAAAGGCTTCGCTAGGGATATCGACTTTACCAAAGCGTTTCATGCGCTTCTTGCCACGAGCTTGCTTGGCGAGGAGTTTCTTCTTGCGGCTTACATCACCGCCGTAGAGATAGCCCGTCACATCTTTGCGGTAGGCACCAATATTTTCGCGGGCAATAAACTTTCCACCAATCGCCGCCTGCAGTGCCACCTCAAAGCTCTGGCGCGGCACGACATCCTTGAGCTTCTTCACCACCTCGCGCCCCAGCCGCTGCGACTCCGAGCGATGACACATGACGCTGAGCGCATCAACCATCTCACCTGCCACGTAGAAATCCACGCGCACCAAATCCTCCGCTTGGTAGCCCCGCAACTCATAATTAAACGAGCCGTAGCCACTGGTGACCGACTTGAGTTGGTCATAAAAATCCGTCAGGAGATTGGCCAGTGGCGCCGCAAAGGAGATGAGGGCACGCTCGTCGATGTAACTGAGGTTCTTTTGCCGGCCACGCTTGCTGACGATGAGCTGAATCACTGCGCCGATGTAATCTTGAGGCACAACGATCTCACCATCAATCCACGGCTCGCGAATCTCCTTGATCTGGGCTGGGTCAGGCAATTCGCTGGCAGACTTGATATCCAGCTCATCACCATTGGTTAAGCTCACTTGGTAGTCGGTGCTCGGATTGGTGACGATCAGATCTAGATTGTACTCGCGCTCGAGCCGCTCACGAATGATATCCATATGCAAGAGACCAAGGAAGCCAATCCGCACACCATAACCCAACACCGGCGAATTCTCCGGCTCGAACTGCAGCGCACTATCACTCAGGCTCAGCTTCTCAATCGCCTCCTTGAGGTCATTGTAATCTTCGTTGCTCACCGGAAAGAACCCTGCGTAGACGAAGGGCTTGACTTCTTTGTAGCCAGGGAGGGGCTGGACAGTTATTAACGACATATTAAGCTATATTATAACACCTTGCTGGCACGACGGGGATACATAGCCCGCAGCTTACACACTTCCATCTAGGGTGTCTTGCGTTTTATATGCTCTAAAGTCTTTTCTGTGGTATAGCGATGAAAACCAGAATTAAGAAGGTCCTCTGCTACTACAGGGTCAACGTGGCCGCCCTCAGCAAGACGACTAAGGCGTATGCTAGCCTTTTCAGCATTGGGATCTGTAAGCATTGCTTCCTGGGCTGACTGTGGACGAGCTGCTCTACTCATCTCATCCTCAGCAATAACAGGATCCATATCACCGGTTTCTACCTTCGCGGCTAGCTCAGCCGACAATTTACCAAGCTGCGCATCCCTTTGATCTACCCCCCCCTGAACTTAAGAACATTCCCGCCAAGACTGATAATATCCCAAGAAGCACTTATATTTTTTAAAAGACTACGCTTTTCTTTCACAGCACGATACTCCATAAATAGCTTATTAATGAATCTCATGATATAACTATTGTTTATAAATGTCAATGGTACTTCCCTACTCCGCACCTAACATTTAGTCACTTCTTAAGTTGAAGGAAATGAATTGGACGATACCTTTCGCACAAAAGCTGCCTTACCTGCCGTATATGCCTCTCTGTTATGCCGATACTGCTGCGCCAGCTCGCGTTTGAGTTTGGTATACTTCTCGCGCAAGACGCGGCTACTCCGCAGGCGATCACGAAAGATAATCTTTGGCGACGGCATCACCTTTGCCTGCTCGACATGGAGATGATACTTCTGGCGTAGCGGATCATCCACGTCATAGCCTTTTCCAAACTCCATTGTCAGTTCTGTCTCAGCATTAGTCATATTTTCGTAGCCAAGCGGGCGAAGCTTCTCTATCAGCCGCTGCTTCGCTCTACTATCAAGCTTGCTCACAAGGAGTAGGCTATCTATGATTGGTTTGGCTGCCAATCCCGGCACCGCTGTGCTACCAATATGCTCGATGGCACACACCTCATCACCCAGCGTACCACTTACCCGCGCTGCCTCAGCCATGAATAACTGTTGCCACCGTTCATCATATGGTACCACCTCTATAGGAAAGAGCTGGCCAATTTCTTCTGGTACCATGGCGTCGAATTTGCTCATCATGGTTACCTCTTTATATGAACATGCTCACCTTCATGCAGTCGCACTGTTGGCACCATAGGAAACGCCGTTGCGAGCGCATCGGCATCTGCAACAGTACGCCGCTCCGCAGGATTATCAGCATTATAATGGACAACGACATTCATTGGCAAGATAGCCGAACCAGCATCAACTCCTCGATGGCTTAAAAAATGCTGTGCAAGATAATTCGCTCCAGCTGATGAACCAATATAAACTTTGCCACGCAGTAGTCGTTCTACCTCTGAGAAGTCACGAAGTTCTTGCAAAAGTCGAATTGTCCTACCACCGTGAACGTAGATAATATGAGCACGTCGAACTTGCTCAGCAAAACGGCCTTTGATTGCCAATTCTCGTTTCGCCGCAGGGAGATATTGGTTATACCAGCCCGCCCAATCATCAAACTTCTGTTGCCATTCTTCATGCGGGCTAGCAAAGAACACATCAAGAATCTTAAGTTCATCTTGCCGTCCTGCAAAGAAATTTTGCAAATAGCTACCAAAGTTACCCACCCAACGCTCTGCACCACCGCAAAGGATATATGTCGTAAGGGTTCTTTTCTGCATCATACCGATCCTCTATTAGGTAGAGTATTACCGTTCCTCTATCATCTGCACCACACCCGTCTCGTTATACCTCTGGTAGGCAGTGAGAATCTGGCGTGTGGCGTCATTCGTATTGAGCTGCAATGCTTCGTCTAGCGAGAACCACTGGCCTGTCGCTACTTCCTCAGTATCAGTATGCGATGCCTCGCTTTGCCATTGCTTGAGGCAAAACACTACAGTAAAGGCTTGTGTGTCACCATCAGGATAATGATACACCCGTCCTGGGCCAGACTGCGTTGCAAAGAGCTCAAGGTCGCTGGCGTGCGCAGTGATTCCTGCTTCTTCACGCAGCTCATGTAGTGCCGCACTGGTATAACTATCGCCTTCCTCGACGTGTCCACCTACTGTACTCCATCGATCAAAGGCTTTGGCGTAGATGAGTTTGACGCGCCCTGCTTCATCAACAGGCAAGACATCAACAGTTGTCGTGAGTAATTTCTTATCCCCAACCTTCTGGCGCAACTGCCACACATACGAGCCAACGTACCCCATATTCACACTCCCTTCTCTGCCGCCAGCAGATGATCAATGGTACTTTCTATTATGATTTTAGCATATTCGTTGAGGATGAGACGGCGGCCACGGTCGGTTGCTATCCATGTGTCCACTCCTAAGGCTGGGCTTGGCTCAGGGCTTGTGGCAAAGATCTCTACTGGCCACGGCACAAACTTATACATATTCATCTCTGCACGGCGAACATTAAATTCGCTCGTCACCAGTGTAATACGCTGTGGAAACCACAACATCGCTTCCCAGCAATCAATACTGCGCTTCACATTGTCTGGGATAGATATTGATTGATCTTCGATGATGATATCTCTTGCCGGGACACCATGGCCTTGAGCATACTCCGCCATGCGCCAAGCTTCGGCCATAGGAGTACCTTTGCCGTAGGCAACTGCCCAGCGCGGCGAGGCACCAGCAATCGTTATTTTGGGAGCAACACCAGCATGATACAGCTCCACTGCAGTGGCAATTCGCCGATTCTCTGCCGAACCAAACACCAGTATGACATCCGACCGCCTTGGTGGGTTACCCTTTGCGAGCACCTCATAGAGTGTAGCAGCTTCGCTGTGATGAGCATGTTGAGCCAAGTAATCAGTTAATTGTGTCGTAAACTGATGAAGCTTCGATATAGTATCATCAAAATCGTACACCGCATAATGATCAAAAACAGCTGTATCGATACCAGCGTGATGTGCAATCCATTTCAGTTCCGCAAACAACCATGGCCGTGCGTCAAGATAATCCTGGTGCCGAGCTAACCGTGGCGATTCTTGGCGCATCATTGTGCGCAGTTCACTGACCGATGGCAATTCCACACTACTCGTCCGCACGAGAATCTCCTGCTTGCTGGAGGGTACTGGCGAGCAAGGCCCAGGCAGCGAGCATGGCGTAGTTGGTGATTACACCAGTAGCGACCATGTGGTTGATGGTGGCAATTGGCAGCCACTCAGAGATAATTTGCTCGGTGCTATCTGGCTGGTGGTGATGGTTTGTCCCAGCATATTCGCCGTAAACCACGTGGAGCTTCGCGCTGGTGCGACGATTGTCGGCATAGAGCCAACCACACGCTCGCACACCTGTCATGGCAATGCCCGACTCCTCAGCCAGCTCTCGCTGCGCCGCCGCACACACATCCTCACCCGCTTCAATCTTCCCGCCTGGGAACTGATACAACACCTCGTCCACCGGATACGAATACTCTTGCTGCACCAAAATATTATTGCCTCGGCGACACACTACGATTACCCCACCATGCCCATGGTAGGGATAATGGATATATTGGATGGTCTTTCCATTTGGTAGCTCTATTGTATCTTCTGCGACGGTGAACCGAGGGTGCTCGAAGAGTATTTGTGATGACTGCGTGCGCCACCTTTTGAGCGAGGCTGTATACTTATTCGTTGTATCATCGCTCATCGTGCTCGCTATTCTTTCGTCATATATTTCTTGAGTGTCACCGTATCGCCCACCCGCGCCTCACGCGTAGTTTTCAGGTTAGTGACGATGTAGCCGATTTCGCCAGTGCCAAGCAGTGGGTCGGGCTGCATAGTTGGGCTCAGGTGCCCTACCTCCAGGGCGAGGCCGCGGGCTCCGGTAGCCATCATGGTGATGTCCGCACCTTTCGGTATCGTGCCATCTACCACTCGCACGTAGAGGATAACCCCCCGGTAGTCGTCATAGTAGCTATCAAAAATCAGGGCGCGCGTTGGTACGGCCGGCCTATAACTACCCTGCGCGGCCATGTGCTCAGCCTGCACCGCCAGTGGCGACACTGGTGCCGGGATACGCTCGACGATAGCCCGCAGCACCTGCGATACATTCTGCCCAGTCTTAGCTGAGATATGAATAATGTCGCTCTCATCGCAGCCGAGTAGATTAATCACCTGCTTGGAAACGCGCGGCACATCGGCTGCTGGCAGGTCAACTTTATTGAGCACCGGAATGATCGTGAGGTCCTGCTCCATCGCGAGGTACACATTAGCGAGCGTCTGCGCCTGGATCCCCTGGCTAGCATCCACCACCAGCACCGCGCCTTCGCAGGCCTGCAAGCTACGTGATACTTCGTAGCTGAAGTCAACATGGCCGGGGGTATCGATCAGGTTGAGGTCGTAGATGCCAGGTTGAGGCACGGTATTATCACTTTGGTTAGATACTGGCACACTCGCTGCCTGCGCACGAGTAGGGTTTGCATCCTCCGCACCATACTCATACTTCATCCGCACCGGGGCGAGCTTGATGGTAATCCCCTTCTCGCGCTCCAGATCCATACTATCCAGCAATTGCTGCTTCATATCCCGCTTAGTAACGGTGCCTGTTAGCTCCATCATGCGGTCGGCCAAGGTGCTCTTGCCGTGGTCGATATGGGCGATGATGCAGAAATTACGGATATGTTCCATACGCTAGCGTTTCCAGTTCCAGCCAAGGTTAATCCGTCCAAAGAAGATCTGCCGCAACCGATTAAGCACTGGCTCGGCCTCTTTAAGCCGCAGTCGCCGGCTGAACCATATATAAACCGCAAAGCTCACTACTGTGATCATAATAAATTTCGGGAAGGCGAGGAAGAAACTCTTATCGTTCGTACCAAAGGGGATCATCACCACACTCAGGTAGGCAGCTAAACCAGTTGGCACCGCAGCGATAACCATCTTGTAGATACTATTGACGAAGCTACGGTCAAACAGCCTCGGCATACGCCGCCCCATGAAGAAGAAGAGGACAATTACCTCCACCACGGCAGTAATAGACTGCGCCCAAGCCAAGCCATAGCCTGGGTTTTGGTTCTTCGACCAGAGATTTACCAGGATAATCGCCAGGATAATGTTAAACCCAATCGCAAAGAACGAGATATAAAGCGGGGTCTTGGTATCTTGCTGCGCATAGAAGCTACGTGCTGCAATATGATAAATCGTGCGGAAAAATATCGTCAAAACCAGCACTCCAAGAAAACCAGATATCACTGGGTCGCCCCCGTTATGGATAAAGCTCACCACATAGCCCCGTGCAAAATAGGTAATAACCGCCACTGGCAATGCCAGCCAAATAATCACCCGGATCATCACCTGCAATTCTTTACGGAAGAGATCCTCGCGCCCTGCTCCCAGGTGCTCTGTCATTTGTGGGAAGGCTGCGTTGCTAATTGCCACGCCGATCAAATTCACTGGCATCAATGACAATGCCGACGCCTGTTGGTAAGCCCGCACCGTCCCATCGGCCATGCGCGAAGCGAGGTTTGTCTCCACAAGACCATTAAGATAGTCGATCCCTTGGTCCAGTGAGCGCGTTCGCAGCAGACGCAGCACCTGGCGAAAGCTCTTGTTCTTGCGCTTAATCATAAAGCGATAGTCAAAGTCCAAGCCAAGCAGGCCAATCGAGCTAACAATCAACTGTAGCACCGAGCCTAGCACCACACCTAGTGCTACACCCATAATGCCGCCATCAAACACCTGCCAGCCAAAGATATTAATACCGTTCGTAAAGAAGGTCGCACCGATGATAATACCAATGTTGTAGATCGTTGGTGCCAACGCATAGAAGGTAAAGCGCCCAATCGCCTGCTGCATACTAGCAATGACGGTAGAAATAGAGAAGAGGAATGGATTGACCGCAATCACGCGCATCATACTCACTGCCAGGCTCCGCCCTGACTCGCTGAGCCCCGGCCCCACCACAACATTCACGAGCGGCTCAGCAAAGATCATAATCAAAATACTCGCCGCTAAGGTCGTGAGCGCTAAGAAATTGATCAAGCTCGAGCTCAAATCCCACGCCGACTGCTTATTACCTGACGCCAAGCGCTGGTTAAATACTGGTATAAAGGATACGCTCAGCGCCCCAGACACCAGCACAAAGAACATGAAGTCGGGGATAGTAAAGGCTACGGTATAGGCATCAGCACCCACTTTGTAGGTGTCGTAATACATACCATTAATAAGCCGCTCACGATACATCCCTAAAACGCTCGATAGTAACGTTGAGCCTGCTAGTAGGGCAGCAGCATTCTTGATGTTTAGTTTGCTATTTGCTTTGGCGACGACTGAGCGGACACGCCGACGATTTGCTCCATGTGCCACTGGTACCTCCCTGCTCCTAATGGAGCTTGGCCTCCGTTGGCAAAGTGGCATCTGCCATTGCAGCCTTAGCTTCGTCTTCTTCTAGTGTTTCGTGAGTAAGCAACTCATCTTTAAGCTTCTCAAGCGCTTGGCGGTTGTGTGAGAGGACAATCTCAGCACGGCGAGAAGCCTCTTTGATAAGCGCCTCCACCTCGTGGTCAATCGCCTCAGCAGTCGCATCGCTATATGGCCGCTCGTGAGTGATCTTGTCGAACACCATACCACCGTTATCTTCATGGAAGACTTGGTCGCGGAGCTTTGCACCCATGCCCTGCTCAATCACCATATCACGGGCAATCTCCGTCGCTTTGCGTAGGTCGCTCCCTGCCCCAGTTGTAATGCCGTCGTCGCCATAAATCAGCTTCTCGGCAATCCGCCCACCCATTGCTCGGGCCAGAATATCCTTAAACTCGTATACATTGGTGTAGCTTTTGTCTTCTGGAGGCAAGAACCATGTCACGCCGCCCGTACCACCACGCGGGATGATGGTCACCTTATGTACCGGATCGCTATCCGGCAAGACGTGCCCCACAATGGCATGACCCGCCTCGTGATACGCCGTGAGTTCTTTTTCGTGGTCGGTCATTACCTTGGCTTTGCGCTCGGGACCAATCGCCACCTTCTCAAAGGCCTCGGTCAGGTCTTGGTTGGTGATCGTCTTCTTGCCGCGGCGCGCTGCAATAATCGCTGCTTCGTTGGCCATGTTCGCGAGGTCAGCACCACTGCTACCAGCTGTCTTGGCAGCAAGTTTGTCGAGGTCGACCGACGCATCGGTTGGTTTGTTCTTGAAGTGCACTTTAAGGATTGCCTCACGGTCTTTGCGCTCGGGTAGGCTAATCGTCGTATGGCGGTCAAAACGGCCTGGGCGCAACAGTGCTGGGTCGAGCACATCGGCTCGGTTGGTTGCCGCTAGGATAATCACGTTTGTGTCAGCCTCAAAGCCGTCCATCTCTACCAAAATCTGGTTCAACGTCTGCTCGCGCTCATCGTGGCCACCGCCCATGCCAGAGCCACGCTTACGTCCCACGGCGTCAATCTCATCAATGAAGATAATGGCTGGCGCATTCTTCTTGGCCTTAGCAAAGAGGTCGCGTACCCGGCTTGCCCCCACACCAACAAACATCTCCACAAACTCTGAGCCACTAATGGAAAAGAACGGTACGTTAGCTTCGCCTGCAACCGCTCGCGCCAACATCGTTTTACCGGTACCAGGGTTACCAACAAGGAGAATCCCTTTGGGGATCTTAGCACCGAGGCTCTGATATTTCTTGGGGTGCTTGAGGAAGTCCACCACCTCTTGCAAATCTTGCTTGGCGTTTTCATTACCCGCAATGTCATCAAATACTACCCGCTCTTTATCAAGGCCATACAGCTTGGCCTTACTCTTACCAAAGCCCATCGCTTGGCTGTTCTGTCCCTGGGCTTGGCGCATCATAAACATAAAGAGAACGCCAAACAATACGACCGACAGGACAATTGGTGCGAGATTCCAAAACAACAGGCCCGTCTGTGATTCATTTTGCACCTTTACCTCTGTTTTGTCGTGCTTGAGCCCTTGGGTATAGATAGTGCCATTCTCTTTGAGACTGCGCTCGGTCGGCTTGGACTGGCCTTTAGGCGTAACAGTCAGGTCATTGCCTTGGATCTCGATCTTGGCAATTTTGCCATTATTTGCCCGGTTCACCACGTCCGAGAGTGGCACCTCCTTGAGGTTGGCCTGCGGCGAATTAATCGCCCAAAATGCCAGCACACCCAGTACCACAATCGCCCAAAACAGCCCTAGACGCAGGGCATTGGTCGCTTTCGACGGTTTTTTATTCATCAGGGAACTCACTCCTTTCGTTCGCTTGCATTCTCACACAGTAATCTGATCTATTGTACCACTTCTACAGTGAATTGCCGAGGGCTAAACTGTAAATACACTCCATCGCCCACCACATGGCGACTGCCTGGGCGAGCAGTCTTGATGGCCAGCACCGCACGCTCGAGCCGCGGACGGGTTGGGCGCGGCGCACCCGCCCACATAATCATCGCACCCAATAGTTCCTGAGCGCTTGCTTCGTCGATCATAATAAATCCATAGCGCTCGGCTGCAAACTGCGGCAAGAGGTGTTGCACTTCATCATTAATCGTATGACGCAGGGCGAGTTGCCGATGCCGCAGCGCGGTAATCTGCGCCGCCTGCTCTGCCGTGAGGAGCCGCTGAATGCAGCGCCGCAGCCGATTGCGCGTGTAGCGGTCACTCGCATTCGTCTCATCTTCTACCCATTCCAGGCGATGAGCCAGTGCATAGGCGCGAATATCTGCCTTGCGCCAGCCCAGTAGTGGCCGCTCCACCCCAGGGCGGTTCAGCACAGCCAGCCCACGCCAGCCCGTCCCACGCACCAAGTTAAGCGCCACTGTCTCTACCAAATCGTCCAAATGATGCGCCGTTACCACTGGTGCTTGGTACTGCGCTGCTGTATTGAGCAAAAAATCATACCGAGCCTCTCGCGCTGCTGCTTCGCTTGCATTCGGCCCAAGCTCTAGCCGGGTAGACACAAAGGGTAGTCCATAGCGCGCCGCCAGTGCTGCCACAAAGCGCGCATCCGCCGCCGATGCTTCACCCCGGATCCCATGATCGACATGCGCCACAATCAACGGCTCTGTCGCCTGCGCCGCCATCACATCCAAGAGCACTACACTATCCACACCACCAGACACTGCAACAAGATATGCCATGGCAATAGTATATTCATTTTGCCAAGAGGAGTAAATACTAATCTTGCTAGTTTACTGGGCGCTACGCCTCAATTTCACTGAAAGAATCGAGCGATACTGTAGCATCATCAAAGTTAAGCGTAATACCATCCCCATTCATTATTGCAGGAAATACCTCTGAAGGTTGCACCCAATTATCACCCTTGAGATTTTCTAATAATGTTACTATCGTCGCCTTGCCTCCAAGATTTTGCAGTACCGTACGTATCCTGTCAGTATAAATTTCGTGGATACACTTCGGTTGCCCGTCACCTTGTTGCGACATATTATGGGACGGATAACCCTCTGTCTGACTTGCCATTATAACTCCTTTACGCTGTATATTGATAGCACATATTTTAGCATTGTAAATTCCATAACGCAAACAAGCCGCCCGGGAGGAGGAATGGCGGCTTGTATGATAGAGGAGGAGGTAGCGTGTGCTACTACGGGTAGTATGCCTCGCCGTGCTTAAATGGAGCTGAAAGTGGATACTTTTGCCATTTTAGCAATACGCCGTGTCTCATAATTATATAAAGTAATGCGTCACATTATTCATAAGTGGGCTTCTTACTGACTCCAGCGTCTCGCAATATAGTCATAATTTCTCTTAGTATACAGCAAAGCAATCGGCTGCATTTTGTACGTCCTGAATCATAATATTCTCTGTTTTTATGAAAAATACAGTAGTATATTCAATTTTTTCTTTTTTGTCTCATTGCTCAGGATTCAGTAATTTCCATTCTTTTATTCTACACTGTTCTACTCTCAAAAGTAGCAATACTAATGCGATGGTGTCGAGCTAAAAAGCTCACAATCCTAGACTATTAAGTAGTCAAAACTAAGAAGGCGAAAATATCTCAGCTACAAAACAGATCTCTCTACTTACGCGACAGCTTACTCGCCGCCGTTCGCACTGCTTCGCTCCACGTTAAGAAAACGTGCGGGAGCTCTGCCAGCTGCTCAGCAGTAAGGTCATGCTTGATAGCGAGCGTGACCTCTTGGATGAGCTCACTAGCCCGTGGAGCGACGATCGTCCCACCCAGCAACACCCCCTGCTTGTCGCTAATCAGCTTGACGAACCCCTCACGGAAGTCACTTGTATTGCTGCGAGCAATCATCCCGAGCGGCACCAACACCTTGTTGATCTTGAGATCGCGCTTAATACAGTCATCTTCATTAAAGCCCACGCTAGCTACCTCTGGGTAGATGAAGGTGGCACGCGGCACGAGCTCGTAGTCGAGCGTCATTTGCGATTTGGGGTGAAGGATGTTGTGCGCCGTTAGCCGGCCTTCGCTTAAGACGGTGTGGGTTGGCACATCATTGCCCAGCACATGGCCCGCCGCATAGATATGCCGCACATTGGTCTGGAAGAATTGGTTCACTTCAATGCCATCATCGGGCGAATACGCCACCTCAGCATTATCCAGCCCGATATCAATGGTTGGCTCTGGCTTGGTTGCTACCAAGACACGCTCTACTTCCATCGTCCGCTCAATACCACCACGGATATATTGGACGATCACATTACCACTTGGGCCACGCATGAGGGAGCGAATTGTCGTTTGCGTTAGAACCGACAGTGGTTGGTCGCGCTGCAGGAGGCTGCTCACCGCCTCACTTACCTCTTCATCCTCAGTCGGCAAAATGCGTGATGACTGCTCTGCCACCGACACCGTACTGCCAAAGGTCGCAAAGAAATGCGCTAGCTCAATCGCCGTCGTCGTCGCACCAATGATCAATAGGCTGCGAGGCGGGCGGCTCAGTTTGAGAGCGGTGCGTGGTGTCAGCCAGTCAATCGTCTCGATACCTGCAATCGCTGGCTGGGTCACATGCGCCCCTGTCGCGATCAAGATATGCCCTGCCGTCACTTCATGGTCACCAATTGTCACGGTGTGCTGGTCACGCAAGATACCTTTGCCGTAGAATGTGTCGATTCCTTGTTGGTTATAATAGTGCTCATTATCGCCCGCGCCAGTTCGCTCTACCACTGTATTTTTCCAGTGCTGAATGGCTGGGTAGTCAAAATCCACTCGCGATGTATCGAGCCCAAACTGGTGACCCTGTTGGATGCGGTTATAGAGCTGTGCCACACCCAGCAGCGTCTTGACAGGGATATCACCCCAATTAGGCGCACCACCGCCAAAGGTATCTGCCTCAATCAGCCCCACCTTCTTATCTGCCCGGGCCGCCACCAACGCTGCAGTACTACCAGCTGCACCACTACCCAGCACCAACAAATCATAATCGTAGCGTGGTCGTCGTATCATGTGGTGGTTCTCCTTAACTCCTGATTGGGCGTTTTCTCTATTATACCACTGGCCTGGGCAAAAAAGAACGCCAAAACACTCGCCCGAGCCCTAGCCTTCTTGCCAATTCTCTGCTATAATGCGTCATGTTTGGCACCGTAGCTCAGCCGGTTAGAGCGCAGGACTCATAAGCCTGAGGTCACTGGTTCGATCCCAGTCGGTGCTACCAGATATGATAGGCGGCGTACGATGAGTACGCCGTTTTTTGCTTATGATCACTACCTAGCTCCAGTGTATAAGTGAATACCATAAAGAAATATTCAGTCTTGGGATCGAGACAAAAAGCATGCGAGGATAGAGAGCGATGAAGCGTGGAGTGCCAAATCACACATCGTATACATCATCCCCTATAATCAAAAACACCTCGAGTCCATTGCCCAAGGTGCTTTTGGTCTTTTTAGAGCTCTACCTCTGCTAATTTGCTGTGGCGCGCGGCAATGAATGCCCGCAGCTCTGCCATACTACGCGACCGATTCCAGGTGGCGAGTATGGTTTCTTTCGTCTTTTTTCGCATATCTACCCTCTTTTTTGTGTTGTCATTATCGACCTACCTCGATCCTAGCATATACACGAACAAAATGCAAACAAATTGTTTCTTATTTTAGTTTTTCTTATTTATCCCTGTTATCTTGGTATCTCTCACCATTCTAGGGCAGCCCTTTGCTTGTTGTGTTATATGCCACCTCTCAGGTTATTTTTATTACCTCTGCCACGCGCTTACCCCTAAGCCATTCGCCAAGATGGCACGAGCCGTTGCTGGCTACATCAGAGATATGCACAGCGCTCACTGGTTCATGCCTGAGGTGAGACTCCACCAACTCGCATAGCACTTATGGCACACTGCTAAACATCAGTGGTAGCAGGACTAATGGTGTGCTAAGATAAAGGCTAGACTTATTCTTCTCTACCCACCCAAGATAATCCAAAGCAAAAACCCTACCGTGTGGTAGGGTTCTTACCTTGGTTGCGGGGGCAGGATTTGAACCTGCGACCTGTTGGTTATGAGCCAACCGAGCTAACCGGGCTGCTCCACCCCGCGTTACACTTCTTATTCTACCAGCGATGAATGCCGATTGTCAAGGATTTAACACCTGAATGTCAATATTTCCGCTCCCCCGCTTGTTATTTATCCTTTTGCTGAGCCTGCTCGGCTGCACCACCAAAGAGGAAGGTTACCCACTGCTCGAAGTTACTACTCTGTGTATCGGGGTTAGTGGGCTTGTCGGTTGGTGGATCGTGTGCCTCAGCACTATTCTTAGGTAGCACAATCACCTTCTCGCCAGGTGCCACTAGGCCGAGTTTCTCACGAGCAGCAAGCTCTTTATATTCGTCACTCTCGCGGAAGTTCTTTTGGTATTGCAGCGTTTGTGTCTCAAGCTCGGTGAGGACGAGCTGCCGCCGTTTCGTCTCTAGCTCGCGCTGCTGCGTATAGTTCTGCTGGAGACGTGCCACCGACTGCCAGGCAAGGTACGTCGCAATCACGAGCGCAAGTGCCAGCACAATGGTATTGAGCTGGAGATAATCATGCTTGATCTTGTAGATGATGTGGCGCTTGGTAGTGTCGCTGAACACAAACTTCATAGGCTTCTATTATACCGTAGACCGCGCAGTTGCTGCAAAAGCTGCGGCCAGCAAAAAACACGCTGCGCACCACAATTTTGGTTAAAAATCGCTCATAGACTTGCTAGGTGTCGACCTCTGTGCTATAACCAATGCAAGATGACATACAAACAACCCTCTCAAGAGGCTGCTTGGCAACGCAGCCTAGAATCTTCAACGCCGCCAAAAACGGTAGTTGGTGCTGTGACATATGCAACAGTATGGGTAGGCCAATTAGCAATACAAGGCGAGCTATTTGGTGATAGCGATACTTCTTATTCTGCCGATCATGAACAAACCGAGCCTATACCCGCAATACATCTCAACACTCATACCACAGATGGTTCTACCTCTGAAACGCAGCCAAAGCGGCCTACATTTGATGATCTCCTTGCCCAACAACGCTCTGTTAATGCGCTTGAGCGCAAACGCACTCGTCGTTCCACCCCCGAACTTATCAATGCTTGGCGAGAGCTCGATCACGCCATTGCCAACCATCTTTTTGGCATGTCACCACAAGAATATGAAAAGTGCCGTACTGAGGCGACGGAGCAATTCTATGCAATCGTTGCATACCGCCGAAAAGTACGTGATGCCGCTAAAACCACTCACCCATCCCAAACCGCCGCTCAGCACAGCAATAGGCCAGAGCGAAGCGCACGAGAAAGATTTTTCAGCCCCCAGGATGCCGCCGCTGGAGAATATGTAGTGCGTCCAAAACTACCAAAAACCCCTAAGAAACTCGACTACTAGTAGCATATACACCAACAATACGGTATAATGTGGCAAGTGGATCTGGGGGCGTAGCTCAGTGGTCAGAGCAGCGGGCTCATAACCTGTTGGCCGCTGGTTCAAGTCCAGCCGCCCCCACCATTGCAAAGATTAGTCGCAGCACGCCCATAGTGGCGTGTTTTCAGTACGCGCAAACGGTATTAATAGGACTATGAGTAACACAGCTAGCCGCGTAGACTATATCGAGTTTTCAGCCCGAGATGCTACGATGTTGGCTACAGTAAAAGCGCTTTTATCTTCAAGGCCCAGCAGGCAATACCCTTGCAGCTTGGTTGGAGTAATCACCAGGAATCTTACGATTGTATTAGCAACATCATACTATTGCTTTTTGCAAAACTTCATTGCATATAATCGTTACCTTCTGCTATACTACGGCTATGAAGAACAAAAAATTATCCGACAAGATCATCATTGCATGGCTGGCAGTGCTTACCATCGGCCTCCTATCACTTATCGGCTGGGCCGCAGCACTGCAAAACAACTACCACAGTGCAGTTGACTCGCTTGGCAAGCAAGTGTTTGACCTTCAAGTGCAGCTTAATCAAAAGAGTCAGCAGAAATAACTACCATGCCCGTCCTCCATCACATCGCGCTCTCAGTGCGCAGCGCTACTGCAAGCATCCAGTTCTACAAACGCCTTGGCTTCACTGAGGCAGTTGTGTGGCATGCACCAGATGGTACGTTGAGTATTCATCAGCTGATAGACTCCAGTGGTGTAATCCTCGAGCTCTTTGCCTATACCCACAATACGCACCAACCACAAGCGCAGCCAGTAATTGGCAATGATCTCGAAACAGTCGGCGTCAAGCATATTGGCCTCAGTGTTGATGATCTCGATGAATTTCGCGCGGTAGCCCTTAGCTGGGGTGATCCAACTGATATTGTCATGGGACGAACTGGCCTTCGCTACTGCTTCATCAAAGACCCAGACGGCAACTGGGTGGAAATTGTTGAAGACAAGCGTGGCCTCATACCAGGCATGACAGTCGTGGACATGTCGCCCCGCTAGCAGCTTATGCGCTCACATCTCTTCTTACGCCCCTCTCGCTGCGAGAGGTACAAAATGAGAGAAAAGCCACAATTCATGCCAAACATCGCTCTCTGGTGCTCTGAGTGGTGCGAGAGCGTACTTCTCTATACAAACTTAGTTATCGTCACGCAGTATAGGCTCGTGGCTTGCTTCATCTCATACTCTACTTGCTGTGTAGCCCTCTCTTGCACTAAGTCCAACAAAAAAAGACCCTTCTGTTACAGAAAGGTCTTTTTCTCATATACACGTGTCCGGGTTATTTGGTTGCTTTAGCAGCCTTCTTGGCGGGCTTTGCCGCGTCTTTCTTGGCAGCAAAGGGGAATTTGTTGCGTGAGTGTTCCTTCACATAGTAACCCTCAGGCATGTCACACGACTCGCCCTTGCCGTTGTTTGGTGATTTGCAAAAGTAGTAAATCGTCCGCTTTACGCCACCGCGCAATACCGCATCTTTTTGCGTGTGCAAGTAGTATGTAGTACCATTCGAACTAGTATATTCGTAAGCCATAGTGCTCCTCCTATTTGATCTTACAAAACCTAGCCTACATGCTCATAAAATGGATGTCAACACTTTGATAGCGATTTTTTACAGAGATAACGGCTAAGGGTAAGCAATTTTGTTTTTTGCTTATGGTTATTATGTATGATAGATGTTGGTACTATTTTTGTACGATAAACAGGGGTCAAGCATAAATTTTATGGAGCGTCTAGCGAACGCCCGCTCAAAGCCATCTTGCGTGTTGTACGTGTTGTAAATTATGTTGTAGTTTTTTATTTTTTGCGATTTATTTCGCCGCTCGATACTGAACGCGCAGCATAATCCGCAAAATAATCATCCCCACAATACGCCCAAGAATGGCCGAGATGACCACGCCAGTGAGGAGAATCGTCCAGCCAGCAAAGTCGGGCGACCATAGTGGTGCACTGAAGTTGTAGTGGTAGAGGCTGGTGTCGGGCATTTTGGCGGTCTGAAGGCCAGTATTGGTGCTGCTAAGCTTGCCAAGCTCCTCGTAGACACAGCGCACGTATTCTATCGACCAGCTGCGGAACCGTGGCTTACACACTGCATCAGCCTTGGCATTGGCGGTTTGGCCAGCACGATTGGTGGTGCTCATTGAGGCGTTAAGCGCAGCCTTAACGTCGCGATTATACTGCTCTTGCAGGTAAATTGGGCCAGTATCGGCATTCATATGGGCAGAGGAATACTGCTGGAGGTCAGCGATGCGCTGGCGAATCTGCTCCATATTACCTGCCTTGTCAGCCGAGAGAACTGCTCGTCGCCGCTCAGTCATTCCCACATTATTGAGCCGCAAAAAGGTTGCAGACAGCACGAGCAGCACCATAAGCAATAGCACCAGGTGCCACATCTTAATGCGCCGGAGTCGCTTCATCGACCGCTTGACTTGCTGTTTGTTCGCCATGCTATGTACCCTACGTATGCCCACTTATGCTTTGGCTCTAGTATAGCATAACCTCAATATTGAACCCAGTAGCGCGAGGTGGAGTGATCACGCTCCTTAGCTACCTCTGGTGGTTTTGTGCCAGAGGCGGTACAATGGAAGGTATGAATATCTACTTCTCTGGAATCGGCGGCGTGGGTCTGGGGCCATTGGCTGAGTTGGCGCACGATGCAGGGCACCATGTGCTTGGCTCGGATAGCCATGTTGGGCTCGAGACGCAAGAACTCGAGCAGCGTGGCATCTCCGTCTCACAAGACCAAACAGGCGAATACCTGGCCTACCGCCACAAGCAAACCCCTATTGATTGGTTTATCTATACTGCAGCTTTGCCGCCCGATCATCCCGAGCTCGTCTTAGCACGTCGACTTGGCATCTATACCGCTAAGCGTGACGAGCTCCTCACTTATCTCATCAACGAAAAAGACCTCCAGCTCATCGCCATCGCGGGCACCCACGGCAAAACGACAACAACTGGCCTGATGGTGTGGGCGCTGCGTCAGCTGGGCGAGCCAGTGAGTTACTCGGTGGGTACAACATTGAGTTTTGGCCCCAGTGGCCATTATGTGCCAGGTAGTCGCTACTTTGTGTATGAGTGTGATGAGTTTGACCGCAACTTTTTGCAATTCCACCCTCATCTCACGCTGCTGACCTCTGTTGACTACGACCACCCGGACACCTACCCTACCAAGCAGGATTACACCGATGCCTTTAGCCGCTTCCTTGAGCAGAGCGAATATACCATCATGTGGCAGCGCGATGCCGATGTAGGCGTTGTGCCACCACGGCGGCGGGCGCGTGTCTTGGAAGATGAGGATGTGCAGCAATTTACCCTCGCAGGGGCCCACAACCGCGCAAATGCAACACTGGTAGCAACGGCGTGCAGGCAACTACGGCTTGGCTCACCCGAGCACATTCGAGCGGCTATCAATACCTTCCCGGGGGTGCAGCGGCGCTTTGAGCGGCTTGGGGCTGGGCTGTATAGTGATTATGGCCACCACCCGGTAGAAATCGCCGCAACATTGCAAATGGCACGAGAATTGTCCGACCACGTTGTGCTGGTATATCAGCCACATCAAAATGTCCGCCAGCATGAGATCCGTCAGCAATACACCGACTGTATGGAGCGCGCCGAGCAAATCTATTGGCTGCCAACCTACCTCAGTCGCGAAGACCCAGCCTTGCCTATTCTCACTCCACAGCAACTGACTGAGCAACTAACAAACCGTAACAGCGTTCACTATGCCGAGCTCGATGATGCCTTGTGGCACGCTATCCAAACCGCCCGCGCCGAGGGTAAGCTTGTGCTCTGTATGGGAGCAGGCACGATTGATGGCTGGGTACGGCAGCAGCTCGCACAAGAAGGAGCACAGCAATCGTAGAGCGTCCACCAGCAATCACAACAATCCTCTTTGACGTCGACGGCGTCCTAATCGACAATTATGATTATGTAACCAATGATGTACGCCAAGCACTTGGTAATCCAGATGGCTTCGACCAGCGTTGGCCGGCTGCAATTCATCGTTATGGTAGTGGTACGATTAATCGTGCTGCATTCTGGCGTGAGCTTGGCTGCGACCACCCGACGAATGCACAGCAAGATAGCATTGTCAAAGGTTTTCGCGAGACACTCACAATTCGCAATCAGATGATGGAATACGCTGCCCACCTGGCGACACAAGGCTTACGCGTTGGCATCCTGAGTGACACCATACCGGAGCACGCCGAAGTATTACAACAAAGCGGTGTGTACGACGAAGCTATCTTCAACCCCTGTTTGCTCTCCTACGAAACAGGCCACCGCAAGCCAGCACCCGCTACATACATTCACGCGTTGGGACGTCTGGGCTTATGTCATTGTCCAGAATCCGTACTGTTTGTTGACGATCGGTTGAAGAATATCGCCACTGCCGCCGCAACAGGTATGCGCACTGTTCACGCTGTGCAGCGCGCCACTCAAGCCGAAACCGAAGCTACTATCATCAACGACATCACTACGAAACTTCAGTCGTAATAATCAATAGATGCGCCGTGCTTAACCAGCCTGGAAGGCTATATTTCTACCGGTCATCCCCACTACCCCGCAGCTGACCGCGCTGCTGGCGGCTGGCGAGCTTGGCATTGTTGCGCTGAGCGACCTCCTCAAGACTCGAACCAAGCAAGTGTGCCACTGCCGTTACATACCACAAAATATCACCCAGCTCCTTAATGATTGCCTGCTTATCTGCCTCGGTTATCGTGCCCTGCTGGTCACGCAATAGCTTCTTGAACTTCTCGAGCACCTCGCCCGATTCACCGCCCAGACCTAGCACCATACCCATTAGTTGGGCATTGGCATCACCGTAGGCATAGTCACTACTCAGGGTAGTGATTGCTTGCTGTGCGTAGTCGTCGATCTTCATATGTCCTCCTCTTGTTATTGATCTAAAACGTCGTCAAATTCCTCAAAAAAATACGGATCGCGAAAGAATGCCCGCGCGACAATCTGCTCCACTGCTGGTGCAAGTGTGTACTGCGCCAGCTTGTGTGGGCGCGCCCAAATGAGCCGTTCGTGTGGAGTGATATCATCGGTCGTCCCATAAAACACATGAGCCAGTGTGGTTGAGAGAATCGCTTTGTCTGCCCAAACACGAATATAGCACTCGCCCGCATGCCGTAGCGCGAGATCCACGGTACTAAGTTTCTCCGCCGCTTCGCGCTGAGCTGCCGCTTGGATAGATCTGTCATCGATATGGAGTTTGCCGTAAGGGAGTGTCCAGGTATCAATGTAGGGCTGCTTAGTGCGCTGTTGGAGTAAGACATCACCATTACTATTTTGCACCACTAGCATAGTTACGATTTTAGGTTGGGTCCGAACCAGCATAGTGTCTGTACTCACCCGATCGACATACGCCAAACCACGCGGCGCTAGGCTATAGCCACCCGGCACCTTTTGAACAAGCCGGTGCTGCAGCAGCACCTTGAGGTGATAGCTAAAGAGATTGGTATCCACCCGCGGTGGGCGCAGATCACGAAAGCGAGCCACTTTGCGATAGCACAACACACTGAGAATCCGCCTTTGGATATGGTGGTTAATCGTATTTTGCTCAAACATATTTGACTCAAACTATCCTATCTATCCATATTTACTATAGCACGCTATGGTAGTGATATGAATAACCTGCCATACAATAGTCACCACAATAATAACCAATATAATCACACGCCAACGACTTGGCTGCCAGAACACAATTATCCACCACACACGTCACACGAACGAGGTATCACACCATCACCAGTCCAAAGTCAGCTGTGCCATATTGCACTGCAGAGTATGGAGATAAGCTGTGATTTGGCCGATGTAGTGCGCGTGCCACGCCGGCCCAGTGGCGAGCGCGAGAATGACGCAGAGCATAATTGGTCGCTTGCCGCCCTTGCGCCAGAATTACGTGCCTGTCTCTATCCGCAGTTGGATAATGATATGGTGCAGCAATTTGCAACTGTCCACGAACTGCTCGAGATTGCCACTGGCGATGTCGCAACGTTCGACCTTACCGCTGTGCAACTTTCCATCAAACAACAAAACGAGCAGCAAGCAGCCCACACATTATTACAGCGTCTTCCGCCCGTTATGCGTCAGGGGCTAGAGCGCTATGAAGCACAAAACACACCCGAAGCACGCTTTGTACGAGCAGTCGATAAGATTCTTCCAGTAGCGATGGATATTGTTGGGCAAGGGGTGCGGGTAGTCGAAGAGGACTATGGTATTAAAAATCTTGCTGAATTGCAAGCAGCACACGACAAGCTCATCGAGAGCTTCACTCAGCGATTTGGCACAGAATTTCCTGAGCTTGCTGAGCTGTATGCAGACCTCGCTTATCATTTTGAGACATGCTATGCACAAGAAAAATCTGCCGACATGATGAGTTCTCACGTCCCTGAGCGCCCTAATCAGCTCAAAGAAGTTGAGCGTAAATTTTTAGTCAATCTTGATAAGATACCAGCAGATATTGACTCATATGATCATATCGACATCAGTCAGGGCTACCTCGCGCACAGCAGTGATGGATCGGAGACACGCGTCCGGCGTTTTGGTGATGGGCAACGTTTTGAGCTCACAGTAAAATCGGGTGGTACTGTCGTGCGAGATGAGCAAAATATCATTATAAATGAAGCAACCTTTGCTTCGCTATGGCCACTCACCAAGGGCAAGCGCATCGAAAAAACACGCTACTATGTACCTTACACCGACCCTGATAGCAACGAGCATACAATCGAACTTGATATCTACCACGGTAACCTTGAGGGGAAGCTCGTCACTGCTGAAGTTGAGTTTCGTGGCCGCGAGACCGAGGCGACACTACGTGCTGAAACATTCTGCCCTCCCGAGTGGTGCAGTACAGATATTAGTTATGATCAACGCTACAAAAATAACGCACTAGCGAGCCAGCAACACGGCATGCTAGAGCTCAGTCAGGTGAGTATGTAATCTTGCTACGAAGCGGTACTACTGGCCATTACCGGTCGTCGCTCGCACGCAGCCAATCGCTTTCCCCTCACTCATCCAGCGCTGTTCGTAGGCGGTGAGCGTCTTGTATTCATCAGGTAGTGACGACTCGTGGAGATCGAAAGATAATTCACGAATCGACCACTGACAGGCAACGAGCCGCTCCAGGCTCCAACAAAAGAAATCACGATCGTCATGCTTGAGCAAAAGCGAGCCACCAGGCCGCAACAGCTGCTCGTACTGGCGCAAAAATGTTGGGTGGGTAAGACGCCGGCCAGCACTGCGCCGCTTAGGGAATGGATCAGGAAAAGTCACCCACAACTGCTTGAGTGAGTGAGCAGCAAAGAGCTCGCCAATCTGATCGGCCCGAGCCCGCACAAACAACACATTGGTAATGCCACGCTCGAGCGCCGCGTACGCCCCTTTTTGCAAGCGATCACCCTTAACATCCAGTGCCACAAACACCTCATCTGGGTGCTGCGCCGCTAGTTCCACACTAAACATCCCGGTACCAGCGCCAACCTCGAGCACCGTCGCACTCTGCCGCACCTCTGGTGCTGCCTGGCACCATTCATCGTACTCGTAGCAGTTAGTGGCGTTATGGAACTTAGCAAAGCGATATTTCTTGCGTTTGCGAGTGATGATAAATTGCTGAGGGTCAAGATACGTCATGAGTCTATTATACCTGAATTGCATAGTCTCTCTCGTGGCAGCCCTACATTCCACGTTGTTTGGGTGAGGTATAAGAATTCGCTATTAACTCTCACAAGTTTTTCACTCTGGCGCTGATGAGCCAGCAGTCTGGAGAAATACTGCAAGTCTTTATTTAATCTGGCGAAATTCTTAAATTTGACTCAGCTTATTATAACCTACCTGAGCCGCTCCACTCCCCCACCCGGCAACACTCGCACCAAGCGTGATGGTGGCGTATCAGTCGGCACAGTGCCACCATCATAATAGTAATCGACACCATTACCAAAGTATGCACGAGCTTCGGCAATAGTGCGGGCGGGCGGCTGCCCCTCGAGATTAGCGCTGGGAGCAATCAACGGGCCAGTCTGGCGCAAGACCGCCTGGAGCCACGGCAGCTGTGGCTGGCGATAGGCCAGCATATCATTAGCGCGGCGTAACCACCGCGGAGCATGGGGCGAATCGAGCAAGATACTCGTGGGCTGAGAGGTATCAAGCGACGGTAAGGTGGGTACATCGGCATAGGTTTGGCTGGCATCAGCCACAAGGATGATGGATGATTTATTGCTATCACGCCGCTTAAGTCGATACACCCGCGCTACTGCCGCTTCGTTATCTGCTCGGGCAACAATGCCATACAGTGTATCAGTCCGGAGTACTGCCACGCCACCACGCTGCAAGGTAAGCACAAGCTGGTTTAATTCATCATTCACATCTGTTATACTACCATATTATGAAGCCAATTACCTCACCTGAGATCACTGCACTAGAGATTATCATTATTATTATCGTGGCGATTGCACTGTATTGGGTGGGGCCACGCGTAGTGATGTGGCTGACACGGCATGCCTTCGTTACCACATATCAGCGTACGCTGCCTAAGAAGGATCTCGAGAAGCGGCACAAGACGCTGGGCGGGCTCTTTGCTAATGTGTGGCGCATTATTGTCGTGGTGATTGCGGGCTATGCTATCTTTACTCATTTTTTCAATAGTGCAGCTCTTGCACCACTGTTTGCGAGCGCAGGGATCATTGGTGTGGCCTTTGGGTTTGGCGCGCAGTCACTCGTTAAGGATTTCCTCTCAGGAGTATTTATTATTAGCGAAAACCAGTATCGGGTAGGAGATATTATCGAGATCGATGGCTTTGGCGGGACGGTCGAGCGGATCGGTGTACGCTCCACAGTGATCCGCGACGTCGAGGGCAATGTCCACTTCTTCCCCAATGGTGTGGTGCAGCATGTCATCAACAAGACGATGGGCTATAGCAAAGTATACTTCACCATTACCGTTGCACCTGATACCAACATCAGCACTGCCAGCGATATCATCAATCGGATTGGCGAGGAAATTTCTGGCGAGGAGAAATGGCAGCGCAAAGTGATCGAGCCACCACACTTCGATATCCTTGGCGACTTCAATGCATCGTCGATTAGCCTCGTCGTCTCCGGCAAAACTCAACCATCCGACCAGTGGGCCCTCACGGCCGAGATGCGGCGACGGATCCTGCGTGAGTTCGAGAAGGAGCACATCGAGCTCGGCGCAGCCTCGCCAGGCAAGCACAAATAACCTCTATTGCGTATGCATTGCTCCCGCCACAACAAAAATTCATTCTGCGTAGCGGATCTCCTGCTGGGCTATTATGTTTTAATGAAGCTCTGATCTCAAGGTATATGACCTCTGTTAAGACACATCGCGTATTTACCAATATAGTATAATACGCTCATGAATCAGCAATTTCCTTCTTATCCTTATCAATCACAGCCGACAGCTCCACCTCAGGCTCAGCCTGTGCCGCCACCATATTATCCACAGCAGTCAGTACAAACACAGCCACAGCAGCCATCAGAGCCAACGCTCCAGGATAGTCTCACCCAGCCAGCTGAGCAATCACCTATCCGGCAGCCGGCTCCTCTTGTTATACAGCCAGCGCCACAGCCTGCACCAACTCAGATACCACAACCGGCAACCCCAACACCCCCAAGTAACCCTGCGCAACCATCCCAGCAGTCACCCGTTCAGCAGCCCGCGCCCCTTGTTGTCCAGCCAGCAACCCAGCCGGCGCCAGCAGCAATGGATGCCAATTACAGCAGTGTTTTCGACGGCACACCACTGGTTATGGCGACGCCCGTCTCGCACTATCACAACCGCACCGTCTTTAGCCAAGTGCCCTGCATTCTCGAATGGACGACGGCCAATCGTATCCGCGCCATCGACTTCGACTCCAAAACAAACCAAATGGTCGGCGTGGTACTCGATATCGATCCGCAGCAGATCACCAAAGCAGCCGTCGAGGCAAGTTTTATCATCATATGGGTCAATGGCCAGCGCATCCAGTTCGACTTTGCTGGAGCACATGCCCAGCTGCTGGCTGGCCTTGGTGCTGCAGTATCGCCAGGTATTGGTGGTGTTCTCTATGGACACAATGTCGAGCGTGCACTCGACAACGACTACGACTGGTGGTGGGCTGCCATTCAAGCCTACGCACCCTATGCTAAAATTATTGACGGCTTCGAGCGCGACGCGATGATTATCAACAATGGCGTCAACATTGGCCTCATCATAGCTTTTGTGACACCAATCATAGTAGTACTTATCGCCTTTATTATGGCATTATTATCATAAAACCAGATGACTCCAGCAAGCTGATTGACTTATTTTCTAATAAACAACAGTATCCAAGACACCATATAATAGATACAGCAAATGCAGGCATACTCCTGCATTGTTACTTCTATAGGAAGTCTACAACCAAAAATATATACCGTAAAACATATTCGTACTTGCCGATCTCAAATTATATAGTATAATACTTCCATGAATCAGCAGCCCGCGACACCTGTATACCCGCAAACCACCTTATACTACCCACCAACACCAGCTATGCAACCCGCACCACCAATTGGCCGGACTCCTGTTGCAGCAAACCCTCTCCCTCAGCCCATTATGCAGCCAATGCAGTTACCTACTGCCCAATCATTGCAACCTACTATTGAGGCTAATTATAGCAGCGTCTTTGATGGCACACCACTCATTGCAGCAACATTTGTCTGGTATAGCACTGGTTATTTCAATGAGACACCCTGTGTTCTCGAATGGACGAGCACCAACCGTATCCGTGCTATTGATGTAGATGCTTCGATGGGTCAATCAATCGGTGTTATCTTTGACATCGACCCACAGCAGATTACCAAAGCAAGAACTGAGTCAAGCTTTATTATTGTCTGGGTCAATGGTCAACGCAACCAATTTAACTTTGCCGGAGCGAACACGCGATTACTCAACGCCTTGAGCGCCGGTGTGTCACCTGGTATGGGAATCCTTTATTATTCCCATACCGTTCAAGATGCTCTCAATAATCACTACAACTGGTGGTGGTGGAATATTCAGACATACGCACCATCTGCCAAATTCGTTGATGGTGACGACCAAGGACTCAAGATTGGTGTTGCTATTGGTCTTGCAATACCTTTCATGGCTTTTGTTCTTGCAGTTATTGTAGTTATTATACAGATGGCATCACACCACCCTTAAAGAACTCCCAGGTTTTGTGCTGAGCTTGAAGGTGCTAACGCAAAATCTGCGTAAGATAGTGGCCAACCGGAGCGACACAAGAATTTAATTCAATCTAGGCAAACTATTTGACCAATCTCCTCTGATGCGTCATAATGGGGAGCTATGAAGCGCACTTTTCTTGCTGTTGTTATAGTTGCTACTGCTGCACTTGGCTCTCCGGCCTATGCCGAGCCAGTTGCGCCACTCAGCAATGATCAACTCACTCAAATAAAACAAAACTGCGTCCGCGTCAAGTCTACCCTGCGGCGCATCCATGCCAACGACGGGCTTGTCCGGGTCAACCAAGGGCAGCAGTATGAGGTGATTGCCACCCGTCTGATGGCACCACTCAATAGCCGCATTGCCCTCAACCGGCTCGACGGTGTGGAACTTGCCAAGACAACGGTAGAATACAATACTCAGCTTGCCGCCTTCCGCAGCGAATACCGCCAGTATGAGGAGAAGCTGTCCGAGTTGCTACGGACTGATTGCACCGATCAGCCCGTCGAGTTTTACTACCTCATCAAGCCAGTGCGTGAGCGTCGCAAGCGGGTGGCCGATGTCGCCTTGCGGCTCAACCAGCTACTGAGCCAGTACGGTTCGCAGTTTGATGTATTTTATAGTAAGCAATTCCCTGCCAAAAAGGAGGTGCCGAGTGCCCAGCAGCCAGCCCAGCCAGCCCAATAAACTCGACTTCGAGCACCAGCTGAGCAGTGTGCGCGAGCACCGTTTTTTGGTAATGATCTGCGGCGTGATCGCCATTGCGGGCATCATGGTGTGGGTTGCCATGGACATGTACAACACCAGTGGTGCAGCACAGGTTGATCTCAGTCGGCCTGGCTTCCAGGAGGTGCGCAAGCAAGCCGCTCGCGATGCTGAGCCCGAGACATACAAAACCGAAGGTAGTATCACGAAGCAATCGCTCGACGAGTTTAAAAAAATGTACCAGCAGCGCCGCAGCAAGATCGCCGATGGCACCTTCGACCCAAATGTCCTGAGTGACGAATCACTCCAGCTCTTCTCTACCAATAGCGACACCGAGAATCAGCAACAAACGCAAACACCAGCCGAGCAGCAATAGCGCCTCACGCTGACGGCACACAAAACTCGCTTGGATAACAAGCGAGTTTTTGTTTTCTGCCAATCAATTTCTACTCCTGCAAAAACTAAATATCTAGATAGTTACTCAGTATTGTTCTGCGAATCTAAGAATCCAGCAAAAGACGGAGCGAGGAAGTAAGATTTTAATCAGTCGATAACAAGAACCACTTAGCACAAGTCTCCATGGTTTGACATTTTTACTCCTTTCGTGATATAAGATAGTTACTATGATTCTCTCAAAATCTGAAGTTGAGCCAGACGGCCCAGTCAAAAAGACATCAGGGCGTCCATCGCGCCGTGAGGCGTTGGCAGCGGCAGGCTTCGTAGCACTGAGTGCACTACTCAGCGGCGACACCCCTCAGCCTTCTGCAGAACAACACCAAGACCACGAGAAAGATTCATTCAAGCCGGTTGTTGTCCGGCTTGGTGTTGTGGCACTTAATGCCGCTGGCTTCGAGCCTGGCAAGAGTAACGAAGAGATATTCGAAGAAGTGCATGTCCATACCAGCCGCATTACCCACACAACTCGTGGTGCGTATGAGTTCCACATTACCGAGTTTACAAGCAACGTTGTGCCAGATAGCACCCGCACCAAAGAAGATGGCACGACCGAATACTATTACTCCAACGAACAGATCAAAAAGATCGCCGAAGAATACCGCGAGCAGCTAGACGTACAGGATGGTGAGCATTCACTTATGCTGATGGCCGTTAATACAGCAGGTGTGGAGAATGATGTACTCGGCCTCGCCTTCCAAAGCACCGACGAAGACAAAGCCAAGGGCGGCAACGGCCCGATGGTGCTCGTGCTGAGCAACAAGACTGGTGGCAACGTATACAGCCATGAGATTGGGCACGTACTCTCGAGAGATGAGAAAAACGGCGACCCCAGCAAGGAAAAGCAATTTGGCAAAGGCATGGGGCACGAGATGGTGATGGACTGCCTCATTACCGATGCCGAGGGCAATATAACGCAGTATTGTGCGGTCGATACCATCCAGCAGCTGCTTGCTATGGGCTGCGGCCTCAGCAAGCGCGATAAGTCGGACGCCGTGAATGAATACGCCTCCCCCGTCACTGTTATGGGTAATTCTATGGTCTACACAGATTCAGACACAAAAGTCAGCCAAGTGACGAATGAAGTCACCGCAACAGAGGAGCACAAACCAATCTACTCGCCCGCCGAGCTTACCTTTCTCGATGGGCGCCACCAAGTTGAATACACTACGTCGACCGATGGGCGCTACCCACTCTCGTATGATTTTACTAAGCGCTTTGCCTTGGCATACTCACTACCTGCCGACCACGCGCTCAAGACGATCCTCCCCAAGGCCGATACGCTGGTCTTTGCACCAATCATCGAGTATATCGATAAAGACACGCCATTTGACTCGACCAATCCAGATGTAGTGCAGCGCCGCATTGGTGTCTTTGCCACGTGGGACAATGGCCGTGGTACGGCGCTGCTAGATGTGAGCCTATTTAACAAAATCGACTACAGCGGCGAGAAAGAGAACGTCATTTATGCCGACGAACAACTCGGCATCGTCGCTGTCTCGGGCTACGACAAGAAGACCAAGAGCGAGTATGTACGGATCGTTAGCCTCAGCTCGCAAGAAGGTATCACTCTGCTAGATGAGGCGCGGACGCGCACTGCCGAGCGCAATCAGCTTCTCCTCAAGCCTAAGCAACCAAACGAGTGAGCAGCTAAACCTTGCAGTTTCTCGCTTCACCTCTTGCTGGCTTCTTTTTCCTATTGTATTATTATGAATATATTTTCTAACTATTCATTATCCATATCAGTGGTAATGTGCTCTACATTAGCATTGTAAGCTATTCACTTTATCCCCACCAGTCGCTCATTTTTTGTGTCTTGCTTGATGATTGCGCTGATGATTTTCTCGCTCATCCTAGGGGAGCTATCTCCCGTAATCACCAATTTTATAGCACGAAGAATCTATAGTACGGGAGGCTGTAACACCAAAGCATTCACCTGCCCATAGCACAATTTTTTGCATTTGTACCACACTATGCTATACTAGCCAAGTTATGAATATGAAACCTGTCCTCAAACGTTATATTTCTGAATTTGTCTATGGTGCGGTCGATGGCACCGTCACGACCTTTGCTGTAGTAGCAGCCAGTGCTGGCGCGGGCATCTCGAGTGCAATTATCTTGGTGCTAGGCGCAGCTAACCTCATTGCCGATGGCTTCTCGATGGGTGCGAGTGCCTACCTCGCAGCCAGTGCTGAGCACGACGAGTCGGCGCGTAATACAAGCAAACGCGCCTCACCAAAAATCATCGGCCTCATGACCTTCGCTGCCTTTGTCGTTGTTGGTAGTGTGCCTGTCATCCCCTATCTTGCCCATGTGCTGGCGCGTGGCTCGAGTGCAGCTCACCCTCTGCTGTTTTATATCAGCTCGGGAGCGACGGCGCTCACCTTTGTGGCAATTGGCTATATCAAAGGCAAGGTTGGTGGTGAGAATCCACTCATTGCCGCCCTGCAGACTCTTGCGCTCGGTGCGATCGCCGCTGCCCTGGCCTATGGCGCCGGAACAGTGCTCGCTGGGTGGCTTGGCGTGCAGCTGTAGGAGTGGTCAAGAGTCTTATTGCCTTAAATCTTCGTTATGTGGCTATTGTCTCACCATGACTTCCGTACATTCCATAAAAAATAAATATACCTATTAGATATTCATTGTCTGCATAGGAAGCTCGGTGCAGGTCATAGGTCAGAAAGGCTGCTATTGTCACGCACTATCTAGCGCTAATGTTCTCCACGTATCTTATTACTCACTCTTTGGTAGCTGATCGATCAGCTCCAGTAGCTTCTCCCAATCAGCTCGCCGGGTATGGTCAATATCGACGTCGACCGCATGGTCGCGAATCGCCCAGAGGAGCGGCTCTGCCTCTGGCGTGATCCATGGCTGCATCTCGAGCGGATAGGCTAGCTGGTCAGACATAAGCACTCCATCGCCGTAGTCATTTACCAGCATGTCGATCGTATACTCGCGGCGAAGCATCCGCGCCCACGTGTGACATAGCGCGATAGCCTCTGCTCGCGTGAGTACCAACTCACTCATACCAGCCCATCCTTCCGTAGTCCATCCAGCGCGGCAGCAAAACGCGGGTCACTGTGCAGCTCCTGGGTAACGGCGCTCAGTGGTTGCCCCTGCGCCGTGCGCCGCACAATCTCGCCCCGCATTTGGCGCAGGCTGCCAGCAAAGCGCGACTGCCGCGTGTAGTGCCAGCTGGTGCCAAGCTGACCCTTACCTGCCGCCTTCAGCTCAGCGCCGTAGTCCATTAGTGCCCAGAACCATTGACGTGGGCGAGCTGTATCCATCGTCTGCGTCACCAGCGCCAGCACATCCTTATCCTTCACACCTTCTTGCCCAGCAAAAAAGTGATTAAAATACACCGTGCGGATATTGGTCTCTACAAAGGCGGTCGGGGTTTGATGCACGTAATTCATGATGGCCCCAGCGGTATTGGCACCAATGCCAGGCAGCGCCATCAGGTCGGCCTGCGTCGCTATAGGTGCACCAGCGGCAATCGCCTGCGCCGCGCTATGGAGGTACTTGGCCCGCCGATTATACCCCAAGCCCTGCCAGGCCTGCAGCACCGCTGGTAGCTGGGCCGCCGCCAGGGCCTCGATAGTTGGGAGTCGGGTAGTAAACTCGGCAAACTTAGGTAGCACCCGCGCTACCTGCGTCTGCTGCAGCATCAGCTCGCTCACCAGCACATAGTACAGCGTTGGCTGGCTGCGCCACGGCATAGGGCGGTAGAGCTGCTTGGCTTTGTGCCATATCATGGCCTGGAATTGTGCTGTGTCCATAAGTATAGTATACTAGAAGGATGAAATTATCTCGACTCATTCTCACAATCGCTATTGTCATTATTGCCGCGTGGCTGCTTGGTGTTGTACTAAAGCTAGCCGCATGGGTTATCAACGGGCTGCTCTCGCTCGCCGCAATCGTCGTCATTATCTGGCTTATTATGATGTTCATCGAGAGTCGCAAAAAACAGAAATAATTTTCTGAGCTACGCCGCTCTGTTACATTAGCTTATCGTGACAGCTGGGCCAAGGACAGCTGGTACTGTTCGTTTTGTAAATTCCCCCTTCTTCGTCTTCGCTATGCTCTTGTGCGAGGTGATACAGTATGTAAGAGCTGCGCGTCATTTTCCCTTAGCCCTATGTAAAAGGTTTGGTTTTATCTCACTTCCATAGGGTGTTTTCTTGTAAAGCGAGAGTGGCATAGGGTACTAACATAGCAATACATCGCTTGATGTATAGGTGCACTCTACCTCTGTTACTGTATTTTCACTCGTCGACCATGCCTAGCTCATGCGCTATACTAAGAACAATGGATGACGAACTATATCTTGATGAAGTCGTGGAGGTGGTAGCGATTTTTCGGCGTGGGCACCAGCCATGCCAGCCAGTCAAATTTCGGCGTGGCAATGGCCAGGAAGTGACGATCCGGCGAGTCGGCCTGGGCTTTGAGCATCAGCGCGGTGCACGTACGATGCATATCTTCGATGTAACAGATGAGCAAGCTGATTACCGCCTGGAGTTTGACAGCATCACACTGGTATGGCGGCTCACCCGCGAGGCCGATCATGTCTCATAGCAATATCAATCCCGCCTCACCACTGATGATGCATATTGATCTCAATAGCTGCTTTGCCACGATCGAGCAGCAATCTCGGCCGTTGCTCCGCCACCGGCCAGTTGTCATCGTTAATCGGCGCAACCAACACGCGACTATCGTCACCGCAAGCTACGAAGCCAAAGCGCGTGGTGTACACACCGGTATGCGCTTACCCGCAGCGCGACTACTTTGCCCCGACATCGTTCCGCTGGAGAGCGACCCACCCAAGTATCGCTATGTCTACCACCGACTTGCAACCATCCTCAGCGACTACTCACCCAGTGCCACCATGAAAAGCATTGATGAAGGGGTAATCGACCTCAGCCAAAGCCCACCTGACATCCGAGCACGCGGCGCGCTGGCGATTGGCCAAGAGATCAAGCAGCGCCTCCGTAGCGAGGTTGGCGACTACATGCGCTGCAATGTTGGTATTGGCACCAACCGCTGGCTAGCTAAGATTGCTGCCGGTATCAATAAGCCTGACGGCCTGACTTGCATCACTGCAGATAATCTTCACGCAGTACTCGCTACGCTATCGCTCGAAGACCTCACTGGTATTGCCGCTGGCTACAGCAAGCGCCTCCACCAGGTTGGTATCCAGACACCGCTCGACTTTCTGGCCGCAGACGAAGCAACGCTCGAGCGCATGGTGTTTCATGGCAAGCCAGGACGCGATTGGTATAAGCGGCTGCGCGGTTGGGAGGTAGATAGTGATGAGCGCCCGCTTAAGACAGTCGGGCGACAGTTCGTCCTTGATCAGCCAAACCTCAATTACGATCAAGTCTTGCGCCGCTTCCACGTTCTATGCGAAGACATCGCGGCTGCGCTCCGGCAGCAATACGTGCGTGCCCGTGGTGTGCGCCTCTATGCCAAAAGTTATCAAACAGGCCGCTGGCACAACCACGAGCACCATGAGCATCCACTGTGTGATGGCGTCACGCTCTTTCATATCGTCAAGCGACTCACCCAATCGATGCCGCTGCCCGCCTATGAGATTGGCATGTCGTGTTATCTTCTCACAAGCGAGACAGACGCACAGCTCGCACTCTTCGACGACCCATCAGCTCGCCACGCTCTCACTGCCGCAATCGACGAGATCAACCAATTCTACGGCCCACACACCGTCCAGCCAGCCGATACTCTCGGCATTGCCACGCAGATGAAGCGCAAAATACCATTTGGTAGCATGCGGTATTTATGAGCACTCATCGTGCACTATTGCCATCAGCTCATCATGCACAGCGCCATTAGACACAAGCGCGCCACGAAATGGCTGTGCATAATTAAGCGGCTGGCCCGATACACTCGTCATCTTACCACCAGCCTCCTCAACAATAACGTGCACTGCTGCCATATCATACGCATTCACCTTCTCGGCATAATACCCAACGAAGCGCCCCTCAGCCACGCGAACACTCTTGGCTACTGCGCCACTAATGCTTGCTGTGCTCACCTTGCGTTCAATCAGCTCATCATAATACTTATGGCGACGGATATTTGCATAGCTACACGACGCAGCAAAGACCCCCTCTGCAAGCGTCTGGTGGTTCACCTGCAGCCGCGTACCGTTGCAAAAGGCACCATGGCCACGCACTGCCCAGTAGAGCCGATCTGTCATTGGTTCATAGCCAACGCCGACGGTTGGCACACCATCAACCACTAACGCAAGCGAAAACATTGCTGTGGGCACACCCCAGGTAAAGGCCTTTGTGCCGTCGACCGGGTCGCACAGCCACTTCCGCCCGAGGCCATAGCCCGTCGTGCTCTCCTCTTCGCCAATGACGCCATCGTCCGGGAAGGTCTCGTGGAGGCGTTGGATCACCAGCGAGTTGATTGTTGTATCGGCAATTGTCACTGGCGTGCCATCCGCCTTGGTCTGGCGCTGTTGGTCGCCATCAAAATAGCGGCGCATAATATCGCCCGCCTCGCGAGCAATCCGCTGCGCGGTATGAAGTTCTTTTTCGTACATGCTCATCAGTATATACCGTTGGCTCCGGTGAGTGCAATGCTTAGGCGCTTCATTGCCACAGCCAAGGGGTAAAGTCACTCGATCTCTTACTAGCAAAGCCACCATATATCTAGCAAAAAAAGAAGTCACTCTCCCTTGTCATTACTATGCACTCGGTGTATAGTAGATAATATTACTAGTATTATTGAACCGAATAAGGACATACCGATGGCAAAAAAGCTTCTGAAAATTCTGGGTATCATCACGGCAATACTCTTTGGCTGTTTTGTGATTCTTATGCTTTATATGAATTACCTCAACCAAAGTATCACTGGCGACGACGGTGTGGCTAAGGGCTACGCTGCGAAATTGAGCCCCAGTGGCACATTAGAGCAACGCTATACTAAGCCAGGCCCCTACCGCGTTGCGCACCACACTCATCGCAGCGATAGCACAGCCATCAAAGAATATCACATCTATGCCCCGCAACGCACTACTCCAAACCAGACTTTTCCGCTTGTTCTAATGGTCAATGGCACCGCCACGCCTGCGTCTACTTATGCGCCAATCTTCGAGCATTTGGCCAGCTGGGGTTTTGTTGTCATTGGCAATGAGGACGGCTGGACAGGCACTGGTGCAACGACATCGACCATGCTTGATACTGCACTAGAACTCAACACTGCTGAGAGCAGCCCCATCAAAGGCTTCGTCAATACAAGCAAAATCGGCATCGCCGGGCATTCCCAAGGCGGAGCCGGTGCTATCAATGCCGCCACAAAATACGGCAATAGTAACCGCTATACCTCCCTCTACACCGCTAGCGCAGTTGGCCATGGCACCGCAAACGACAACAACTGGCACTACGACACCAGCAAGCTCAAGACAGCCACCTACATGATGGCTGGGACTGGCCCAAGCGACAACCTCGCCATTAGCCCACTGAGCGACCTGCAGCAGAACTTCCGTGCCCTGAGTACAGATAAACCCAGCGTCATCGCGCGGCGCAAGACCGTTGGTCACAAAGACGTGCTGGAATATGGCGATGCCTACATGACCGCCTGGTTCCTCTGGACTCTGAGCGACAATACCGAAGCAAAAGCGGTCTTCGCTGGTGACAACGCCGAACTCCGGCACAATAGCGACTGGCAGGATGTCGAGACAAAGCACATACAATAAAGCTAAAGCTCACGCTACGCTAGCCAAGAAACGGCTAGCGTAGCTCCATCGGCTATCGCTCTATTGCGTCGCACACTGCTGCCACATACCGCGGGTCATCCACCGCGTGCCCAGCGCCTTTTACCACTGTGCCATGGACGGCGGGAATGTGCTGCATAGCAGTATCAAAGACAAGTTTCATCTCTGGCCACTTAATAAACTCCTCGGAGCCAACGAAAATCTGCACAGGGCACGTAATACGCTGCGCAGCCGCTACCAAGCTCACCTGCTTGGCATATTCGAGCCGCCGCTTACCGATCACGCGCCAATCGCGCTTAGACCAATACTCTGCACACTCTGCAAATGACGGCGACAGCGAGAAGAGCCACAGCTCACTTGGTGCTTGCTCGCACGCCGCTAAGAACGCAATGCACGCCCCAAATGAGAAGCCAGCCAGGATGGTCTTGGCTGGATCATACTGCCGATACCGCTCATGTAGCGTCTGCAACCACTGTTTTTGCATAGTGCGATGCCATTGAATTGGTACAAATTCCACCGCGTAGCCCATTGCTCGCCAGCGGTTCATCAGTGTATCGTAATCACGGTCGGCGCGCCCTTCTTGGAAGCCCGGTACAAAGAGAATTGTCTTGTTCATACAGCTATGATGTCACATTTCTTACCATAGCACAATGGTTTCCTAGCTTGCTTTCAGAACCATCTCCCTCCTGCCTACTATTCTGTCTGTGAAATATCAGAAATTGCTACTACGCCATAGTTATGCTTTTCAGCTCCCGCACTAGGAAGCGATTTTTGAGCGTACATATGTATCTTTACTATAGTGAGCCCTATAGTTACTGACACCAGTCAAATATTCTTAACCAATACCACGCGGCAAGAAGCAACCTACCGCTTCACCCTCTTCTCCGCTATACTAGATATATGACAACGCTGACGAAATTCGCCCACTCTTGCTTTACTATTACAATTGACGGCCAGAGCTTGGTCGTCGACCCAGGTGTATACACCGACGATTTTGCCATGCCGCAGCAGGTAGTGGCAGTTCTCATTACCCATGCGCATCCCGACCATCGTAGCCCTGCGCTCATCAAGCGTATTATACAGGCATTTCCTGAAGCAGAGATTATAAGTGTTCATAATATCATTGTAGATAGTACAACGATATCTTTGCCAGAAGGCATACTCTCTGTCCGCCATGCAATAGCCGCGGTGCCTGGTGACACACACCAGGTCGGGCCATTCACGCTTGAGTTTTTTGGCGGTGAGCACGCTGTGGTAAGCCCAGACATTCCGCGCCTCCACAACCTTGCTGCGCTAATCAACAATCGTATCTACTACCCTGGCGATTCCTTCGCTTTGCCTCAGCGCCCCATCGACGTCCTCGCCCTGCCTGTAGCTGCACCATGGCTCAAGTTCTCCGAGGTGCGCAGCTTCCTACAGGCTGTCGCGCCACGCCTGGCCTTCCCTGTTCATGACGCTATCTTGAGTGACGCTGGCAAGGGATTGATTGATACACTTTGCACAGCAGCGGCAACTGAGGTTGGAGTGAAGTATCAGCGGATAGAAACAATAGAGCTATCGTAACTAGCTAGCCTGCCTCTATTTTATTCTTATTACACGCGCAACACACTTATGATTTTCGTGACTTTGCAAGGTCTCGCAGCACCCGATCACTCCACTCCTGCCAGTGCCCGAAGCTGCTCTGCTTTGATAGATCCAGGAACTCGCCAGTGCTCCATTCTACCAGCCGCATGCCAAGCTCCTGGATGAGATAAGCAAACACTTCCGTTGGCTCCTTGCCGCCTCTGACGCGGAGCCCCATGGTGATGAGCTCCTCCCTAGGCTGTTTGCTCAAGCTAAATTCAATCAGCCACTCCTTCTTCTGCATAACAAGCCACGACGGATCGCTTGTATCTAGATGTGCATCACATGTTTTAGCAGCCTTTTCTAGCTCGGCGATCATCTGCTGACGCTCGAGTGGCACGCAGTCTTCCTCTGTCAGGTCACTAACCGACTGGACATGACGTTTTGTTTTGATTGCGGTGAGATCCCAGCTCATGAGGTCATTGTCTCCTTGTGCACGTTTGTTTCATTTGCACCAGATTCGTAATGATAGCGAGCCATCGCTCGTTTGTTTATAGCCCCAACTCCTTCAGCTGCCCAGGCTCTACCTGCGCGGGTGAGTCCATCATGACGTCGACGCCACTGCCGTTTTTGGGGAAGGCGAGGGTTTCGCGCACGTTGTGCTCGCCGGTTAGCTCCATCAGGATGCGGTCGATGCCAAAGGCGCAGCCTGCGTGTGGCGGCGCACCGTAGGTAAAGGCCCGCAGCATAGCGCCAAACTTCTCTTCCACATACTGCCGGCTATAGCCTAGCAGCCCGAATACTTCATACAGCACGGCCGGGTTGTGGTTGCGCACACCGCCGCTGCAGATTTCGTAGCCGTTCATTACCATATCGAACTGGTCAGCCAGAATAGCTAGCTTTTCGTCATCCGTCTGGGCGGCTTGCAGCGTGCTGAGCCCACCCTTTGGCATGCTAAAGGGATTGTGGCCAAAGTCGAGCTTGCGGGCATGCTCATCCCACTCGTAGAATGGGAAATCGATAATCCAGGCTAGCGCCACCGCCTGCGGATCCTTTAGCCCAAAGTACTCGGCAAACTCATTACGCAGCCGCCCCAGCACGGCATTGACCACTGGGCGCCTATCAGCCCCAAAGAAGACTGCATCGCCGTCCTTGGCCCCTGTTTTGGCTTGGATAGCGGCGAGCTCATCCTCACTCAAAAACTTAGCAATTGGGCTCTTGGCCGCGCCGTCCTGGTAGGTAATGTAGGCCAGGCCGCCCGCACCCTCGGCTTTGGCGATGTGGGTAAAGCCATCGATCTGCTTGCGGCTGAGCGACGCACCGTTCTTAACGCAGATTGCCTTAATACATTCAGCGTTTTTGAAGACGCCAAATTCGGTGTCGGCAAACACGTCCGTTAGCTCAACCAGCTCCATGCCAAAGCGCAGGTCTGGCTTGTCGCTACCGTAGGTTTCCATGGCGGTTTGGTACGGGATGCGCGGGATAGGCTGGCCATCGCCGGCCGGCAGATCACTCAGATCCAGCAGCGTCTTGCCAGCAAAGTCCGTCACCAGCTGCTGCATCAGTGGCTCCATCATCTGGCGGACTTGCTCACCATCCTCCACAAAGCTCATCTCGAGATCCAGCTGGTAAAACTCACCATACAGGCGGTCGGCGCGCGGGTCTTCGTCGCGGAAGCACGCAGCCAGCTGGTAGTAGCGCGGCACGCCACCAACCATCAGCAGCTGCTTAAACTGCTGCGGTGCTTGTGGCAAAGCGTAGAATTTACCTTCTTGCAAGCGGCTGGGGATGAGGAAGTCACGCGCGCCCTCGGGGCTGGAATTTGCAAGGATTGGCGTTTGGATTTCGATAAAATCACGCTCGTCCATATACTGGCGCATGCGGCGGTACATATCGGCGCGGCGACGCAGCATCGTTTGCAGCTTGGGGCGGCGCAGGTCTAGGTAGCGGTAGGTAAAGCGCAGGTCTTCATTCGCTTGGTTGGTCTCGCTAAAGGGCTGGATGGGCAATGTCTCGGCTTTGTTGAGCACCTCTAGCTCACTGACGGCTAGCTCGATGCTGCCGCTGGCAATGTTGGGGTTGGCCAGGCCCTCACCACGCTGGCGCACCTCGCCGCGGGCCCGCAGGACGTACTCGTCGCGGGCATGCTCTGCCAGGGCAAAGGCGGCGGTTTGCTCGGGGCTAACGACCAGCTGCACCAGGCCAGTATGGTCGCGTAGGTCGATAAAAATCAGGCCACCATGGTCGCGCCGTGCATGTACCCAGCCGGCCACAGTGATGGTTTGACCGGTGTAATCCGGCGTTTGGTTGGCAAGTATTCGTTGTGTCATATCTGTTAGATTATACCACAATTTCAGGTATCATTCTGCTCGCCCATGGGGAGGGCGCGTGGCTGCGTGGGTTCGAGCAAGGTCACTGGCTGGCTATATACCTCGTCATCATCCGCTGTGGGAGCATGACCAAGCAAGGCTTCAATACAATCGTCCAACGTTACCATCCCCACCGTCTCACGATACGTATTGACGACAATGAAGACCTGTTGGCGCGTCTTAATAAACGCACCCAAGGCTTGCTCGAGCGACTGCGCCCCGTCGATGTAGTACACGTTTGGGTCCATCACCGTTTGCACCTGAGCCGACACTGCCTCCTTAAGCGACATAAAGTCGCGGGTGTGTAGTACGCCAATAATATGGTCAATATCACCATCCACCACTGGGAAGCGGCTATGCCCGGTGCGATGCAATTCATCGAGTAACAGCGGCCCCACCATAGCGTCTTGCTCGACTGTCTTGATAGCATTGCGCGGCACCATGACTGTTTCGACTGTCTTACGCGCAAAAGTCAAGCTCCCCAGCGCTTGCTCACGCTCGACTGGTGGCAAGACTGATGGCCGAGCATGACGCACCAGATGTTCAAGCTCAGCCCGCGACCCCAGACGAAGGTTCGTCTCTACTGGCGGCACAAACGAACGGACAATGCGCACCACTCGTGGAAACCGCCCGGCAAAACTAACGAAGCTCGGCTCGACTGCATTATAGAAGCGCTGGGCAATCGCATGTACCCAGCCAATCCGCCCTACACCACCATGGAGCAGTGCCACCGCGAGCGCAACCAGCACACCACCACCAAAGTCAAATGCCCCAATGCTTGCCATCACCATCAGTACCAGCAATAGCGCCACCACGCAGCGCTGAAGCGAAACGAGATCATCGTAGACAGCAATGCGCCGCAACTGGTGGATCGCTGTGCGATTATTCTGCTGGCGACGCCGCTCGAGCTCGTATTGACTCACCGGCGGTATATCGGGCCATGCACTACCAGCCAGGATGAGGGCAATCACAAAGATAGCAAAGATGATGATCATGAGCGTTTCCATGCCATCATTGTAGCGCACTCCCCTGATCGGCTCAATGCTTTGGCCTGTGCAGCACCTCTGTCAGCTTGATTCGGTCTCTCGGGCACGATATAATATGCAAGAATAAGGAGGAATGTTTCGTTTATGACAAAAAAATCATGGCTGATCTTTGCAGTGCTCTGCCTCGCAATCTTAGGTGGGCTCGTGTGGCTGTCGCGCCAAGGTGAGTCGATCAATCTATCGGGTGTCGACCCATTGCAGGTACAAAGCGCCAGTAGCCAAAATGGCGACATCGCCGACCATACCCACGGGAGCAAATCGCCCAAGGTAACAATCATCGAATATGGAGACTTCCAGTGCCCTGGCTGTTCGCAAGCCTCGCCTGCACTCAAGGCAGTCACTGAGAAATACAAGGATCACGTGCAGCTCATCTTCCGCAACAACCCTCTCTCGTCTATCCACCCCAACGCACTCGCGGCAGCAGCGGCCGCCGAATCAGCTGGCTTCCAAGGCAAATACTGGGAAATGCACGATAAGCTCTACACCGAACAAAATTCGTGGCAGTCACTCGATGGCACAGAACGCACCAATTACTTCGTCACCACTGCACAGGGGCTTGGCCTTGATGTCAACCGCTTCAAGACCGACCTCGCCGAGGCTGACCGCTCAGGTGCCCGGATTAAGAAAAAGATCGCCTTTGATAAATCCCTGGCTGGCGCTCAAAATGCTGCCAGCGCCACACCAGCTATTCTTGTCAATGGCAAGAATGTAACCAATCAATACGTCAAGGACGGCAAGCTCACCACCTCAGGCAGCTCAGATGCGCGCCAAGTGTGGGCCGACGCCGATGCCTTTGGCAAGCTCGTCATCGAGCCAGCCCTCAAAGAAAAGGGTGTCTCCTTGCCACAATAATCCTTACTCCAGTAAGCCAAAACCACCTCATAGCAGAGGTGGTTTTATTATCAGTATTAGGTATTCTTGGTCGTATCTTGCGTAGTTTGTTGGGTGGTACCTTGCTGGGTTTGCGTGGTGGTATTTGCTCCATTTGACGGTGCGCCTGGCTGGTTACCACTGCCCGTCGACTGCCCTGCTTGGCCTGGTGGCGACATATTCCCCTGGCTGGTTTGACTACCCATCATACCATGGCCACCAGGGCCACTTTGGCTCGATGTGCTGCGGCTATTGACCTGCATGCCACCAAGAAATCCGAGCGCTGCCGCCACGATCACGCCGCCGATCACCGCCGCGATCAAACCAGAGTTGGCTGTGCCTTTGGCCTGCACTTGTGTGGACGATGGGGATGTCGGCGGCGCACTACGCTTCTCCGCTGCAAAGCCATCTTCTATTTTCATACATACTCCTTTCGTTATTATGGTTCGAGTATAGGGAGTAGGCGTTAAAAGAAGCTTAAAGTGAAATCTTGCAGAGCCATCGCATTGCCGTGCGCTTTTCTCGTGCTCAGCTCACACTATTTTTGCATAAGCTTCGTCCGAGTGTGCTATCTAATAGGATGCAAGAAAAGAACACTGTTCTTGACGTAATATACTATCTTATATATACTTAGTATTATGAGTACAGTGACAACGAGTATAAAATTAGATGAAAATATCAAGCGCCAAGCCCAGGAAGTTGCAAAAAGCGCTGGCCTAACGTTGAGCGCGTTAATTAACAGCTACCTCACACAAGTCGTTGCAACTCGCCATATTGAACTATACGCCCCCGAGCCAATGACACCACAACTCGAAGCACTACTTACCGAAATTGAGCCATCGATAGCAACTGGTGACAACTTGAGCAAGCCATTCGATTCTGCGGAAGAATTTTTAGCTGATCTCAAAAAGTAGGTTATTGTAATGCGCCATATCAGTATTCAATACCATAAAAAATTTAAAAAGCAATACCACCTACTGCCCCAGCCAGTTCAAGCCAAGTTCGATAAGCGCCTTCGCTTATTTATTAAGGATCCATATGCGCCACAATTACGTACTCACCCTCTCAAAGGTCGCTTTGTTGGCTATTGGAGTATTAATATCACGGGTGATGTGAGAGCGATTTATCGACAATACGGCGATACAATTATTATTTTCGTGTTAATTGGCACTCACAGCCAACTTTATTAGGTTATGATTACTGACGCCACAACTCTGTACTCCCCTGCAAGAGACATTGCAAGACTGGTGCAATTTAAGAGAAATAGTCTTTTCTCACCAATATGAGAAACTTCATTACGAAGTGACAGACATTTACAACTAAGCAGAGGAGTAATGAGGCCATAAGCCAATACAGACAAAGTGATATTCTCTCAATACCTAAGCACCATCGTCTCTTTATTGTTGTAAAACGTTATCTACTACGTACTCTGCCTGCCAGCAAGGCGCAAGGCCACCGTAAAGGTCGTGCCACTACCAGGTGTGCTGTCGACAGTAATTTTGCCGCCATGCTCGGTGATGATCTGCTGGGCAATCGCAAGCCCAAGGCCATAGCCCTGACCTCGGCCACCAGTGCGAGCTTGGTCGGCTCGGTAGAAGCGCTGGAATATCTGACGCTGTGTGGCGGCGTCCATCCCGATGCCTTGGTCAATGATTTGCACTCTAGCCCAGCGATTGCTACTCTCAGCGGTGATGGTAATGGTAGTATGCTCCGAGCTGTACTTGATGGCATTGTCGAGCAAAATGGTAAGGAGCTGAACAAGACGCTGCTGATGAGCCCGCACCATCAAAGGTGGCGTGGTGTCGTCAATAGCAATCGACTTCGCTTGGGCAGGTGCCACCACCAAGTTCATCGCTTCACTCACCACAGTTTGTAAAGCAACTGACTGCAGCTGCACCACCGAGCGGTCGTGCCGAAGCAAGCCAAGCATTGTATTGGCTAGTGTTTGCAACCGCGTCGCATCGGTCACATTCGCTTCTATGACGGTGCGAGCCTCAGCGAGGGTAAGCTTAGGATTGCGCAGCGCTACTTCGTTCGCAGTGCGCAGCGCGGTCAGCGGCGTGCGCAGCTCATGACTGGCATCACTAACGAACTGCGTCTGGGCGTGCATGTTGGCGCGGATCGGCCGCAGGGTGTGCTCCGCGAGGAGATAGCTCACTACACTGCCAATCGCCAGCGCCGCGAGATTCACGAGCACCAGCTGAGCGATCAGCTCTTGCCGTGCCTCAGCCGCTCGCCGCTCAAGGAAGCGATTGACGGTATGGTCGGTAAAATGAAATTCTTGTTCCCTGCCAGTCTCACTCGGTGGGCGCTGCCGCTCCAATTGTGCAGCCGACGTCTGATAAAATACCAGGCTAAACCCAAGGCTCATTACCATAATAATCGCAAGGTAGGTACCAGCTAGCCGGAGTGTTGTGGTGCGAAAGCTCATTGGCGCTGCCTCATGCTGGGTCGTCCTTGATGATGTAGCCAAAGCCCCGCACTGTCTCGATAATTGGGCGGCTATCTGGGAATGGCTTCTCGAGTTTGCCCCGGAGATAGTTGATAAAAACCTCGACATTATTTGGCAGGATATCAGCATCGAAGTCCCAAACGTGAGTCATGATGTTATTCTTGCTGAGGATCTGATTCTTATTGCGCAGGAGGTGCTCGAAGATGGCAAATTCTTTAGCCGAGAGCGCAATAGGCTGGCCAGCTCGCGTCACGGTTTGCTTGACGGTATCAAGCTCGATATCAGCCACGCGCAGCACGGTCCCGAGCGCCTCTTGGGGACGCCGTAGCAGGGCACGCACGCGAGCCGCTAGCACATCGAAGGAAAAAGGCTTGGGCAAATAGTCGTCTGCGCCGTGGTCGAGCCCCGCCACAATATCCTGCGTCTGGTCCTTAGCTGTGAGCATCAGCACTGGCGTGTGGTTGCCCGTGCTGCGAAGCTTCTGCACCACTTCGAAGCCATTCATCACTGGCATCATTACATCAAGAATAATCGCATCATACTCATCGGCCCATGCAGCATTGTAACCATCCTCACCATCAAAAGCGACATCGACGGCGTAGCCTTCTTGCTCTAACCCCTGTTTTATCGACTCGGCAATGCGCCTCTCATCATCAACGACTAGTAGTTTCATATCCTTATTATACCGTGTTATTCGTCATTATAAATCTTTATTGCACCGCCCTAAACTTCTCTTTTCAGATATCCGATGGCGTGCTAAAATGAATATTTCCCAAGAATGTTCAAGTTAATCATTACATATTGCGTAAGCCGTGTCAGTCACATTATCTCACCTTCTTAGTGCCATAGTGGCGATGCTTATCCTTTGTATTGCGGGCTAGTAGCCCAGTGCTGCTTCTGGCCATAGGCGGCGCATCATCTGTTGACCGCGGCGGCTGACGGTGATCCACCAATCACCAGTCGTCATCTTGACCGTAATAAGCCCTTTGTTCTTGAGGTGAGTGAGTTGTGCCATTAGCTTTGGGCGGCTTATGCGCAGGCTCTGCTCTAGGCCAATCACATCATCTTCGCCATGCTCGTTGATCTGCTGCAAAACGAGAGCTTCATCTGTGGTAAGAGTTGGTTGCTGTGCCATTGTCGTATACTCCTTGTTTATGGTTGTATCTGTAGTATGCACGACGTGGCTTAGGGCAGTCTTAAAAATTCGACTTTTTACTTCATTACTCCGTTCCTCAAGGGTTTGTATAGACAAAAAGGCAAATATATCAAGGTATATTATGACTTACGCATTAGTATTTTCTACCTCTGTTCATTCCTCTTATGCTATACTAATCATATGGATCCGCTTGCGATGATTGCCTACCAAACCAAAGACTATCCACGCCTGCCCGATGGAAGGATCGACTACACTGGTCAGCCCATCTGCTTTGTCTTTAATTGCGTAGTATGCTACGGTGATGAAGTTTTACTGGCGCGGCGTAGCCAGCAAGAAGTTGAGCAGCCGCGTATGCTCAATGGCGTCTCCGGCTTCATCGACCGGACCGATACGAGTATTACGGTACTGGCCGAGCAAGAATTGGCCGAGGAGCTAGGCATTGACCCGCGAGGGACCACTATCGTGGTGGCGCAGCAGCCCCTGATGCAGATTGACGCAGCACATAGCCGCCAGTGGTATGTATATCCGGTGCTTGTTGAGTGTGCGCAGCGCATAACGCCTCGGCTTAATGCCGAAAATAGCGCAGCAGCGTGGTATCCACTCACCGCGATCGATGCTCTGCCGCTGTTACCGTTTTATCATGAAACACTTCGCGCCGGCCTGGCAATGCGCCACAAGTAGGCTTTGCGTTAGTTGAGATAACAGAAATAATAAAGAGCCAGACCCAAAGGCTGGCTCTTTATCTCTGTTACGATACGATCTAAACTGCCTGCGAGAGATCATACACGGTATATTGCGTGCCACCGTAGTCAACCTTGGTGCCAGCACTCGCCGCCCAGGTAGCGATAGCAGAGTTGCCGCCCGGCCCACCATGATGATGGGTGGTTTGCGTTTGGGCTGATGAGGATTTTGCAGTCGATGGAGCCGACGAATTCGTTCCTGCCTGCGTCGATCGCTGCCCGCCATGCCCACTTGGCCCATGCTGGCTCACCACGTAGTAGCGCACACTGCCCTGGCGCACCAGTTGCTTGAACTGCTCAAGCGTGAGCGTGCTGTCGCTGCCGTTAAAGCCACCGACTGCCATCACCGCCTTGCCTGTGGAGAGCTGGATTGGTGCCGACTCATTGGCGCTGTTGACTGCTGCAAGCCATGTTGCATGCTGCTGATGTGCCACAAGGTACGAGACAAGCGCGGCTTCTGCCTGGGCTGATTCGTTATTTGTGCCGCTCATCGCCGTCGCACCCGGCCCCGCTGTAGGAATGCTTCCACTATGCGCCGTCGCTATTGTGCTCAAGCTAAAGGCTACTGGTGCAGCCATACCGGCCAGTACAGCTATAGCAAGAGCCGTCCGCACATACCACCGAGGGAGTGTTACCAGTGGCACAAGCGTCATCACAGCCGCCGCTCCACCAGTGATGATGACAAGCCAAGTAAGCCACGGCCAGGTATTGCTATAGCCAAGCATGATGACACCAATGATCGTCGTGAGCAGTATTGTCAGTGGCACAAGCCAGGCTAGCTTCGTGCGCCGCGTGTAAGCTTGCCACAGATACGGCGCGCCAATCCCTACCAGGGCAGCAACACTCGGTGCCATCGCCACGACGTAGTATGGATGGATCGTCCCACTTGTCATACTAAAGATAATGATATGAATGAGCAGCCACCCTAGCCACAGCAGCACACCAACACGCTCTTTGTTGTGCCGTGGTGCGCGGCGCAGCAGCCATAGTACGAGCCCGCCACCGATCACGGCTACCACAAGCAACCAGGCAATATTAGGGCCAAAACTTTCGTTAAAGATACGCAGCACCCCTGTCTCGCCGCCAAAACCAACACCCCCTGGGCCACCACCGTGGCCGCCCATACCACCACCGGCTGGTGGCGTCATGGATGCTGCCTGCGTCGCCGTATGACCAGCCGACTGCGCGGCAGATTGGGTTGCGGTTGCTGCCGCTTGGCCCATCTGCGCTGCCCCACCACCTGGCGCTTTGCCAGGGCCACCGCCACTACCGAGCAAGCGCCCAAAGCCATTGTAGCCAAAGATCAAACTCCAAATGTTATTATCATTGGTACTGCCCACCCACGGGCGATGAGCCGCCGGAGTAAGCCACACGAGCACGCTCCACCAGAAGGTCGAGACGGCCGTTACCACACCAGCCACGCCAAGATGCCAGAGACGCCTCACGAGCTTTGGCCGGGCACACATTAGATAGAGCAGTGCCATCACTGGTAGCACCAGTAACCCCTGCAGCATCTTTGTATTAAAGGCCAGGCCAGTAAAGAGCCCTGCAAGGCTCAGCCACAGCACTGGCTTCTTATTTTCAAAGGCGCGGAGGAAGGCGTAGGCACTGGCCGTCAAGAAGAGTGTCAAGAAACTATCGGGGTTATTAAAGCGAAACATCAAGGCAGCTGCTGGCGTCAGCGCCATCACCGCACCAGCGATGAGCCCTGCCTTGGCACCATACCACCGCCTGACCGCTGCATAGACAAGCATAACTGTCGCGACCCCCGCAAGCACATGCGGCATGAGCATGCTCCACGACGAGAAGCCAAAGAGCCGACCACTCAGCCCCATGATCATCATACTGATAGGCGGCTTATCGACACTAACGAAGTTCGCTGCATCAAGGCTGCCAAACAGCCAGGCCGTCCAGTCGGTACTCGCTGCCTGAGCAGCGGCAGCATAATAGCTATTGGCCATGCCATTGATGGTCAAATTCCAGAGGTAGAGCACACTCGTTAGTAGCAAAAGTCCAGCCACAGCTGCTAGCTCGCCAAAGCCCGCCTTGCCATATTCGCGCCGCACCCGCGAGAGACCCTTGAGGTCATCTGTTGCAGTCTTGATGATATGAACACGCGAGTCGGTGTCTTCGACCCACTCAACTGGCTCCTCGTGGATGGTATAGCCAGCGTACTCTGCCTTAACGAGCAGCTCGGTATCAAAAAACCAACCAGTATCCTTAATGCGAGGTAGAATTTTGCGTGCCGCATCGCGCCGAATCGCCTTGAAACCGCACTGAGCATCAACGAATTTTGTCTTCATCGTCCGGCGAATAATCCAGTTGTAACAGCGCGAGATAGTGTCGCGCTTGAAGCCGCGGGTTGTGCGCGACTGCTTCATCAGGCGCGAGCCCGTCGCCACAGCTGCCTCACCCATAATCAGTGGGGTGATCATTGGGACGAAGCTGTCTAAGTTGGTAGAGAGGTCGATATCCATATAGGCCAGAATATCGGCCGAGCTCTGTAGCCAAGCTTGCTTGAGAGCCCGGCCACGGCCTTTCTCGCTAAGCTGGATGAGCCGCACCTCGGGGTAACGTACCGCCAATTGGCGCGCCGCGTCCGCCGTACCGTCTGTGCTGCCATTGTCGGCAATAATGATGCGCCAGCGATGCGGCACATGCTGTGATAAATACGCGTGCAATGTGCTCACCGAGCGCGCAATAACATGCGCCTCATTAAGCACTGGCAGCACAATATCGATACTAAGCGTCCGCGGATTAAGCGCACGCAGCACCGGCGCAGCGGGCATCTCTACCACTGCGGCTGATTGGGTCATGGTTGCTGTTTTCATGTGTGGTATTGTGCAGGAGGGAGATGAAAGCTAGCTTAAAGAGGTTCCTGCAGAAGCGACGTGCTCGTATCAGCCCATTTATCATTTCTCACTGTCTTATTCTTCCTCTAGGAAATTATGAAGGCTAGTATGCTACCTAAGCACCAATATTGACAAAGTCAACCAAACCATCTAGCCTACCACTGAGTGAATGACTAGTGAAGCTCTTGGTGCCTACATGAACCACCGCCAACTTTCTTGATCGTCTTGGTGTAGAAGGTGTAGGCATCGTGGAATTGGTTCAGCCCATCCTGCATAAAAACATTCCCACTCGATGCAATCGCAATATCCGACTCAATATCTTTCATCGCTTCCCAGATATTCTTATCAATATCTGTTCCACGGTAGGCAAAGACAATATCCTTGGTGGCTGGATCTTGCACAGCAATAGCCGACATACCAGATGAAGTGGTTGTGGCGTTGATGAGGTGCCAGGATGCGAGGGAGGAGAGGGGTTTAAGTTCAAGGCGGTTGTTTCTAGGTACTTTCTTAATAATTTCTTTTAAAGATTTGTTGATATCATTATCAGAAAACGGCTCATATGCCAATGAGCTCAAAGTTAAAAACTGTTCGTCTTTTACCATGACTATATCCTCCCCTTATTCTTTTTAAAGCAGTCCTTGGAAGTTTCTTGCGCCGTTTTCTCGCTTATACCTCCATACTCCTGACAAACATGTCGCGCATCTTCAGTTCTACTACTTACAACATATCTCACAGCATAACTTTTCGGGTTTTTTGATTGGACATACTCCACAAGTTTTCTTACGTTTTGGACATCTTCTTCTTTTACCTGGTCCCCTACTACGACAATAGATACTTCATATATAATATGGTCCCCATACTTTCGCAACATCTCAGCAAAAGCTGGTGTGCCCTGTATCTCATCAGCTACGTCAGGAGCAATTGTAATATCTGGCATATATTTTACTGCAGGTATAGACAATTTTTTAACCATCTTGGTAAGATCTTTTTCTTCCTGCTCATTGTAAAGTGCCGAGAGGTAGTTATCGCGGTAAAGCCGGTGATCTTTCTCTAAAACACGAAAGGTGTAAGAGCTACCCTCTCTATACGCATCTGCAACTTTGCCACCCCTTCTTGCAAATCCACCTCCTTCAATTCGATAGTTCTTAATAATAAAGTGCTGGTGATATTTCTTCTCTAGATAGGCGCGCATTTCAGTCTGAGCTTGGTTAGCCTCTACAAGATACTTAATATGAAATATACCAATTAATACACCAGTTAATAGAAGTAAGACACATGTCGGAATAATGATAACGCGGAGGATACCACGAAAAAGAATGGTGCGGAAGCTTAGCCTATTATTCTCGTCTGGTTCTTTCTCGTGCATGTTTTCTGCCCCCACCCCCTTACTTTCTAAAGCATTCATTGGCTTGTTTTTCATCTAATAGACGCGTACCTTCTACCTGTATATTGCACACTATGTCTGTGTTCATCTTCGTATCATGCATGCTGTAATGTATAATACGGTAGCCAACTTTTTGCTGATTGATATATCTAATAAGGCTCATGAGATAGTACCGATCCTGGTTATCGACAGCCAATTGATTTGTATTACGATTAACACTTATTATGTAGTGTATGTCATTTCCATAAGATGCTATCGCTTCTTCGTATGTTTTAGGTGTACCGCTCAGTGACTGTGCTGTGTTGCCTGTAAGGCTGACAGTGATGTCGGTCTGCGCCCACGAGTTATTTATGATATGATCCTTTATTAACTTATCATTCTGAGAGCGGGACCATATTACGCCTGGATAGTTATCTTGATTGCCATTCGATGAGGTGTTTACAGAAAATCGTATATGAGGATCCCGTATAGGGTAAGCATTGGCAGCTAGTACTCCCTCTACGCCGAGGCCACTGCTCTTCCGCTCTGGTTTCTCAACGATGAATTCCTCATTATATTTGTTTTGTAAATAAGTTTTCATTGTTGCTTGAGCTTGATTCGCCTCAATATCGGCCTTGAGATAGAATCCACCAACAAGGAGAAATATAACAGCTGTTGGAATAATGATGACATAGAGAATACCGCGGAGAAGAATGGTGCGGAAGCTCAGTTTGGTGTTATTATTTAGTTCCTTCTTGGGCATATTCTCTTCTCCCAACAACCCCTATTTTTTGGCTACGTGACTATTATAGCACAAATGCAGAACTATTGAGTTATTCTGCAAGTTGCAGCGTTGATGAGTTGTCAAGGTATGAGAGAGGAAGGGGGTTTGCATTCGAGAGAAATAGATCCATCGCTGTGGCGTTAATTGTCAATTTTTCCCTGTTTTATGAGCGCCTCAATGGTGGCTTCTCGCCATTAAAAGCAAAACTACTTAGGGATTTACTGTTAAGATAATATGCTTAATGCCAAGTACTATTCTATCTTCATAGCTTTTTCTCCTTCATTTCGATATATTTCCCTATATCCTGCGGTGAGTGTATACCGTGTAGACTTGTTTCTTCGACTAATGCAACATATACCGCGGGGTTCTCATAATTAACAGATAGCGACACACCAAGCTCTCGCAGCTTGATGATTATCTGGTATATCTGTGCGGCTACATCATTATGGACAACCCTACTCTTTATACGCACAGCGACATGTATATCTTTACCAAATCGCTGAAAGGCATCACGATACAATGGTATTTCTTTTCCTATCCTTTGGTTCACTGCAGGTATACTGTAAACTTCTATTGATGCGAGTGATGTGTCGGCACCAAATACGTTTTTTATCATAGGATCAATATCCTTTTTGAGGTGTTTTGCCCACGTCATATCGGGATATTCATCCCAATAGTTATTACTGTATGGACTGTCCCCCGGAAAACCCTTCACCATAAATCGAATCGAGTGGTCACTTTTAGCATACGCCTCAGCCTTAGCAACACCATCTACTCCAAGGCCAGCTCCCTCGATTCGATAATTCTCTACTATAAATTCTTGGCCATACTTACGTTTGAGGTATGACCGCATATGTGATTGAGCAATATGATCATCAATAGTAGATTTTGTGTAAAATATACCAAATATTACCAACATAACAACAGTCGGAATGATAATCACATAGAGAACACTACGGAAGAGGATGGTGCGAAAGCCTAATTTGGTGTTATCACTTGGTTTTTTCTTGTGCATGTCTTCTGCTCTCAGGATTCCTATCTCTAGCTACGCGACTATCAATAGCATAATTATAGAACTCTCTAGTTATTCTTTTGAAGGTTGTATTTTATAGGCAAGTACACTTAGCGCAAGACATTGCTCTATTGTTATGCTCATATTTACAGACTCTCCTTTTCTTGAAACATTGTGACTAATGTTTCTTGTGGTGTGGATTTTAATGCCATGATTGTTATATCCAAATCAAACTTCTTACCTCCAGATGTTTGTGCTTGGTAGCGAATAGTAGTATCAACGGTGTCTGGCAGATCTTTTGCAAGCTCTTTAAGATTATCGACGATGTGCATTTTTTCCTGATATTCTCGTGTTCGGTGTGTTTTTTGAATAGTGATATCATATGGAATTTGCTGCTTATATTGTGCTGCCGCTTGTGTAAAACGCGGTATTACACCGTCAACTTGTATATCTTTCGTTTGTAGCGTCATAGATGATTGGATGGTTACACTATACACTACATCTTTACTAAAGATACGCTGAATAATAGGTTTGAGTCGATCAGCCTCTTCTTTTGACCATACAGCGCCAGCATAGCCATCATGCTTCCCTGAGGATGACATCATAACAATGAAGCGGATGTCTGTGTGATTCTTCGGGTAGGCTGTTGCTTCAAACCACCCTTCTACACCAAGCCCGCTTCCATTCTTTTCTGGTCGTTCGACGATAAATTCTTCACCATATTTACTATGTAGATATGTTTTCATCGCTGCTTGAGCTTGACTAGCTTCAGCACATAATTTGAGATAGAATCCACCAACAAAGAGAAGCATGATGACTGTTGGTACAACAATTACATAGAGAATACCACGAAGAAGAATAGTGCGGAAGCTTAGTTTGCTGTTATCGCTTGGTTTTTTATTGGACATACTTTCTACCCTCCTCCACTTTCTACTCTGTGACTATTCTTACATTAATATAGAACTTTCAGGTTGTTCCTCTTCTGAAAGTTGTTAATTGATGAAGCGCCATGAGGAGAGGGGTTTAAGTTCAGGCAAATCAGTTCTTGCGATCAGGTAAGAGACAATTTCTTTAAGGGTTTGTTTTGACACATCATCTAACAAACTATTTGGTATTACTTGATAAGCAAGCGATGACAAGGCAAGATACTGCTCAACTTTCAAATTCATTTTTTCTCCTTAATTATTTCTTTATCATATATACGAATATCCTGGTTTTCGTGAAGTATTTTTGCTATTTCATCTTCTAAGAGCACTATGACGTGTTTAGTACCATTTTCGTACCATCGGTATATCAGTTTAGTCTTAGCAGGAACATCCTTAATAATCTGCAACAACTGCTTGACTCGCTCATAGTGCATCAACGAAGAAGCATCGTTTTGCGCAGTTACTTCTAGCTTATAGAGTATACTTTGGCTATGCTTATGTGCTACCTCTTGAAATAACGGCAAAGCCTTAGTATCTGTAACAGCATTGCCAATTTCGCCCGTTGCTATATCCACCGTAGACGCGTACGATCCAGCCATTATTCTATCGACCATCGGTTTTATTCTTGCCATTTCTTGCATGCCCCATAGTGTATCTACATAATCATCCCATGAGTCTGAAAGTGACATCATCACCTTAAAGGGAAGTTTTTTGTTCGCTATAGGATAAGCTACCGCCTCAAACCACCCCCGCACCGCGAACCCACTTCCGTTTCGTATTGGTTTCTCGACAACAAATTCTTCTTTATACTTGTTACGTAAGTACGTCTTCATTGTCGCTTGGGCTTGGCTAGCCTCGATATCTAACTTAAGATAAAATCCACCGACGAGGAGAAGCATAATGGTTGTTGGAATAATGATGACATAGAGGATACCACGGAAGATGATAGTACGGAAGCTTAGTGTGCCGTTGTCACTTAGTTTCTTCTTGCGCATATTTTCTACCCTCACCCCCCTACTTTCTACTCAGTGACTATTCTAGCACGAATATAGAACTTCTGATTTCCCCTTTTATACGCTATATCTGTCTAGATACCACATCAATAAACAGTCTCCATCCTACTCCTCATTCCTTATCAATCACCTCAATCATCAGTTTGCTTTTTTCAATACCTGGTTTACTGTCCCGGACTTTTATGTCTCTTCATGTTACCATCTCCTCTCTAGCGCTATCCAACCTGCTGCTACGGACGCTGCC
>CALIJG010000018.1 GCA_938018005.1 uncultured Candidatus Saccharibacteria bacterium | reverse complement strand
AAGGTGACTTGCCGCTTGTGCGTCTTGGGGAGCTCGATCTTGCTCGGTGAGAGGCTGGCGATGTCGCGCTTAGAGAGGTAGTTGAGAAAGCCGCGCAGCGCGATGAGGTGGTAGCTCTGAGTGAGCATGCCGAGCTCCTCGCCATAGACACTTTGGTAGCGGTTGAGCCAGAGGCGGTAGCGCCGCACCAACTCGGGCGTGATCTGATCGACCGTCAGCTCAGCACCAGCAAACTCAACGAAGCGCTCGAGGTAGTGCTTGTAGTTCTCTGCTGTCTTGGACGATCGGCCGCGCTCCACCTCCATGTATTCGATGAAGTCGATGATCAAATCTTGCATATAATAGTGCTGTGCCATTTGCCATAGTATACCACAATGGAGGAGAGGTGGTATAGCAGATCAGGTGTTGGCAGAGGGCCAGGCAGCAAGGACAAGCTCTTTGTAGTGTGGTTCAATAGTGAGAGTAGCAAATTCGGCACGGGTCAACCACGTTGGGGTATCTTCGCAGTTGTACTGGGTTGATTGCAGTGTGTGCGAGGGAGCGACTCCTGTATAGGCAAGGATAATCTTGCCCTCGCTATGGAGGAAGAAGTCTCTGCGCTGGAGGTGTGGTATAGCAAGGCCGCACTCTTCCATAAGTTCGCGCTCGATTGCTTGATCTGGTGTCTCGCCTGCTTCGATATGCCCACCAGGCAAGCCCCAGCTCTTGTTCTTATTAATATAAATGACAAGAATATGAGAGGCATCCTTGCTGTAGATGGCAGCCTTAGTGGAGACAGGGAAGAGTGTTCGCATAGTAGTATCGTAACACACAACGAGTTTCGTACTCCATCAGCTGTTTTGCGATCACTCACAATACGCTATAATACAAGCAAACCTAACAATAAGGAGCTTTATGAGCGAAACAACAGCGGTGCCCAACAATAATAATGTGCAAAAGACCTTGGTCGTCTTCAAGCCAGACGCTGTGCAGCGGGGGATTGTCGGCGAGATTTTGACCCGTTTTGAGCGGGTGGGCCTCAAGATTGTGGCTGTGAAAATGATTGCTCCAACGCGCGATCATTACTATCGCCACTACGAGGAGATCGGCAAAATGGTGTCGCGCCGTGGCAAGCACGCCTTTGGGGTGACGCTGGATTTTATGATGCAAGGGCCAGTTATTGCTATGGTGTTTGAAGGAGTAGAGGCCGTCAAGCTGGTGCGCAAGCTGGTGGGCCCCACCGAGCCAATGGCTGCCGAGATGGGGACGATCCGCGGCGACTACTCACACATGAGTTTTGGCTATGCCAACGACGAAGACAAGGGTGTGCCCAACCTCATCCATGCTTCGGGCAATCCCGAGGAAGCTGAGCAGGAGATCAATCACTGGTTCTCAGATGACGAAATCTACGAGTACCATGCATTGCATGAGAAGTTTACGCGCTAAGCGTTGATTTCTTGCGTATCTATGCTTTGATAAAGCCACTAACTCCTAGCGAGTGCTCCCATCATAAGGGAACGAGCACCGCTAGGAGTTTTTTAGTAAGAAAGAGGTAGTGTGCAAACGGTAGTGCTTGTGGAGTCAGCTGTATCGACAATGAACCCACCAAGAGGGGGTTGACTTTATTCTTGATCCGCTTGGCCATCATATCAGAGATAGTCTTAGTTTGCATATTGATGGGCTACAGATAAAAGATGACCATTTTCGCATTATATAAATAAAAAGCCTCTTGACCTGTTGCAAGAGGGTGTATCGTATCCAATACTGGCGCGCTCGACCGGATTCGAACCGGCGATCTTCTCCGTGACAGGGAGACGTGATAGGCCATCTTCACTACGAGCGCATAGGCTAGATCAATAGTAGCAGCAATTACCAAAAATCGCAAGAGGTTTGTAGAGGAATCGTAGAACCGTAGTCTTGTATTACACTCCTCTGCAGGCTATCACGCCCGCCACCTTCCATTTTCGCCTCGCCTCTAGTATAATATAGCGGTGATGCCGCTGTAGCTCAGTTGGTAGAGCGGCGCTTTCGTAAAGCGTAGGTCACCGGTTCGAGTCCGGTCAGCGGCTCCATTTGTTTATGACCAAAGAGAAGAAGGATTTTCTGCGCACCCCTCTCCGCACGATCGCAGCCGATCGGCCATTCTTTGCGGCGCTGATTGGTGTATTTGTCGCGGGCATCATCTATATGCTGGTGATGGGCTTCACGCTGCAGGTGCGCGATGTGCAGGTTTATGTGCGCTACACCGCCTTTGGTGAGGCGCATTTTTATAAGAGTTATTGGTATTATTTACTCAGTTTTGTGTTGTTTGGTGCGCTGGTAATGGTGGTGCACATTGGCCTGATGGTTAAGCTGTATAGCCTGCAGCGCCGCCAGACAGCGCTTTTTGTGGGGGCAGCAGCAGTATTGGTGCTGCTGGTTGCTGCCTCGTATGGATTAGCAGTAATGCACCTGGCGTATCGATAAATGAACCACAACGATCTTGAGCTGCCCATGGGCAAGCGCACCCTTCTCTACCGATTATTTGAAATTCTCCCAGCATTCCTCAGCTATGGGATGCTGATTTTGTTTATCATTTTGTCTTTGGTTAATCCACTGTGGGCGTCTATCTACCTTCTTGTCTTGGTGATGAGTGTGATTGTCCGCTCGGTTGGCATTGCCTACCGCACCCTAACGGGCCACCACCAGCTGGAGAAGGCACAGAAGGTAGACTGGCGGCAGCGTCTGGAGCAGCTCGAAGACCCAGTAGCGAGCTATGCTACCATCCAGCAGCAGCCACTACCAAAGCGGCATCAGCGCGAGTTCCATGCCCAAGAGCACCGCGAGAATCTCCGCCTTATGGCGGCCGACCCAGCCAGCTTCCCGCGACCATCGCAACTCTACCAGGCGGTGATTGTGGCGGCGTACAACGAGTCGTATGATGTCTTGCAGCCTACCATCGAGTCAGTTAAGAATACAACGTACAATAACAAACAGATCATCCTTGTCCTTGCCTACGAGGAGCGTGGTGGGGTGGATATTGCCCGCACAGCAGCTCGTCTCCAGCAGGAGTATGGCGACGTCTTTTTCACCTTCCAGACTATTATGCACCCCAAGGATATGCCTGATGAGGTGATTGGTAAGGGCGGTAACATCACCTATGCGGGCAAGCAGCTCCAACGCTATTGTGACGAGCAGGGGATTGCCTACAGTGATGTGATGATCACCACACTGGACAGTGACAACCGCCCATATCCATCATACTTCGACTATGTGGCGTATGAGTATATCGTCCATCCCGAGCGCAAGCGCCTGTCGTACCAGCCGATTGCACTATACTTTGGCAATATCTGGGACGCGCCAGCACCGATGCGGGTGATTGCGACGGGTAACTCCTTCTGGACAATCATCAGCAGCATGCGCCCCCACACACTGCGCAACTTTGCCTCGCACTCACAGCCAATGGACGCGCTGGTGGAGATGAACTTTTGGAGCACGCGCAGCATTGTGGAAGATGGCCACCAGTACTGGCGCAGCTACTTCTACTTTGCGGGAGACTACAGTGTTTTGCCCATCCATGTGCCTATCTACCAAGACGCCGTGATGGACAACACCTTCTGGGGGACAGTGGTGGCGCAGTTTAAGCAGCTTCGGCGCTGGAGTTACGGCGCGTCGGATATCCCGTATGTCGCAATACGCACCTTTACGCGGCGGCGCAATGTGCCATTTGCCGAGGTGTTTGCCCGCTTCATGCGCTTGCTCGATGGGCATGTGACCCTTGCAGTAATGGCCTTTTTGGTCACCTTTGGTGGGTGGGTACCACTGTTGATCAACCAAGAATCATCGCGCAGCTATGCGGTGCACATACTGCCCGAGGTAATTAGCAATTTGCAGCGCTTTGCGATGATCGGTATCTTCATCACCGTCTTCTTGATGCTCAAGATGCTGCCACCCCGCCCCGAGCGCTACAAGCGTCGGCGCAGCTTTGCTATGGTGGCGCAGTGGATTCTTATGCCCGTCACATCCATCTGCTTTAGTGCGATTGGTGCCTTTAATGCGCAGACACACCTGGCGTTTGGTCGCTATCTCGACAAATTTGATGTAACCGTCAAGGCCACTACTGGCTCACGTGACCGCGCTAAAGCTGCCAAACAAGCCCAAAAAGCCGCCAAAAAGCAGCGTAAGAAAGAGTAAATAAAGTACACCGTCAACTCAATAGGCTAACGCGTGTACCTGTAGATGCAGCAATTTAGCACATAGTAAACACAGTCACGTCACAGACGCTGATGAATAGCCTATGTCGATATGACGTCATCAACGACTATTTCTTGTCCTCGAAATGGCCTATCTAGTTCTTCATCGCTTAGGTAGCCGAAGTCAGTGTCGTCAAAAATGTAATTTCCAATACGGCTATTAGAGCTACCGTAATCACCGTATGGGTGACTGATAGAAGGCCAAACATTTGCATCGAGAAAAACATCCTGTGCAAAGTCATAAATCGCCGTTAGATCAAGCCACTCCAGTACAAGAGGTTTTACCCCAGGATATTGATGTAGTACCGGATCCAACGATATCTTGCGGGCGTTATCTTCGAGAAAGGATGGTGAGCAGACCACCATACACCTGGCACGCCCTTCAAGAAATGATGCACTGGACAGCATGTAGAAAGTGTCTCGGATTTCCTTTGATTCGGGGAAGACGTTTAGAGACACCTTAATGTACCATGGCGTGTCTCTGCTACCAAATGTATCTGAATGATCAAAATCAGCAGGCTTGTTCTTAGGATATACAGGAACAAATAAATCATTCGTGCTAAAGTAATCGTCACCAAACTTCCAATCCGAACCAGTATACTGTTCTATGACCGTACAGCCATTGACTCGAAAAGGGAATCTAACTTTGGAATTCTGTCCATGCATAACAGTAGAATAATACTATGATGGTACTAAAATTACAACCCGTCAGTTGGTGGTAGGATATTTTTCCTGTCATATTTTCCAGAAAACTTTGGAAAGTGGATCTCGTGCCTGCTACGGTTCAATATTTCGAAAGTGTGATGGAAATCAAAACGGGAGAGTGTAGAGCGCAAAGGGTTCTGATGAAATTTTACAGAAGCCAGATTATCAAAATAGATATTATAATACAAAAATATCAAAATACAAATGAGAATTATGTGTGCATTATATCACCAAACGCATATGATGCGCAGCAAAATGACCATAGGTAATGTGGATAACTAATGAAGTGGTGTGGATGAATATTAGATGAGAAACCACAGCTATGCCTGCTAGGTGGTGCTGTGAGGAGGGTGGGGTGCTCAAAGAGGTGGTGGCATGCCAGGTTTCTTTATACTGCTTAGGATACGATAGTCTGGAGTGGGTGAACTTGTGATAGCTTAGCGACAGGATGTATGAGTGATGTGAATATATACACCAAATTTTCATTTGTTGGCGCTGGTTTTTACTGCTTCATTCGTAGAGATAATGGGGAGGAGTATACAGATAGTGTGTAATATTGATAAGCATATGCTTTATATTGTATAGTTGATGTGTGAATTTGATGATGGTGTGAGCGATTTCTTGGGCTAGGCAGGTGGTCTGGGTGAGTATGGCGCAGCGTGTGAATCTGCGTATGTTTTGTTCATAACAAACTAGCAAATAGGTTGCAAAACAGCTCATCGTTTTGCTTGTAATATGCAAGTGACACGATAGGCTGAGAGGTTACAGTCATGGTTGAGCGCGACGGCACCAAGGCGCTTGTGAGCGAAGGATAGGTGGCGACAAGAAGACGCTATTATGTGAATATTTTTTGTTATAATTCATACAATGTGAATTTGTGGGAGTGCGGCAGGTAGG
>CALIJG010000017.1 GCA_938018005.1 uncultured Candidatus Saccharibacteria bacterium | reverse complement strand
AGGTGAAGGAGACGGCCAGCAACGCTGCTTTGGTCTTGAGCAGCCGACGATACAGCGGTAGTACATCTTTGCTGGCCATGAATAGATATAGTATAGCAAAATGCGGACACAAAGAGCAAACGCGAGCAGTGTTGCCCGAGTGCGGCAAACGGCGTGCAGATAAGTCGAGCAGCAGGGTGGTATACCATAGACAATCCATCCGCAAAGGGTATTGACAGAAGAGCACTCATACGCGGAAAATCCCCGCATTTGCGCAGTTCAGCACCAGTTTTGAATGCAACAGAAACAAGCATCCCGACATTGTTTGCATGCCCGCTTTGTGTTTAAATAGAACTATGACAAACGAAGAACTCTCACAGCAAATCACAGCACTCACAACAACCGTAACCGAGAAATTCAACGAGATCGACACGCGGCTTGAAGGAATCGATGGGCGGCTCGACAAGCTGCAGGCAGGGCAGGATGACCTGCGTGCTAAGTACGACGATCTGGCCATGAAATACGACGATCTGAAAGCTGGCCAGGATGATCTGGTCACGAAATATGATGAATTGAAGGCAGGGCAGGACGACCTGCGCACCAAATACGGCGAGATGAACGAGAAGCAGGGTCACATCGTCAATGCACAGAAGACCATCGCCAAGATACAGGAAGATCTACAACACATGGTGGAAGAGCAGGCTGCTAAGGTGGAAGAGGACTTCACCGATATGAAAGCGGTGCAGGCGAGTATCCAGCACGACATTGCACGGATCAACCGCAAGATGATCGTCGAAACCGGCGTGCGCGACACGATGCACGAGAGCGTCTTCACCACGCAAGACAGCCACTACCGCGACCTTGACCGTCGCCTCCGCTTGGTAGAAGCCCGCTTGCCCGAGCTGGGGCAGCAGGGAGCGTAGGTACTGCTGGAGCTGTTTCAAGGACGCGTGGCTTTGGTGTCCATCAGCCGGCCTATCGCCCACCTCAGCCGCTGCGCCGTCTCGGGGCTGACGTCCAGCCCGTGGTGCCCGTCGCCGAGGTAGAGCCACTCGTCCACCTCACCGGCGTACTGGTAGCGCACCAGGTAGAGCTCGGTTGGCACTGCCTGTCGCTCGGGCACGCCGTCGCTGCCGTGCCCTCGCTGGGGGACGACGCCCGCCACAGGGAGATGAGCACTCTCGTGGACAACACCATCGAGCTCATCGCTTGCCACATTATGGTTGACGGCGCACCACGCAGGGCAGCGCTCGGCTCCATCTGCTGGCAGCTCAGATCGCACGTCGTGCCTCCTCTCCCCCAAGCACCGTCTGCCTGCACAATTGCAGCCAACCGCAGTGCGAGGTGCGAAGGCCAGACCAGCGGCAGCAGCCAACGGAGAACAGCGATGGCGGGCTGAGAAGCAGAGAGCAGGGAGTAGCTGGTCGCCGCCGACCATCCACTCCCCCGCGATCATCTCCTCACACTCCAGTGATGCGCGCCAGCACCAGCATGTCCACGTACTGGCCATCCATCAGGTAGCGCTGCGTCAGCCGGCCTTCTTCGACGAAGCCGAGACTGCGGAAGAGCCCGAGCGACGCACCGTTGCTAGCCAGGATCCATGCCTCCAGGCGATGCAGCCCCAAGTGGCCAACCGCCCAGTCGATGACTGCCCGGCTGCCCGTCGCACCATAGCCCTGGCCTCGATCGCTGGGTCGCCAGATGCAGATGCCCATATGGGCGACGCGGTTGCGCCAGTCGATGGCATGGATCGAGGCCTCGCCGACCAGACGACCATCGCTATCTGCCAGGACGAAGCTGTATGCCGTAGCCGGCTGCGGGCCCGCGGTATCGGCAATCTTGCGGCGCAGCTCTGCGCTGCTTCTCGGCCGCCAGTACGGCGGGCCATACTGCGCCAGCTCTGGCCAGTCCGCGCACGCCTCGAGGATGGTGG
>CALIJG010000016.1 GCA_938018005.1 uncultured Candidatus Saccharibacteria bacterium | reverse complement strand
CTGCACCAGATAGCTCGTGTATTATTCGCTTCCATTATCTTGGCCAAACACTCCCAGACAAACACGGCTCGCCCGACCTAGGCATCATCTGTCTCTCACAAAGGACAGGTGCGCTTGTGTATGAGTTTCGGGCAGCGTAGCATATTCTACTTTTATCGCACCTCTATATTTGAAAGGATAATATACTATTACACTAGTAACAGGGGTTAACTCTCGTATAATAAATTAACCATCTAAGATGGCAAGTCAATTTACAGCGCAAACAAATCATTCAACGCCTCACTCACCGTTGGGTGAGTGAATATCTGGTCGCGCAGCGTGGTGTAGGGCAAGCCAGCATCCATCACGGTTTTGATGGTGTTGATCACCTCCGGCGCCTGCTGGCAAAAGAGCGTCGCGCCAAGAATGCGGCCTGTCGATGGCTGGATCACTGCTTTGAGTAACCCCGTTGTTTTATTATCAACATGCATGCGTGGTACTGCCATAGCCGGTAACTCCTTAACCTTCACATCATCGCCATACTGCGCGCGGGCTGCTACTTCGGTCAGGCCAACACGCGCCAGTGGTGTCTGCATAAATATCACATGAGGCAATACTGCACGCCGATCCCGCGTATAGCTCCCATCACCAAGGAGCTGGCTCTTTACGATACGAAAGTCGTCGAGCGACACATAGGTATACTGCGGCCCACCATTGACATCGCCGAGCGCCCAAATGTGCGGCTGAGTGGTCTGCAATTGGTCATTAACGATAATCGCACCGCGCTCGTCAGTCTCCACACCAGCGGCGGCGAGGCCAAGCTGGCTTGTATTGGGCTGGCGGCCAGCGGCCACGAGCACGGCATCATATACTTGCTCATCACTGCCACTCATCACAGCAACGCCGTGGTCTGTATCGCGCACCTGCTGTATATCTGATGCAAGCACCAGTGTTATACCCTGCCCCTCCAAAGCCTGAGCAACTGCCTGCGCGACAGATGGCTCTTCGTGCGGAAGCAGCTGCGCTCGGCGATGGTAGAGCGTGACCTCCACGCCAAGGGCTGCATAAGTCGAGGCAAACTCGAGGCCAATCGGCCCAGCGCCAATCACCGCTAGCCGCCGTGGCTTAAGCTGCTGGTTGAGCGCCTCCGTACTGGTATAGACATGAGCCGATTGCTCAAGGCCAGCAATCGCTGGCATCACTGGCACTGCACCGGTATTAATAAACAACCGATCTGCCTGCAGCTCAATATGCTCCTCACCCGCCTGGACGCTCACCGTGTGCGCATCAACAAACGACGCAACGCCATCAATAACCATCACGCCCGGGTTATCCGCGAGCATGTGGTAGTTCTTGCTATTAAGCTTGGTCACGACCGCTGTCTTGCGCGCAAACGCTTCGTCGATCGACTGGCCAGCCGCTGCCGCACTCACCAGCGTTTTAGTCGGAATACACGCAATATTAATACACGTCCCACCATACATCTGCGGCGATTGCTCCACCAGCGCGACCCGCTGACCCACCCCAGCCAGCGCTACCGCCAGCGTCTTGCCCGCCTTACCAAAACCAATAATCAGTGCATCAAATTGTGTGTGCATTCTACTTCTCCTTCGTCAACATTATCGCATAGATTACACCTAATGTAAATGAATTACAATAATGATTCGTTTAGTATACTACTCAAGAACAAGACGTGCGCGTCTGTCACCTATCCTACCTCATTTCACTCAAGTGTATAAAACTCAGCGCCGCCGCGCGAGCACTGGCTGCACCCGATCAATCCGGTTCGTCCAGACATACCCGCCAAACTGTGGCGGTATCTGCGTCACGCTCTCCGCTGTATCAAACCCAGCTGACCACTGTCCATCGCCTTCGACCAACATTACTCGCGTGTTTACCGCCGCCATCCGGTCGACAAACTTACCTGGCCAGCCCCATAGCAGTGGTGTATAGCGCCGCGGAATGTGCAGCTCCATATTGTGCAGCTCGTGCGGCACATAACCCGTCCAGCCAACCGCCAAGTAACGCAGCAATCCGGCCTTCATCATTGCCTTGGAACAGAGACGCAGCGTCGCGCTTTGTTGGCGCAGCCAAGCAATGCCATCGTCATTGCCGTAGACCGTCATCTGCTTGAAGCGTTCTGGATCCATTGCTCGGAGCTTTCCCCACAGCACTTCGTATGTCTGGTGGTTGCCATCCTTAACATGCAAAAGAAGATCTTTGTGCGGAAAGGCTGCCAACACCTCATCCAGTGTTGGCATCAAGCCCACCCCTTTGCCACGGAATGGAAAAGTTTTGCCACCATCCGCCGTGTAGCCATAACCAATGTCAAGCTGCTTAAGTTCAGCCATAGTGTAATTGCCAATCTCGCCCTTGGCCTCTGTGCGATATTCTAGTGTTGCATCATGAAATACCGCGAGTTGCTTATCTTTCGTGAGCTTGAGGTCAAGTTCTACCACATCCGCACCATGATCAAAGGCAGCGCGCATTGACGGGATTGTATTCTCAAGATAGGGGTGCTCGGGTTTATCCATAATGGCTGCAGTGTTGGTGTCATTGCCAACCTTGCTGTAGTCAAAGGTCTGTGCCAAGCCTCGGTGAGCGAGTATCCGTGGGTGCTGCGTTGGTACAAAGAGACTCGTATTATTGAGCCACAGCCCCATGATAATCACTACAATTACTGTCAACCCCCGCCAGTGCTGCTGACTCCATCGTGCTACTGCATGTACTATTTTCCGAAATTTATAGGGCATTACTCCTCCTTATCTCTGTTATTTTCTCACTATATCTTCACTCCACACGCTGAGCAAATAGCTCCTCTATGCCACGCAGGAAAATCTCTGCCGTCTTTGGCCCGACGCCATAGAACTTTTGCAGGCGTTTGGCGCACTCGGCTTCGCTTGGGCTGCTCTCTATCAGCAGCATCAGCGAGCCATCATACTGGTCTATCAGCTGCTGTGCGCACAGCCGCAGGGCTGTCGCCGTTTTCTCGTCGTAGCGTGTGTATTTGCCTTCGTCCAGCAGCCGCACGAGACGCCTCCGTTCCACCGCAAGCAGCGCCCACGGCGTGTCAAGCTGGTGCTCCACCAAGAGACGCCAAGTCTGCACCGCCACCGGTGATTGAATCGGCTTACCCAGCAGATACACCAAGAGAAACCAGCGAAAGAGATCGAGCTCATCATGCGCAACATCGAGTGCAAAGTCATCGGGATGGTGTGAGCGAGCAGAGCGAGCCATATTCCATATTATTCTCTAGGTTGGAGCTTGTGTCAAATACGACGAGCTACGCCACAGCTTCTACATCATGTACTAGTCAGCACAACCAATAAACAATTGCATTTCGTGCAACACATTGCTAGAATATACATAGAACATTTAGCTAACATTGATGGTCTATGGGGGTACATCATGTTTCGGAAACTCGTATCAAACTTATCGCTCAGTCCGGCAATCGTCGGCCAACTGGGTTTCTATGCGAAGCGCCTACGCAAAGAGGAAGCGACGCGCCGCCTGGGGCTGATCTTTACTGCGCTGGCGCTCGTCGTGCAATCGTTCACGCTGCTTGCACCACCAGAATCGGCTAACGCCGCCGACCCAAGCGATATGATCTACGGTGGAATTAGCAATGGCTCGCAGCTGATGGCACACTACGACGCCAACACCAACAACATCCGCGACCTCTACAGCACCATCGGCATTACTCGTGCTGAGCTGCAACAAGCGACAACTCGCCTCGAAACCCGGCGAAGCACCGAGAACACCTACTCGTGGGGAATGACGCCACACTTCAGTGCTGCTCAGGGCGAAGGCGTGTATTCTGTTAAGGCAGCGCAAGGTGGAATGCGCAACTTCTACTACCGACCACACCGCTTGTGGGGGAACTTCACCTACCGGGCATTCGTTGGCCACTCAGCAAAGTTTGGCTGGTTCGCCATTATGCTCAACTGTGGTAACCTCATTACCCAGACAGTACCACCCGCACCTGTCTGCCCACCCGGCCAGGTCGGTACCTATCCAAACTGTAGCACGCCGCCATCCGTCATCAAGCCAACGCCAGTAGCAAGCTGTAGTGGCCTTGTTATCAACAAGAACGACACCACCTACCAATTCACCGCTGCAGCATCTGCCCAGCATGGCGCTACCATCACCGGCTATGTCTTCCAGGTCTACCGCGATGGCAAGCTCGTCAAAACACTCGAGAGTAGTACGCCTACCGTCAGCTATAGCGAGAAAACGCCCGGTTCGTATCGCGTCGTCCTCACTGTCAAAACTTCTCTGGGCGACCGCACCAGCGAAGCCTGCGCCAAGACCTTCGTCATCGCTGCACCCGCCCGTTGCCCGGTCAATCCTACCCTGCTCAAAGATGATGCTCGCTGCCAACCCTGCCCAGGCAACAACACCCTCTGGTTAGAGGACAAGACCTGTACTGCCAAATTCGTCCAGACCAAGAGTGGCCACAACCTCACCCAAAACAGTGCTGAGACAACCACCGTCACTGCCAAAGCTCACGACCGCATTACCTACAAGCTTAGCGTCACCAACAAAGGTCTCAATGCCGAGAAATTCACCTTTAGCGATAACCTCAGCGACGTCCTTCAATACGCTACAGTCGTCGACGCTGGTGGTGCTACTCTTGGCAAAGACACCAACCAAAGCGCCAGCACCGATGCAACCATCCTCAGTTGGCCAGCCGTAGAGATCAAACCAGGTGAGAGCCAAGAGCGGCAATTTACCGTCCAGCTCAAAGATCAGATTCCTTCGATGGGTACTGGCACCAGCAACGCAACCTCCTACGATTGCCGCATCGACAACACCTTTGGCAACACACTCAGCACTAAGGTAGATTGCCCCGCCGAGAAGCGCGTCGTCGAGCAAGTCGTAACCGAGCTGCCCCACACTGGTAGCAGCGAGAATATCATCTTTGCTGGCATCGTCCTTGCAGTCGTGGTCTTCTTCTACGCCCGCTCGCGCCAGCTCAGCACTGAGATCCGCCTCGTGCGCCGCAACTTTAACGCCGGAACAATCTAACCAAGGAGAAACCAATGGCAGAACGATTTACCACTAAGCGCCAATCTGAGCGCCGCACCGAGCAAACCATCGAGCAATCACGCGCCGAACAGCTGACTGCCCTGCGCCAATCTGGCGAACACCGCCAGTTAGAACACCCCAGCCTCCAGGGCGAAACGCGTCAGCGACACGAAACCCTTAGGGCCGCTCGCCACGAAGCTGAGAAAGTCTACGAGCAAGCTGCCGAGCAAAAACGAGCCACTGCCGAAGCTGAGCGCCGCCAGCACGAAACCCGCGAACAACAGCGCGCCGAGCGCCAACGCCAAACCAGCCCGGCTGCCCAGCAAGAACGCTTCGACAAAACCATGGCAGCCGTCCAGTCTCAGCTCTCGCCCTCAAGCCGTGCCTTTAGCAAAGTCATCCACAACCCAGCCATCGAGAAGGCAAGCGAAGTCACTGGCAGCACCGTTGCCCGGCCCAACGCGCTGCTCTCTGGCGCCATTGCTGCCTTCGTACTCACTCTAGCCATCTACCTCATCGCCCGCTTCAATGGCTACCCACTCTCCGGTGCCGAATCCATTGCTGCCTTCGCCCTCGGCTGGCTCTGTGGCCTCGCCTTCGACTTTGTGCGCATGATGATGCTTGGTCGGCGAAATGTGTAGCTTACTTCTGTAGAGCTCTGCTCGCTCAGCCACATGATTCAACCGCTTGGGACTTGTGCTTCGCATATGAATAGTGCTCTATTGATCAAATGTCAATGTTCTAAAGGAGTCGCTCGGACTAGAGAGTAGTACTTGAGCGACGGTTGTTACGTATGTCATGAGCAAATGATATCACTGTCAGAGTCGCTAACAAATAACTCAAGCGTCTAAGTAGTGTCTTTGGCAAAAAACCTATTAATGATAACCATCCCAGTCGGCATCATAAAGCCAGTGCTTCGTGACATTACGAAATTCGACATCGTCTCCATACGGATCGTCAGGTGTGGATGTGAACGTATACTCCTTTAATTTTGTTTCAACAAACTCAGTGATGGCGTCGTAGTCAAGCGTATTCATAATCAGAGGTTTTACTTCGTCATCACCTTCCTCGTCGTCATCTTCAAAGTACCACTTGCCACGTGGATCATCAACGAAAGACGGCGAGCAGACAGTAAGGACGTAACGACTGCCTTCTATAAGATATGGGTCGCCAATTTCGATATTCTTCTGCAGAGTGAACCCAACTCCAAGCTCAATACACCAAGGACACGTGTCGTCAGCACCGAACGTTGTCGTCGCAGACGTGAATTTGTTTCGGCACGTTGTATTATCAGAATCCAACTCCCAATCGTCGCCGACATACCGCCAACCTTGACTTAGTTCCAGTAAGGTGTAGTGAGTTTTCATAGACTTAGTATAATACACATGATAACAAACGTCGAAAAATATCGTACTTGCCTCTTGTGTTCTCTATCACCTGTATTAAGTGCTTATCAATGCAGCTTGATCGACACTTCCTGTGGCTCACCGCTCAGGTCGCCATGCGTGTTGAGAGTGCCTTGACGGCGCAGGGCTTCGCGCTCCAGCTCTTCTGGCGTTGGCATAGGTGGCTCGGGAGCGGGCGATGGTGTAACTGGTGGAGTAGGCTGGGTACGCGCCTCGGCCTGCTGGCCACCAAGGATATTGGGCCGCGCAGCATGACGTGCTCTATCCAGCGCATCTTGCACCGCTGGCGACGGTGGCGAAGCGGGCTGAGCAGCCGACGATGGAGATGGCATACTTGGATTTGACATAGTGCGGGGAGCGCCAGCTGGCTGTGGCCGTGGTGCCTGAGAGAACGAAGAAGCTGGTGGCACGGCTGGCTGAGCACGCAATGGCTGAGCTGAGGAAGTCGGCGCGGTTTGTGGCCGAGCTGGTTGAGCAGCCGGACTACCGGGCCGAGGGGCTTGCGCACTCGATGGTTCTGCCGCCGATTGCGGTTTCTTTGCATTCATCTGTTTACGCTTGGCAAGCCATTCATCGAGGAAGGACGACCCACCGCCAGCTCCAGCTGCACCCCCTGGGCGCCCTGCTCCGGCTGCTGGCTGGCTGGGCTGCTGCACACTAATGCGGGCAGCTATATCGCGCTCAACTTGGTCGCGCGGCCGGCCATATTTCGCGGCCGAGAGTTTCTTGAGAGCACCGCTCAATTGCTGGTTTGGCTCGCCCATTGGCGGAATCCACGCCATGCTAAATGGTGCCGATGGTGTGCCATTAATCTGCGCCACACAGACGGACTCGAAGTTTGGCAGTTTGGTCAAGTCCTCAGCAGTAAAGACAGGCGTGTAGCGCTTGACCATGATCTCTGCATCAGTCGTACCAATTCGGCCGGTAATGGTTGTACCAACGTTACCAAGGATAGCCTCACGCAGTTCTTCCTTAAGCTGCGTCATAAACTGGTTGGCCAAGACCAAACTCAAGCGATACTTACGCGCTTCACTGAGAATCGTCTCGAAGCTATCGGTGGCAAAGTTCTGGAACTCGTCAACGTAGAGCGTAAAGTCCTTGCGCTCGTGCTCAGGGATATTAGCCCGAGCCATTGCAGCCGCCTGGAACTTCATGACGAAGATAATACCAAGCAACTTCGAGTTGAGATCACCCATCTTACCTTTGGAGAGGTTAACAAGCAAAATCTTGTTGTTATTCATAATCTCAGGGAAGTTAAAGCCACTCTTGGTCTGGCCAATGATGTTGCGCATTGCATCGTTGCTGATGAATGGGCCAAACTTAGAGATCACCCAGCTAATCAGGTCACCAGCTTCGTTGGAGCGCTGCGAGGCTGGGAACTCTTTGGTCCAAAAGTCCAGCACCTGCCGGTCCGTCACATATTTGAGCTTGGCATTACGAAATTGCTCATCCACCAGCAGCTTTGGCACATCAACAAACGTACCGCCCGCAGGATCAGCCATCAGCAGCAACGCACAGTTACGGAAGATGTGCTCGAGGCGTGGCCCAACGATACCAGTGTGGCCTGGGTCGTACAAGCCATACAGCATGTTAATCGCCTCCTGCACCAAGAAGTCCTTTTGGTCGGGGTGGTCGAACTCAAACATATTAAGACCAATTGGGTTGCTCATATCGCCTGGGTCGAAGTAGACAATATCCTCCACCCGATCACGCGGCACCTTGGCGAGCAGCGCCTCAGCCAGGTCACCGTGCGGATCAACCAAGGCAAAACCCCGCCCCGCCAGCATATCCTGATAGGCCAAGTTCTCTTGCAAGACCGACTTACCTACACCCGTCTGACCAATGATATGGATGTGACGCCGACGGTCTTTATCGGCCAGGCGAATCGGTTTGCGTACGCCGCGGAACTCATTGTAGCCGAGCAACAGCCCCGTCTCCATCACCTCTGTTGGACCGTCGACTTGCTTACTCATCTGGCGCTTGACCTGTGAGGTAGGAATGCTATTTTGGTCTGGCAAATGAAAGAGGGTGGCAAGCTCGACTGAGTTGAGAATATCACGGCTATTCGCTTGCGGGAAAAACCGAAAGATAAAGGCTGTCGCGAGCTCATCGACATTCTTAGTAAGGTTAAACTTAAAGCCGTTAAAGCTCGGCGAATCAAATAGTGCAAATGCCGCTACAATATTCTTGAGCAATACCTGTGAGCGCGCCGCCGTGTTGGACGACACCACCACGCGGATCATTACCTCATAACCAGGGTAGCGAATCTTTTCTTGGATAGCATCAACCTTCGCCTGCTCCACCGCACTGAGCGGCTTCTCGGCTTGGAATTCCTTCTTGTCGCTTGCCTCGGGCGGCTTCCATAGTGCCTGCATAACATCACGCGCCGAGAGGCTACTGCCGCCACTACTCTTTTTCTCACCCTTGTTCTTGACGATCTGCTCAGCAGCCGAGATAGAGCGCTTTGTCCATTTCTCATACGCTGGGCGGATCAAAAATTGGATTCCTACCCCATCCTCGCGCCCAGCCGAAGACACTGCATTAAGCAGCGCCCGCGACGCATCACGCTTAGATTCCATATAGGTGGAAATTGGATAAATAAACTCTTTGCGCAAGGTAAACTCACCACCAATCGTCCCACTCGCCTTACCTACCTTACTAAACACCGAATGCTCCGACACCTCCTCGAGCCGTGCCGATGGGTAGGCTGCAGCAATTGCCTGGCGCACTGTGTCCGTCAGCACTGTTGGCACCACTGCATAGTAATACACTAGCCCCTCGCGCGCTACAATCTCAAATGACACATGGCGCTGCCCATAGATTCGGCTCATAAAGCCCTTGGTGCTGGTACTCGCAATGATATTGTACATCACTTGGGCCTGCGATAGCACCTCCTCCGTGAGGTCACGCTTGTCACGCCCACCACCGTCGATATCATCACTAGCAGGTGGCAAGTGGATGAGGATCGGCACCATCTTAAGGCCACGCTCATAGTTCTTGGCCTCGCGCATGCTATTGCGATAGACGATGAAGGCAACAAACAAGATGATAAGAATAAGGCCAGCCGAGCCAAAAACAATAATGAATGTGGTGACGGTATTCATCTAGTTCTCCGTTGCGCCAATTTTGCGCCCATAGCGTTTGTAGATATAGTCGCGCTGCAGAGCACTGACCTGCTGCTCGCGCTGATAGGGGTCATCTTGGGTATCCTTAATGATCTGCTTGAGCTTGATAACCCAGTCTTTTTCAATCAGGTCTTCGTCTGCAGCAGTTGCAGGAGCAGCTGTAACGGTCGTATCCGGGTCGGGTTGTGGCGCAGCAATAACTGTGGTAGGAAGAGCTGGCAGCGTGAGGCTCTGCTGCGGGACCATCGGCATCATTTCATGCGTGTCAGCGGGCTGCTGCTCGCTCCGACGCTCGGGCATGAGCGCAGGAAGCCGCTCATGCGCCTGAGGCGCTGGCGAACGGTAGATATTCTGGTTGTTTGCCCGAGGCTGCTCGGGGAAACTATTGAATCGCGGCTGTTGTGGTCCCATATTCTGCCTAAATTATACCATAGGCTGCGCTGGTGTAATAGGTATGAGCATAATCATCATATCTATGGCGCTTATGCTCATTATTTTGCTATACTAGTGGTATGGAGCGTCAATCTCCCTCACCAGCATCGCGTTTGCAGCGACACCAACAGCGCTGCACGCAAGCGCGGCGGCGCATGGTTATCTTGCTTGCGCTACTTGCCTGTGCATTATGTGGCCTCGTTGTTACCCTTATTGTCGTCCATGTGGTGCGGCCTACTGCACCGCAGCCTTCCCCACCAGCCGCACGCACAACCGACAAAACAGACGAGAAATACTCCTTCGTCGATTCGCACTACCAAGGCATCCGCTCGAAGCTGGTCAGCCGCACCTCTACTAAAGAAAAGGTTTCGCTTGAATATCCACTGACAGGCAATAGCACGATCGACACTACTATCGCGAGCGCCATCGACCAGCTCGATCATGAGTTTCGCCAAAGCGTCGCGGCCGGCCGCACCTTCCACCGGCCAATGACCGAGGCAATCAGCTACCAAATTACCCACAATACCAATACTGCCCTGTCTGTTATTATTCAGGCTAACCAAGACACCCACGGTGCTCACCCCGCTAGCTTTACCCGATTTTGGACATTCAACAAGCAGACCGGCACAGCTATCACCCTGCGCGATCTCGTTGGCGGTAATACTGTACACCTCCGTACCGTCATTGACGCTGCGCAGCGCTCCGTTGCGGCAACAATTGCCGAGCGCCAGCAGCCAGCCGTCGATCTTGGCGAAATGGTCACAGAGGACGCACTCACCAACTTCATTATCACCAATGACAATACACTTGCCTGGCCCTTTAGCCAAGCTGCACTCGTGCCGTCATCGTATGGCACAATGACGATCTCTCTCCCCTTCACGAGTATCCTCGCCGCACTGCAAACCACCCAGGCGCGGCAAATTGCCACCATTCCTGCCCTACCAAAACCACAGCCAAAACCAATTATTACCCCTGTGCCAGCCGCACCAGCACCTTCTGGATCTTGCGCCCAAGCCTGCATCGCCCTCACCTTCGACGATGGGCCTGGGCCATATACCAACGAGCTGCTTGATACCCTAGACCAATACGGTGCAAAAGGCACATTCTTCATGATTGGCAGCAAAGTTGCAGCTCGTGCCGACGTCGCGCGCCGCATCCATACTAGTGGTCACCAGCTGGGTAATCACTCGTGGAGCCATCCGGTTCTGCCACAGTATAGTGCAGAAGCGATCGGCAGCGAGATCGACCGTACTAACAGCGCCATTACCCAAGCGACAGGCGTTGCACCGACTATCATGCGCCCACCATATGGCGCAGTGAATAGCATTGTCCTTGAGCAACTGCGCCAGCGCGGTATGGCCTCCATCTTATGGTCAGTCGATACACGCGATTGGGCCGATCGCAATAGCACCATCGTCTGCAACCGTGCCGTTGCTGGTGCGCGGCCAGGTGCCATCATCCTCATGCACGACATCCACCCCACCTCTGTCAATGCCGTACCCTGCATTCTCAGCACGCTCAAGCAACAAGGTTATCGCTTCGTCACCGTGCAGACGCTACTGGGCAAGACTACGCCAGGTGTCAATTATCCGTAAGGATACACGAGGCTGAAAATCAAAATTCTTTAGGCTTCTTGCTTTTCCATTTTGAGACTTATCTAAGTCGATATTGTAAAAGCAGACTAATACACCATAATGAAAACTTATCGGATTAATGATGGTGTTCTCATCGCTTTATCCAACGAGGTAAGACAAGGCAAACGCGTACAGGAGGAAGAAAAATACTTTGCAACTTGAGTTTCAGCGTTTTATTGCACCTCCCTTTTCTGATATACACTAAACCTTAGTATATTCTGCAAAAAGCTGCATCGTCATTTTGTTGGGTACTCTGTACCAGGCCAGCCGTGTGTTTTATAGAACTATGTTATCAATATTAAACACCTTATGCTTCGACGTCGCACCTCGCACCAGCTTTACTTGAGACTGCGACACGCCAAAATATTTAGCCAGCAGCTTGATGGCCGCCGCGTTCGCCCGACCCTCAATCGCTGGCGCCTTGGTGTAGATGATATACGTGCCGTCACTACCCACCACAACTTCTTCGCGGTGACGGGAGTTGGGTTTGAGGCAAGCGGAGATTTTCATGGAGCCTCGCATTAATCAAGCAGACTCGCTCCGCCAGCATCATACGCCGCGCGTCTTTGACTCCACTCGTTACCATAGCGCTTGGCTTGTTCTAATACCATGTCAGTTGCCAACGCCTGCTGATCTGGCGGGTAGCCATATTTTGCCAACGTCTTTTTGACGTTAACTTTCAGTTTTGCCTGAACATTTTTACGCTCCGCCCAGTCGATCGTGGCATCACGACGCACCTGCTCTAACAATACTTTTGCGATATAGCGTAGTTGCGCATCACCCAGTACTTCACGAGCACTACCATTCTCAACCAGCGCATCATAAAAGATAACTTCATCCTCGCTGAGGCCATCAACCGTCCCGTTCTCGACAGTCTGGCGAATTTGCTGTCCAATGTTAATTAATTCCTCAATCACCTGCGCGGCTTCAATCGTCCCATTTCTATACCGCGTCAAAGCTTGACTCAGCAAATCAGAAAACTTCGTATCCTTGGCATAATTGCGTGAAAATCGTAACTTAATTTCATCAGCGAGCAGCTTTTGCAACGCTTCCACTGCCAAATTCTTGCGCTCCATATGACGAATTTCTGCCAGGAACTCATCGCTTAAAATCGACAATTCCGGCTTTTTGAGCCCTGCCGCCTCAAACACATCGACCACACCGACTGGCGCAATTGCTTTATCAACAATTTGTTTCAGCGCACTGCGGTACTCGGCATCAGTCACCACCGCCGAGCTGGACACTTTCTCCAGCCGAGCTTTTATTGCCTGGAAGAGTGCCACTTCTTCGCGAATTTTCAGCGCCTCAGGCCTGGGCATGGCAAGTGCAAATGCTTTACTCAGCTCCAGAACATGCTGCTTTAACCGCTTCTCGCCGTCTTCTAACCCTAAAATATATTCCTCTGCATCCAAAATAATTTGTAGCTGTTGGTCGGTCGGTGCGGTAAAATATCGCTGATAGTCAAAGTTACCAAACAAATCGCGCACTACCTCATAGCGCATCTGCATCTGCGCCACCGCCTCAGTGATATCAAGCTGCGGTGCGCCCTGCCCACCACTTTGCGTATAGTCAGAAATAGCATCGCGCAAGGCCCCCGCTACACCCAAGTAGTCAACTACCAAACCACCAGTTTTACCCGGAAACACTCGGTTGACCCTGGCAATTGCCTGCATCAAATTATGACCCTTCAGCGGTTTATCCAGATACATGGTGTGCATATTCGGCACATCAAATCCCGTCAGCCACATGTCACACACAATCACCAATTCAAGCGGATCATTCGGATCTTTGATGCGCTTTTCGATTGCCTTTACCTGTTGTTTATTACGAATGTGCGGCTGCAAATGGTCAGGATCACTAGCACTACCAGTAATAATCACCTTTACTACGCCGCGTACGTCATCGTCACTGTGCCAATCCGGCCGATACGCCACAATTTTTTCATACAAATCAGCCGCAATACCACGGCTCATCGTCACGATCATACCTTTGCCACTCAGGACACTTTGCCGAGCCTCAAAGTGCTCAATGATGTCCAAAGCAATCGTATTCAGCCGCTCGCTATTACCGACAATGGCTTCTTTTTGCGCATACTCAGCCTTCAGTGCGTCCTGACGGCTCAATTCTTCGCCCTCCAGCAAATCATCAACTTCCTTATCCAGCCACTGTCGCGTCGCGTCATCCATATTCAAATCGACCAGCCGGCTCTCATAATAAATCGGCACTGTTGCACCATCTTTCACTGCCTGCTCGACATCATAAATATCGATATAGTCGCCAAACACCGCTGGCGTTGACTTATCATCCGTTTCAATCGGCGTGCCCGTAAAGCCAATATAGCTCGCACCCGGCAAGGCATCGCGCATATACTTGGCGTAACCATACACTAGCTGGGCGTCACTAGCTCGGACATGCGCCTTCAAACCGTATTGGCTACGATGCGCCTCATCTGCCATCACGATGACATTGCGTCGATCAGTCAAAACTGGCAAACTATCCTCGTCATCCTCAGGCGAGAATTTTTGGATTGTTGTGAAGATAATTCCGCCTGCTTCGCGCTGCAACAGTTTCCTGAGTTCGCTCCGTGAATTAGCTTGCTTCGGATCTTCCCCCAGGAGCTCGCGACAAGCGCTAAACGTACCGAATAATTGACCGTCAAGATCATTACGATCCGTTACTACCACGATGGTCGGGTTATGTAAATCGCGTGACTTCATCAGCTTGCCAGTATAAAACACCATGCTCAAGCTCTTGCCCGACCCTTGCGTATGCCAGACTACGCCAGCCCGCTGGTCGCCACGTTCACTACTGGCCGCCAGCGTCCGATCCAGTGCCTTATTCACCGCCCAGTATTGATGATAGGCAGCAACTTTTTTGATCAATTTATCGCTATCGCCCCGCTCAAACACGATAAAATTCTGCACCATATCCAGCAAGCGTTCAGGCGTACACGTACCGCGCAACAACACTTCCAACATCGGCACATTGCCAACTTCTTTCTCGCCATCAATCGTCTTCCATGGCATCATTCGCTCCAGCGGACTAGTGATCGTACCCATCTCCGCCTCTAGTCCATCGCTCGTTACGCATAATTCATTAAAGCGGAACAGATCACTAACCTCTCGCTTGTACGTCTGGATTTGCTGATACGCTGCTATCAAATCCGCCTTCGTATCGGCCGCATTTTTTAGTTCAATCACCACCAGCGGCAAGCCATTCACAAATAGCACAATGTCCGGCCGGCGATTATAGTCACCTTGCAGAACCGTCAGCTGATTCACCGCCGCAAAATCATTGTTTTTTGGTGAGATAAAATCAACCACCCGCACGATATCGTGTTTCACTTCGCCACTCGATGTGCGATATTGCACCGGCACACCAGCCACCAGCAATTGATGAAACTCATGATTATTCTCGATTAAGCTCGGTTTACTAATCTGCGTTAAACGCCGTATCGCTTCATTCAAAGTTGATTCTGGGACGTGCGGATTGAGCCGCGCCAAAGCACCATACAGCCGCCCCAGCAACACCACCTGCCGCAGCTCACGCTCAGCCATAGCACCATCCGGACCGATGTTTGGTCCATGCAAAATTTGCCAGCCGAGATTAGTCAGGATATCAAGCGCGTATTGTTCGATTTGGGATTCGGTCATACTATAGGTATTCTAACAAATTGAGGTCAAGAGAGCACTAACAACCAGAGAATTTTCTCATAATCTCTGGAAATTGATCATCAATAATCTTTTGCCACTTTGTAGTCTCGTTAGGCTCACAAATCTCCTCTTTAGAATAGACCAGGAGCACCCTTGCAACACATAATCTGTCGTTCAAGAAAACTATAGCCCGATTGCCTGAACTTTTTGCAGATTCCTTCGTTCCAGCAACCTTGAAATATAATTTAATGATCCGGCCCGCATCTGCTACATGAATTGTTTCTGCTTTATCAGTGAGAATATGTTGCTCTATATGTTCAAGCACAAACTCTATGGACTTTTGCGTAGCCCGCCACTGCCTATCACTATGCCGCTTGGCTATATTTTTAATGTAATGCCTTTTTGTGTAAGGATCAAACTGTACTAGATATCGGCCGCTGGTATACATGGTCAGGATCCTCTTGAATTATAGCATCATATGGGATTAATTCACTTGGTCCACAATAACGCCATGGCAATTGACTGTGGGTGTAGTCGACTATCGTCTGCGTGTTAGCCGTCTTCCACTGAGCTGCAATTTCTCTGAGCCGCTTGTCTTGCGCCTCTGAAAGGAGGGTATTATTTACTGGATCAAGTTCCTCGTTAAGACTGATCATCATTGCCTTGCCTCGAACTTTAATATCTATCTCTTCTGTATCGTACATTTCATCAATAACACGAAAAAACTCATCTGGCACTGGGCCTTGTGCAATTCTACGATACTGCAGCCCGCTCACAGAATCTAAATTGTCGTAATACCATGAAAAATCAAGAAGATAAAGTAACTTAGCTAATTTTGTTTTAGGAATCCTACCATCACCATCCGCACCAGCATACTTAATGAATCGACGAATCATCTCTTTGTAACGACCCTTATCGTAGTCAATACTCGGTTCACTGTTCATGAAAATAATATCAAAACTAGTGCCCAACTCCTCAGACAACTTTTGCGCCTCAACGACCGTTAGGTCCTTTGTGCCCATCTCCACCTTGTCATAGGAGGGCCGGCTCATACCTAGCACGTCAGCCATATATTGTTGACTAAGACCACGACTCTCACGTAGCCTTTTGATCCCACTTTTATCGCCCATAGACTATTTCTCCTACTTTTATATTATAATTGTAGCAAATTTTACTACTTATGTAAACATTTTTTATTATTTATTTATTTTATTGATCAATATATTTTACATATTTTTTATTTCTTATCTGTTTATAATGCTTATTATAACATTTGCTAATAAATTTTGCAATTGCACTATTCTAAAGACCGTGCTATACTATGAGCATCCGATTTGAATTAAACATAAAAATGTGTGAAGAATCGGGGGCTGGAGGGAAAATCCAGTAAAATAATAACGGTACAAATCTAGAAAACCGCCAGAATAACTGACGGTTGATACACAAAATTTGACGGTTTCGTGTATCTCCTAGCGTACCATCAATGCGCTCTATGCGCAAGTTAGGAGGTTTTGCCAATGGCATACTCAAAATCAAAACAAATCCACACCGTCCCTCGTCCGGGCGGCTGGGGAAATAAGAGCTCTGGCGCATCGAGAGTAGCAAAAGTCTACCCGACCAAGGCCGAAGCTCAAGCGGCTGGTCGCAAGACTGCCATCAGTCAAAAAGCTGAACATATTATTCATAATAAAAATGGTAAAATCGGAGCGCGGAGTAGCTATGGCAATGATCCGCATCCGCCGAAAGGATAATAGTATGAGCGTAAAAATAATATCTTATGATTTAGGCTCTCCTGAAAAATTCGAAGATTACGAAGATTTGATTGGATATATAAAAAGTCTGGGACCATGTGTTAAACCACTATATTCCGTATGGTTCGTTGACACAAATGAGACTGTTGCTGAAATACGAGATGGAGCCATGCGTCATATAGACAGCAATGATAAAATATTTGTTGCCAAATGGGATACGAGATCTGGATGGGCGTCTTATAATCTACCAAAGAGCGTGACGGATTGGCTACATAGTAGATAGCTCAAGGCATAAAAATGAGCCCTTACTTTTGGGCTTGTTTTTATATCACCTAAATTTTCTATAATTTTATCGCCTTTTTTCTAATAGATTTCATACTGTCAGAGTCTTTGTCTATTTCAAATTCACCATTGTTGGCTTTTTCTATTAGGATATTCAAGGCCTCACGAGAGTACTTCTTGTAAATAACCTTTCCAGCCTTGAATGAATACATGTATTCATCACTCTGGAGATTAAAATATTTTACTAACGCTAAAGCATTTGCCATGGCTGATTTACTTGGAAATCCCAACTCTTCCCCTAGTTGTTTTGTGGTTAATTGATACTTAATTTCAGGGTCAATATTTCGCTCTATCACACGAGCCGAGCTAGCTTCAACTTCGCCAATAATTTTCAGTGTCGGAGCACCGCTTTTTTCATTAAACTCTCCTTCTTTGATGTACCTCAGATCTTTCATTATCGATTCATCAATGACGACTTTGCCGCCAGGAGCACTAACTATTCCGTCTGTCAAACTCAATATGGCCGCATTTTCGACACCGATTGCACCCGCCTGCTTCACAAGATTCATCCAGCGCCTAGCTTCTGCGTCTCTTTGATCGCTAATGATTTTTTGTAAATCAGTAGATCTTATTAGGTCAGATCTAGCGCCATTCCGGAAGTATATTGCACCGTCCTTTAAGTCACTACCACTGCCAATAGTCCTAGTGCATATTACGGGTTTTATTTGAGATTGCCTTGTGTATATCCAGCCAATTTTTTTATTATCTACTTCTAAGGTTTCAAATTCATAGCTAAGATTATGAGATAGAGTGGATTTTACAAACTCAGAAATCTTTTCTGAAGTTAGATTTTCAAATGCTTGACCCCGCAGTCCAACAACTTCTCGAGGAGAATCTTTTACACCAAAAACTAGAAATCCGCCTTGGTTATTAGCAAATGCAGTCATCGTTTTGATATACTCCGCATTATTCTGCCAATTAAAAGATTCTTTGAAGTCTAGCTTTGTTGATTCACGTGATTTAACATACCCCCTTGAATCTAAAGTCAATATTTTAGTTTTCACATATTCTCTAATTATTTCTATGTCATTCATATTTCAATCTCTCCAGAAATTAATTTTGGTAAAAGTGAGTCGCGAATATTCATCAATGCCTCATTTTCTTGCAAATTATTTTCCATTTGTAAAAACAAATGATTTACTCTAGCGTCAAACTCCTTGAGTAATTCTCTATCAGGTATGACTACTGTGATATTACTAAAATGCCCCATATTTAGGTTGGGAGTTGCTGAACCGCTACTGGCTAAGGTTTTTATGTAATCAGACTTGTGTCGCATTAAAAAGTAATTAAAGAATTTGAAATAAGACTCTCTAGGTATTATTGAGTTTATCTGCTGGTTGGTTTGCATGTTTTTCCCAGCTAGCGACACAACGCCAACAGTGGCTATACAACTAACACATGTAGACCACCTAGATATATATTTAGATTTTTGGCTCTCTGCACCCATTAATGAGAGGTTATCGGATGTTTTTATAACTATGGATGTTTTATGCATGTCGGGAACTTTAAGAAAAGCCACTTCATCTCCAAAGAATTTTTGGTTTTTCTTACTAGGAGTTTTTCCGGTAACGACCTCACCCAAATCAGAGATCACTCCTCTCTTCCAGTTTTTAGCCTCAGGATTGTCAACAAAATAATAGCGAAAGAGGGCTTGACCGAGCTGTTCGAGGGTTTCGTTCATGCGGCGATTGAGCTCGATTTTTTCATCAAGACTGCTGAGAATATCGGCAATTTTCTTTTGAGACTCAAGTGGCGGTAGCTTCACAGGATAATTCATTATCTGAACTTTATCACCGCGTGGCATTTTTGACCCACTCGCAGATACCGTTGAAAAAGCAAAGAATCTGTCATCGGCCAAAATATAGTACAAATACTTTTCATAAATCTCATCATTTAGTTTTCGAAAAACCAGCACATCATTCGAAGCACCGCCGGACCTATCGGCTAACCAAATCTTTTTGAAGTAAGGACGAATGTTCGATACTAGCACATCCCCAGCTTGGAATGCAGTTACTTTTCCAGAGGGCAACTTGTTAGCAACTGATAATCCGCCCTTGTTTTGTAATAAGTTTTCAGTAGACACATAGTCAGCCAGCTGTACTTGTTTTACTGGTATTTTGTCGCTAACGTAATAACAGATATCGCTTAAAACTTTCTGCATAGTTCCACTCTCATCACAATTTCATTCCACCAGCTATAATGGCAATGAGTAAGTCCAACGATTTATCTCCGATATATCCGAGCGTCTTTATTATAGTGTCTTTATCTTTCTTTTTTATTGATTCATTAAGATCCTTCAATAATTCTTGTGTTTTATCATCTTGTTCGTTGATGATTTGACTAACATATCTACTATCAATATTGATATTACTTCCGGTAATGTTTCCAAAGTTGTTTTGACGAGCATCAATATTTATTGAAAATAATCTTCCGAATTCATCAGGATCTTCAACTAAATCTATACCCCATGCAGTTATAGCAACAGCACTATAGTTCAAATATGGCTTACCCATAAACCTACCTTTAGTAGTCACTAAATTCTTCTGCTCCAAATAGATAATCTCCTGATGGAGAGTCTTCTCGTCAACATTTTTAAGTATACTTTCAAGCTGTCTTGTTTCAATACCAAAATCATCATGTCTATGTTCGTATGTAGTCTCCAAAATTTTGCGTCTTATTTCTTTTGGCTTCACAGTTCTACTCCTCCTATTTCATCAGAAAATTCATCCAACGCTTTTAAATAAGTATACAGGGCTACAGATACGCGAAATTCCAACTCTCCATAAATTTCTCTGGCAGTTTCTTCATTGGCAAATTTATTTTGTGCCCATTCATTTAATGGCATTAAGAAAGCATTGGCATCTAAATTAAAGGTAAAATCCAGCTCTTGAAAAGCATTATGCATTGTTAAAAGCCGCCCAAGCTGCTCTGATTCAAGGATACCCTGATATAAAACTATATATTCTAGTGCAACTGAGCGTAACCTTGATAGACTATCTGCAACATGATGCCACTCACCCTTTGTTAGAGTTTGTGCAATATCTTTAGGTTCATGTTGTAATAAAATTCCTTTTAGTGCTTTAGTATATCTTCTTCTTTTATCATTCGTTAGATCTATGGTATACACTTCTGGCTCACCAGCTGCAATATGATATCGAAAAGATGTTAGAGCAAGTCTAAGGTGATGGTCTCGTAATTGCTGCATAGCATGTTGCGCAGCCTCTGTAGCATACCGCAAACGATATTTACGATGGCGCTCAACTAATTTATCAATAAAAATGACGGTGGGTATTACTGCCAAAAAACTAGCCGAAAGATTAATTAAAACTTCTCGGGCTAGGTCATCTGACCGCAACAAAGATGACAACCACCACATAATACCAGCAAGTAAAACCATAAATATAAATATCGATATATATGGCCGTTTCCTAATACTAATCATAATTCTATTCATCAATCAACTCTCTATTTTGGCAAGGTTCTCTTTTATCTTTGCCTCCAGCTCGTGGCTTTTCACAAATTGCCCCTCCAGCTCAGCCGTCAACCGGGCAAATTTCTCGGCGAACGGCTCATCATCCTCTTCTGTTTCTTCAACACCCACGTAGCGACCAGGCGTCAGCACATAATCATGCTGCTTGATTTCTTCTAGATCAGCGACTTTACAGAAACCCGGCTGGTCAGTGTAATTCGCACTGGCGGTTTTGTAGTCATGATATGTCTTCGCTACCCTGGCAATATCTTCTTCGGTCAGCTCGCGGTTGCGACGGGTGACCATTTTACCCAAATTACGCCCATCGATGAACAGTACTTTGCCGTGACGATTAGCGCGATCACGCGACACAAACCACAAGCAACACGGTATGGCTACGTTAAAAAACAACTGGCTCGGCAGCGTGACGATAGCGTCAACCATATCATTAAGCACCAGCTGCTTACGGATATCACCTTCGCCGCCAGTTTGACTGCTCATACTCCCGTTTGCTAATACAAAACCTGCAGTACCGCGCGGGCTTAAGTGGTAAATCATGTGCTGAATCCAAGCAAAGTTGGCATTACCCTTTGGCGGCAGTCCATACTTCCAGCGTGGGTCGGCCTGCAAATGTTCTTGACCCCAGTCGCTAATATTAAACGGCGGATTGGCCAAGATATAATCAGCTTTCAGGTCGGGAAGCTGGTCGTCCATCAGGGTATCGCCGCGTTTGATATTCGCGTCAATTCCCCGAATTGCCATGTTCATTTTAGCGAGTCGCCAAGTGGTTTCGTTGAGCTCCTGACCGTACACCGCGATGTCGCTAACACGCCCAGCATGCTCCTCGACAAACTTCTCGCTCCAGACGAACATACCGCCACTGCCGCAACACGGATCGTACACACGCCCACTGTATGGCTCAAGCATTTCTACTAGCAACCTGACGATGGAGCGCGACGTGTAGAATTCGCCGCCGTGTTTACCCTCACTGTCAGCAAACATACCCATAAAATATTCGTAGACTTGACCAAGTAGATCTTTGGAACTAGCAGTATCAAATTTAATATTGGTAAACAAATCGATGAGCTCACCTAGGCGACGCTTATCTAGAGCTTCGCGAGCATAATTTTTCGGCAAAACACCCTTCAAGCCTGGATTATCGCGTTCAATTGCCCCCATGGCGCTATCAACTAGTACGCCAATTTCTGGCTGTTTGGCACTCGCCACCAGGTGCTCCCAACGAGCCCCCTTGGGAATCCAAAAAACATTCTCCGCCAAGTACCAATCCCGGTCTTCTGGATCATAATTCTCATCGACCGCCGCCTGATACCGCGCCAAAAACGCATCCGAAACATACTTAAGGAAGATCAGCCCCAACACGACATATTTATAATCCGACGAGCTAATATTACCCCGTAATTTATCCGCCGCAGCCCACAGCTGCCTTTCAAGATCCCTCATATTCATAAGGGAATTATAGCAGATTTATCCGGAATACTGTTCCCCCACCCCACAGTCTGCTACAATAAAACCATGTCCGAACCGCGCGGAGTGATTTATGTTATGACCAGTGCTATCGATGGCTTGGTCAAGATTGGTAAGACCAGCACCGACCGCTTCGAGGCGCGTATGCAATACCTCGAATCCAATGGCTATTCTAACATCACTGGCTTGCAGCGGCTGGTTGCTATTGAGGTAGATAATTACCACAAAAAGGAGCAGCTCCTGCACGAAGTCTTTAGCAAACACCGCATTGGCCGGAGTGAATTCTTTGCGCTCGATGAGTATCTTATCCAGCGGCTGCTGCTCGCCCTTGATGGTACGCAAATTTACCCCAAGCCAGCTCAATCCGCCAGCAAAGCCGATTCGTTCGAAGCCGTTACCACCGCGCACCAGCAAGATCAGCGCTTTAGCTTTTACAAAAAGGGCATCGAAAAGGGCGCGACCATCTGCTTCATCAAAGACCCAGCTATCACCGCCGTCGTAGCCGGCCCACGCGAAGTCTCCTACGGCGGCAAAACCTGGCGCCTGTCTGCCCTGACCCGCCTCATCTACACCCAGCGCGGCGAAGTCAACAACTCCGGTGCATACCGCGGCGCCGACCACTGGATGTACGGTGGCGTGAAGCTAACGAAGCTGGTGGATAAGATACAGAGCCAATGACACACTCTCGTTAGTTTAGGTGTCGATCTTTACTGAATCAAACTCAATCCCGGCTACATGGCACTTCATTAGGTAGCCTCGTTAATCGGGTTGCAATCGAAAAGAATGATCAAGCAGATCTCTCTATTGACAGACTTCTTGTTGTTTTCATATACTATGAATGAATATAAAAATTTATTCATTCAGAGAATTACAACCAAGGAGGTTACGAACATTGGACAAGAAGCAAGCATTAAAAACCGCCGCCTATAATGTCTTCTCAAAAAAGGGTTATAAAGAGGCCGGGATCTCAGAAATTGCAAAACGTGCTGGCGTAGCAGTTGGTTCTTTTTATAACTACTACAACAATAAGGAGGCTATCTTTCTGGATGTGTACGTTGAGGAGAATGACCGCGTTCGCCAGGCAATGATGGATGACATCGATTGGCAGCAGGATTTGGTTGAACTTGTGAGGCAGATCTTCGAACGGTCACGTAGCCTGGTTTCGTCCAATAAAATCCTGGTGGAATGGCATAACCCAGCCATCTCTCGCACGCTGCGCAGCCACTATTCTTCGGGCAAAGGCAAAGCCACCAATACCTTTCATCAGTTTTTAGTCGAAACCTTTACTAGTCGTATGGTGGCGGAAGGACATTCAGAGGAAAAGATTCAGGATATTTTACAGGTTTATAATTTGTTTTACTATATGGATGTGCACATCACTGAAGGCGATTTTCCAGGTATTAGTAGGACGCTAGAAGTACTTGCCACTAACTTTGTGAAAGGTATTTTACATAATGAAAAGGAGTAACAAAATGGTTATCATCGTTATAGCTATTCTTGTGGTTATAGGCATTATTACTTGGGGCATCATCGCCTACTTAGGGAGAGGCCAAACGTTATCGGTCAAATCCATCGAAAACCCTCGCGGCAACCTCCACGTCATTCGCCTGGCAAAACCTGATAATATGACGTGGAAAGCTGGCTCTTATGCCAAGATTACGCTCCCTAGTACGGCATCTGGTGGTAAAAAGAATGACTATACGGGTGATCAAACAAGTCGTTGGCTGAGTATTGCCTCCAGCCCCGAGGACAATGAAATTGTTATAGTGACCCACAATAGCGGTAGTCCTTATAAAAAAACTTTGACGAGTCTACCAGCAGGTAGTCAGGTCAAGATGAGTTGGCTAGACTCTTCTTTGTCAGTTACAGACAGCAGTGAGCCGCTGGTTTGCTTTGCATCTGACGTTGGTATCTCGGCGATGCGACCAATTGTCAGGCAGTGGGCCGGTAAACGCCCTATCATGCTCTATCATCTAGACAAGGGAGTAACGGTGTTTGACAAGGAGCTCTCGGAATTAGCAAATAAAACAGCCAATGTGACCTATGAGACCAATACCAGCCTTTCTCAAAGCCAAAAACGCTTCAAGCAGGCAATTGATAGACATGGCAACAAGGCTCAATATCTCGTGGCTGGCCAGCCTGACGATGTAAAGGCAATGAAGAAACTCCTTAGAGACAACGCGATGTATGATAACGTCAAATCAAGTACTTTTCGGGGGTTGAAGTAGT
>CALIJG010000015.1 GCA_938018005.1 uncultured Candidatus Saccharibacteria bacterium | reverse complement strand
TTTCAAAAAGCTTACGCTAACTGTGCTATAATAGCGGAAACAAAGGAGGGTATATGAGCAAGGGGATTGTAATATTGGGTTGTAATGGCCAAGTGGGGCGGGCGCTCCAGGAGATATATCCAAAGGCAACGGCGCTGGGTCACCAGCAGCTCGACATTGCTGATGAAGAGCAGGTGCTTGGGTATGATTGGTCGGGTGTGGATGTCATTATCAACGCGGCAGCGTTTGTCAATGCCGATGGATCCGAAACGCGTGAAGGCCGCACTAAAGCGTGGCAGGTTAATGCCGTTGGCCCACGCAACCTCGTCAAGGTAGCGCTGGAGCATGATATTACACTGGTGCACTACTCATCCGACTATGTCTTTGATGGGACGAACAAAAACCACGGTGAGGATGAGTCACTCTCACCACTGTCAGTCTATGGCGATGTCAAGGCAGCAGGGGATCTATTGGTGAGCCTTGCGCCACGTCATTATGTGCTACGTGTTTCGTGGGTGATTGGTGATGGACACAATTTCCCACGGACGATGAAGCGCCTGGCTGACATGCGCATTAATCCCAAGGTTGTGGATGATCAATATGGTCGGCCAACCTTTGCGTCGGAGATTGCGCGTGCTACCAAGCATTTGATAGACACCAAGGCCGAGTATGGTTTGTATCATGTTTCTAACTCTGGGCCGATCAAGTCGTGGGCAGAGCTTGCTGAGGATGTATTCGAATATGCAGGGCACGATCGCGATAGGGTTGTAAAAGTGTCAACACAAGAGTATAGTAAAGACAAGATTCCGTTTGCACCTCGACCAATGTATAGTGATATGAATTTGTCGAAGTTGCACAACACCGGATTCATCAGTGAGAGCTATCAGCCATTACTGGAAAACTACGTAAAAAACATAGCAGCGGTGGAATAAAGGAGAGAGGCAGGCCATGCCCAGAGTCAAAAAGAAAATCTTAAACGTCTTGTATCAAAGTGACGATAACTACGCAGTGGTGAGTGCGATTTCGATCGCATCATTGCTTGAGAATAACAAGACACTCGACGAGATTCATATTTTTTATTGTGGGTATAAGCTAAGCAAGCAAAGCAAAGATCGCCTCAAAAAGTTGGTTGAAAAATACCCCAACGCCTATTTGACATTCATCAACCCTAACGCGTACCACAAGAAACTACAGAAGCTAGGCGTCAAGCCGTGGCATGGCGTGTATGTGACATGGCTCAAGATGCTGGCGCTAGCCGATCTTGATATCAAGACCGATCGCGTACTCTACCTTAATCCGCACACGATAATTACCAGCTCCCTTGATGGTTTACTGGAGCTTGATTTTGAGAAAAATATCATGGCACTGGCCTACGATACGCTTACTAATCAGCACAAAGCAACGATTGGCCTCCAGCCCACCGATGGTTACTACAATTGTGGTATTATGCTTATCAATCACAAAAAATGGCTCAAAGATGATGTATCGAGTCAAGTGATAGAGCACTTGTCGAGGAAAAGTGACTATGTCATTGCCGATCAAGACCTCTGTAATGTTATGTTCCGAGGGCAGATTAAGACGCTCGATATCGCCTATAATTTCTCTAGTGCGTTTTATGCTTATCGGCCGCAAGATCTGCTGCGCATTAATAATCTTAAGCAGCCGTATTTCTATAGTTACGACGAGATTATGACTAACTATTACAGTCCCAAGATTATTCACTCGCTCTATGGCATTCAGGGTAAACCATGGGAAGTTGGCAACAAGCACCCGAACCGGCTGCTGTGGCAAAAGTACTTTGCACTCACCCCATGGAAAAATACCGAGCTTCCGCATGCTAAGAAAACACTGGTGTGGTATCTGTATGATATCTTACCTCGCCCAATCTTTATGCAGCTATACATCATGGCAGTAGAGCGCAAATTTGCTGAAGTCGATAAAGAAAAAACCGAGACTACTGAAGCAAACGTGAGGTAGCGTATATAATAAAACAAACCGGCTCGAGGAAACCGAGTCGGTTTTGTCGTGCGCTGCAAAGGGTAATATTTCTTGATGTAGAATAGTGTAAATTTTTTACGCTCTTACTATCATGTATATTACTCAAAACAGCGCGTTATTCTAAAATTTCTCGATACAAAAATATAAAAAAGTGTTTTATAAAAGTGAAAACCGATTTTCGCGTCTATTATCTCATCTATAATGAAACTGGAATGAGCTAATAGAGAAAATAATAAGCGAATTGCTGCTAATGAATATCATTCTCTAGTTTTATTATGCGATAGTACAAGAGCAAAGAGGCATTAATTTACTCACAAAATAACCTCTATTTTATAGAGGTTAGAGGATATTCAGGATATTCAAATTGCATTAGCTTACGACAACAACTGATGGATGCGCGATGTGATATGGAGTCGCGCTGCCCGAGCAGCTTTATGCCAACCAACCGATGCGAAGCGCTGAGCATAGCTATTATATACTGCATTTTCTTCTGCAAAGCGCACGCCATCCTTTGACTTTTCTTTGCTTGAGAGCGACTGGGCAAAGCGCCGGTATTGGAATGTCTCTGTCCGATCAAAAGCAAGTATCGCTCCGTCAAGAACGAAATCAAATACCAAGACAAGATCCTCTAGTATGGTATATGTCGCATCAAAGGAGTATCGCTTAAGCGTTGCTGTCTTCCAGACGATCGATGGGAAGTAGAGCCAGTCGCCATGACTCAGAGACGTTGCAAGTTTTTCGCCTGAGTAAAGCCCTGATTTATGAGGTTGCAAAAATCGCTTAACACGGTCAACCAACGGGAGATATAGCTGCCCCTTATCATTAATCACTTGCACTCCTGGCTGATAAAAATCTGCCTCACCAATTGTCTGTAGTGCTACTGCTACGCACTCCGGCAAGAGCCGATCATCGCACCCCACAATCATACAGTGCGGTGCCGTTACGTGCTGGACGGCAAAGTTGAAGTTATTGGTAATGCCGAGGTTTTTCTTGTGTCGGATATAGGTGATGCGTGGGTCGGCGAGTTTTGTGTAATAATCGTGTGCTTCGGTCGATGGGTAGTGGTCATCAAGAATGGTCAGGTGCCAGTCGTCGCTTGTCTGAGCCAAGACAGAGTCAACCGCCTCTTTGAGGAGAGTGAATTCGCCCCAGTAGGGGATGACGATATCGAGTGATTTATTTTTTGTCATGAGCCGAGAGTTTAATTGACAATTCTTGATGGAGGTCGCGCACGCGGCGTTCGTTTTGGTCGATCCGCTGGCGCTGCGTGTTGACTATGTAGAAGAGCAACACGATCGCTGTCGTCTGGACAATATCAAATAAGCTCAATTCCGACGAATCAAACGGTGGGTGACCAATCGAAATATTATACAGTGGGAAGCAGCTCAGCAGCACTGCCATCACCACCAGCCACATCACAACTTGGTGGCGCAGACGAGTGATAGTGATCTTGCGTAATTTATATTGGGTGATGATATTGATGAGCGCCAAGAGAATAATTGGCACATTGAGCAAGACAAGGGCAAAATATCTCATTCGAAGAGCTCCGTTAAGCGTTGTTTGAATAAGCGTTTGACGATATTGATAGCATTCCAGTTGTTTTGACCTTTAGCACGGGAGTAGTCAGTGTATATTGCCTTGATTGGATATTCACCGATTGTCATCCCCGCTTGCTTGGCACGCCAGATCATCTCCGAGCAAAATTCGTAACCGGTTGACTTCCAATCAAGGTCATCAATAGCGCGGCGCGAATAGATACGTAGGCCAGACTGTGAATCTGTCACATTAATGCCAAATAAGAATTTGGTGATAAGACTCAAGCCTTTATTGCCGAGCACTTTTGTCTTGGACATGCCCGTGCTGTCGATGAGGCGACTACCAATGAGTAGATCAGCCTGGCGCTCATCGATCTGCGCGATACCTGCCAACACATCCTCTGGCGCGTGCTGGCCATCGGCATCCATCGTGGCGGCAATGTCATATCCATGCTGTCGAGCATACGACAGACCAGTTAAGGTTGCGCCGCCCGCACCAGAGTTAAGGATATGATCGATCGTGATGGCGCCGCCTTTTTTAGCTTGAGTGAGTGTGTCGTCCTTCGATCCATCATTTACCAGCACAACGTCGATCGTATAGCCGGCTGCCTTGGCTTTGGCAAAGACTCGCTTGGATTGTTTGATCACGTCCTTGATGACCGTCGCTTCGTTGTAGGCTGGGACGATCACACACACTGTCTTGGTATTCGTTTTCATATTGGTATTATTATACTACGCCGAGAGGTAATTTCCGTAGCCTGATTTTTTTAACGGTGCAGCAAGCTTGGCAAGCTGCTCGTCAGTGATCCAGCCATTGATGTGCGCAGTCTTTTCGGGACTGCCAACGACTTGGCCGGTGCGATTCTGTACAACGCGCACAAAGTCCTCAGCATCGGTCAGGCTGCTAATCGTCCCAGTATCAAGCCATACATCGCCGTTGTCTAGTGTCTGGACCTTCAGTTTGCCGCGACGCAGATACTCAGCGTTCACAGAGGTAATTTCTAACTCGCCACGGTCGCTTGGCTGGACATTCTTCGCAATTTCTACCACATCATTGTCGTAGAAATAGAGTCCTACTACTGCGAAGTTTGACTTAGGTTGGGCGGGCTTTTCTTCAATCGACACCGCATGATTATTATCATCAAAAGCTACAACGCCATACCGCTCTGGGTCAGATACTTTGTAAGCAAAGACCACACCACCATCTGGGTCGGTACAGGCGCGCAGCGAGTCATCAAGCGCTGCGCCGTAGAAGATATTGTCACCCAAGACGAGCGCCACCTTGTCGTTACCAATAAATTCCTCACCAATGATAAATGCCTGCGCCAAGCCATCGGGGCTGGGCTGAATGGCATATTGCAGATTGATACCCCACTGCGCACCATCACCAAGCAAGCGCTGGAAGCCTGCTTGGTCAGCTGGGGTCGTGATGATGAGAATGTCGCGAATCCCTGCTTGCATCAGCGTGGTGAGAGGGTAATAGATCATCGGCTTATCATAGATGGGCATCAGCTGCTTGCTAATTGCTTTAGTAATCGGCCACAGGCGCGAGCCCGAACCACCTGCCAAAATAATACCTTTCATACGTAAAACTCCTTATGTTCTAACTATATACTTATCATACCAGATATAGTAATAGTACCATAATACTGAAGATAATGGGAATATATAACAGTGTACGAAAGGATCAGTCCCTCTAGATAACGCATGAAGTCAAACAAAATTATTCACGTCGTGAGATGATAGCCTAAAGCTATAACAAGTAGTCAAGGACTACTTTAATGAGTGTTTAGCGTAACATATTCACGTAGTGCCTCGCGCCAGTCTTGGCTGATAAAGCCAGTTGCATGAAGTTTATCAAGGCTGAGGTCACTATTGAGCGGCCGTGGTGCGATGCCAGGCTTATTGGCAAAATAGTCGGCGGTGGTCGTGTCTGTCACTATTAAGTCGTTGCGCCCTGCCAAGGCAAAGATCTGCCGCGTGATATCTGCCCAGCTTGCCAGTGGGCCACTATTCGTCACATTGTAAGTGCCGTATGGTGTCCTATTTTCTACCAAGTGGTCAATTGCGCGCGTAATCTCTGGCGTGAAGCTCAGGCGGCCGATTTGGTCTGCTACCACTGTTGGTGCGATATTTTTTGCGGCCAGGCCGAGCATCGTTGTCACGAAGTTTTTACCGTCGCCGATCACCCAGCTGGTGCGGATAATATAGTGCCGTGGCGTGGTGCTCGCGGCAATGTCGCCTGCTGCTTTGGATGCACCATAGACACTTAAAGGGCTAAATAGCTCATCTTCGGTATGTGGTGCTGTCTCACCATCAAAAACATAATCGCTCGACACATGAACCAAGGTAATGTCTCGCTCGGAGCAGATACGAGCAAGCTGTCCCACCGCTTGGGCATTGATGCGCCAGGCTGCCGTGCGGCCTTCGGCTGTTTCTGCGCCGTCAACATTGGTATAAGCAGCAGTGTTGATGATTGTCTTAATGCCAGACCAGTCGAAGTGTGTAATAGCTGCTGCGTCGCAGAGGTCGAGCTCATTATGCCCGATCGCTCGAGCGCTAGGGTATTGCCGCTGCATTGCCTTGGCCAATTGCCCGTTGGCACCAATGATGAGGGTAGAGGTGTGATCTGTCATACAAGCTTCCTTTCGTCTTATAATTCCATCGGCAGTACGTCGCGCAGGAGGGGGTGCGCAGCATCTTTGTGCGAGATGATCGCCTTATCTTTGCCAAGTGGCCACGCAATATCTAGCGCTGGGTCGAAGAGATTAACAAAGGTATACTGCGCCTCTGGTGACCAATGGGCGTCAACCAGGTAGGTATATGCCACATTATCATCTAGCGTTTGATAGCCATTTGCCACACCCTTGGGTACAAACACCGCTGTGCCAGGATTAATCTCCACAGAAAATGTCTGGCCAAAGGTTGGGCCTTGGCGCACATCACACCACGCACCAAACACGCGGCCATTCGCAGTACTAATGAACTTGTTCCAGGGCTCGGCGTGTAGTCCACGTGTTGCACCAGCTTTGTCATTAAAGCTGATATTGTTTTGTACAATGGTAAAGGAGGGTAGCCCCAGCGCTTCCATCTTCTCCTTCTGGTAATTTTCTTTAAACCACCCACGGTTGTCACCATGGACGGGCAGCTTGATGACGAATAGCCCTGGAATCGGCGATTCAGTCACAGTAAGGTCGTTATAGCTTGATGGGTCGAAATTCATGCGTTTTCTCCTTTCGCCATATATGATAATAATGGAGGCCAGCTAGTGTCTGGCAGTCGTTGATATCGCCTTGGGTAATAAGCTGGTCAATCTCCTCATTGGTGAAGAACCGCATATCGCTAAATACTTCATCCGATTGTTCTTTGTTGCCGCCAAAAGACAGGTCTCGTGCCAAGCACACCGCCATTTTCTCTGTCATTAGGCCGTTGCATACATATGCTTCACCGAGCTTCTCCCACGACTGGGCAACAATACCGGTCTCTTCCTCTAGTTCGCGCTTGGAGGCGGTGAGCAGATCCTCGCCATCACCGCCACCACCGGGCAATTCCCAGCCAAAGCTCTGCGAGGGGTAGCGGAAGCCACGCACCAGGTAGATGCGCTCATGCTCGTCGACAGCGATGACCATACACGAGTTTCGCGACTCCATATAGCCATATACCCCCAGATTGCCTGCGTGGTCGCGTGTTTGGTCTTCGTGGATGGTGATCCAGGGGTTTTGGTAGGCGATTTTGCTACTCACGCGAGTTTTGCTGGGGGCATCGGGCATTGGTTATTGTCCTTGCTTCGCGTAGGTTGCTTCTACAGCGGCTTTTTGGGCTTGCCACCAGTCGCGGTTGGTAGTGTACCACTCAATGGTTTGGCGCAGGCCGTTGGCCATGCCATCTTGGTCGGTATATTGTGGCTGCCAGCCAAGCTCGCGGCGCAGCTTGCTCGAGTCCATCGCATAGCGCATGTCGTGGCCGGGGCGATCGTTGACATGCTCGTACCAGTCCTTACCTTTGCCCATTAAGTCGCAGATCATCTCAATCACTGCTTTGTTATTGACGTGGTCGTTGTCTGCACCAATGATGTAGGTGTCACCCAGCGTGCCTTTCTCGAGAATTAAATGCACCGCTGAGTTGTGGTCATCGACATGGATCCAGTCGCGTACCTGCTCGCCCGTGCCATAGAGCTTTGGTTTGATGTCACTTAGGATGTTAGTGATTTGCCGCGGGATAAATTTCTCGATGTGTTGGCGGGGGCCGTAGTTGTTGGAGCAGTTGCTAATCGTTGCCTTCACACCAAAGCTGCGAATCCAGGCGCGCACCAGCATGTCGCTCGACGCCTTCGTGCTCGAGTAGGGACTAGATGGGTTGTATGGTGTTTCCTCAGTAAAGCGGTTTGGATCGTCAAGCGCTAGATCGCCAAACACTTCATCGGTACTAATGTGATGGAGGCGCTTGTTGTGGTTACGCACTGCTTGCAAGATAGTGTACGTGCCATACACGTTGGTGTCGAGGAAAGGCTTTGGGTCGCGCAGTGAGTTATCGTTATGACTCTCCGCCGCAAAGTGAACAACGATATCCGTCTCGGCAATCAAGCGATCCATCAGCTCGGCATCGCAAATGTCGCCCTGTACGAAGGTAATCTGCTCGCGCACTCCATCAACGTTGTGCGGGTTCGCAGCATATGTCATCTTATCGACGACAGTGATTTCATATTCCGGCTTGTGATGAACGGTATAATGCACGAAGTTCGAGCCAATGAACCCCGCACCACCGGTGATAAGCAGTTTTGTCATAGCTGTATTATAGCGTGAAATAGGGGACGGTGTCGAGATATACAAGAGTAATGGTATAATATAGCAACAGAAGCTTTCTAATGGTAAACAACAAGGAGATAGTAATAAATGCGAGTAGTAATTGTCAGTGGTTATTTTAACCCGCTCCATGGTGGGCATATCGATATGATCGAAGCAGCTGCCGCGATGGGCGACAAGCTTATTGTTATTGTCAATAATGACAAACAGCAGTTGCTGAAAAAAGGCAAAATTATCCTCAACGAAAGCAATCGCCTGCGTCTCATGCGCGCCCTCAAAG
>CALIJG010000014.1 GCA_938018005.1 uncultured Candidatus Saccharibacteria bacterium | reverse complement strand
AAACGCCTGAGGAAGCGGCGATCCGTGAAGTGCGCGAAGAAACAGGCTGCGAGATTACTAACATGCGCTTTGCTGCTGTCACGAATGATATCTTTGCTAATGACCACAAGCATTATGTGACGTGGTGGCTGACGAGCGATTGGCAGTGTGGCGAACCTTCTATTACCGAACCAGACAAATGTAAAGAACAGCGCTGGGTAGACTTTGACACGCTGCCGCAACCGTTGTTTTTACCCTGGCAGCAACTGCAGCACAGCAAATTTATAACGCAGATTCGACACACAGTATCACAAAGTAAGCAAGGAGGAAGTATATGACAAAAATAACCTATTTCGTCCACGGTACGACGACGGATAATGAAACTGGCAAGGCGACTGGTTGGCTGCCTGGTGAGTTGTCAGCAGTGGGGGCTCAGCAAGGGCAGGCGCTTCCAGAGCAAGCGGCTGATACCAGCTTTACTGTGGTATTTTGCTCGGATCTTGGTCGAGCGATCGACTCAGCCCGACTTGCCTTTGGTGCAACGCATCAGATCGTTATTGATAAACGGCTGCGCGAGGCAAATTATGGTGATAATAATGGCACGGACGGCGCCTTCAAGGCTAGATTGCTTCCCTTTGTCGATACACCATTTCCGCACGGCGAGAGCTACCGCGATGTAGAGGCGCGTATGCGTGACTTTGTGGCGATGCTGCAGCGCGACTATGCTGGCCAGCACATTGCTATCGTGGCGCACGAAGCACCGCAGCTTGCGCTGGACGTTATCCTTGGTGGCAAGACCTGGCCAGAGGCAATAGCAACCAACTGGCGCGAAGTTGGCTCATGGCAGCCTGGATGGGTGTATGATACAGAGGTGATAGAGGAGCCGAATGAATAGTACATCACAAGACGTTTGTCTAGCGGCCAATGATGGAGAAAAGGCATGCACGGCCTCTCTTGCACAGGTGCGCACCGCCCTTGCTGCCAGCTGGGCCGAGCAGACGGCCTCCCCGCTGGTGGCCTGGTCGCCGAGTAACCCAAGCAGCGGGCAGTGTGCTGTCTCGGCTCTAGTGCTACAGGATTACTGTGGTGGTAAGATTTGCCGCTGCGTGGTGGCGGGCACGCCGCATTATTTC
>CALIJG010000013.1 GCA_938018005.1 uncultured Candidatus Saccharibacteria bacterium | reverse complement strand
TGATGGTGATGGAGCCAGTGATGATGCTGGTGATGAATCTCGCGAGCGTGGCGGTGGTGTGGTATGGTGCGCTGGCAATTGGTGATGGGCGCCTCGCGATTGGCAATATGATGGCTTTTTTGCAATATGCTTTGCAAGTGATTATGTCGTTCTTGATGATTTCGATGGTGTTTATTATGGCACCACGCGCGGCTGTGTCGGTGCGCCGGGTAGCAGAGGTGCTCGATACCAAGCCGTCGATCACTGACCCGGCCAAGCCTCAGCCGCTCGCGCCGGGTGGCACGGGGCGGATTGAATTTCGTAACGTTACTTTTGCCTATCCAGGGGCAGATGAGCCAGTGCTCAGTAATATTAGCTTTGTGGCGGAGCCTGGCCAGACGACGGCGTTTATTGGTAGCACAGGCTCGGGCAAGTCGACATTAGTCAATCTGATTCCGCGGTTTTATGATGTGTCGGCCGGGCAAATTTTGCTTGATGGGGTAGATATTCGCAAGCTCAGGCTTACAGATCTAGCAGCTAGCCAAATTGGTTATGTACCGCAAAAAGGTGTGCTGTTTCGGGGGAGTATTGCCAGTAATATTGCCTATGGTGAGCCTGAGGCAGATAAGGCGGCGATTGCTCATGCGGCAGAGGTGGCTCAGGCGAGCGACTTTATTGCCCAGCTTGATGATGGTATGGAAAGCGCGGTTGCGCAAGGCGGCAGCAATGTCTCGGGCGGGCAGCGTCAGCGCCTCGCGATCGCCCGGGCCTTGGCGGCGCAGCCTCAGGTGTATATCTTTGATGATTCGTTCTCGGCGCTTGATGCGCGGACGGATGCCGCGCTGCGCCGCCAGCTGATGCAAGAGGTGACGGGCAAGACGGTACTGATCGTCGGGCAGCGGATTAATACGATCGCCCAGGCGGATAACATTATTGTGCTAGATGAAGGGAAGATCGTTGGCCAAGGGCGGCACCAGGAGCTGATGAAAACCTGTGCGGTGTACCAAGAGATCGCCGCGTCGCAGCTCAGTGAGGGCGAGCTGGCTGTGCTTGAGCGGCCTGCTCCGCTTGGCACTGCTGCGCAAGGAGGGGCGTTATGAGCCAGCAATCGTCTACACGGCCGCGCTCGGCAGGAGTGCACCGCGGCCCAATGGGTGGGCCAGTCGCTGGCGGCGGGACGGAGCGAGCCAAGGATTTCCGTGGGACGGTGCGCACACTGCTGCAGTATCTGCGCGCCTTTCGTTGGCAATTGGTCTTAGTTGTTGGCTTCACGATAATGAGCACGCTATTTGCAATTGTTAGCCCTAAGCTGCTTGGCAATGCAACTAACCAGATTGTCGATGACTACACGCGCCTGCGTACGTATGATGCTATCCACGAGAAGCTCCCTGCTGGCGTGACAATCCCTGCGGGTATGACGGGTGAGCAATTTATGGCATCGCCCCAAGGTAAGCAGCTCGCTGAGGCACTGCCTGTTTCGGCCCGCGACACAGTCAAGACGCTCGATCTTAGTACGCGTCCCACCTTCCATTACAATGCGATCTTGCAGATTATCCTCTGGCTCGTGGGGCTCTATACGATCAGTGCACTGTTTCGCTATGGGCAGGCCTGGCTGATGACGAATATTACCCAGAAGCTGACGTACCAGCTGCGCCGCGATATCTCAGAGAAGATCAATCGCTTGCCGCTGCGTTATTTTGATACACAAACCCATGGCGAAGTCCTCAGCCGTATTACTAACGATGTCGATACGGTGAGCCAAACGCTCAACCAAAGCCTGTCGCAAATGATGAGTGCGGTGGTGATGCTAGTGGGGATCCTCGCGATGATGCTGTCGATTAGTTGGCTGCTGACGGTGGTGGCACTCTTGGTTGTGCCACTGTCGATGGGACTGATCATTATGATTACCAGACGCTCACAAACGCAGTTTATCCGCCAGCAAGATGAGCTAGGCGAGCTCAATGGCCATATTGAGGAGATGTATGCTGGCCACCAGGTGATGCGTGCTTTTCGCGGGCAGGAGCGTTCGCTGAAGACGTTTCGGCAGATTAACCAGCGGCTTTTCTCGAGCGCGTGGCAGTCGCAGTTTCTCTCTGGTTTGATGTATCCAGTGATGAATGTGGTGGGGAATATTGGCTATGTTGGCGTGGCGGTGCTCGGTGGCTGGCTGGCAATTGAGGGGCGGATTAAGATTGGCGATATTCAGGCTTTCATTCAGTATATGCAGCAGTTTAACCAGCCGATTACCCAGACAGCAAATATTGCTAATGTGCTGCAATCGACGGCGGCTGCGGCTGAGCGAGTCTTTGAATTTCTTAAAGAACCAGCCGAAGCGCCCGACCCGGTACCTGCTACGACGCTGCCAGTGGTGCGCGGCGAAGTGGAGTTTCGCGATGTTGTCTTTGGCTACGACACAAAGACGC
>CALIJG010000012.1 GCA_938018005.1 uncultured Candidatus Saccharibacteria bacterium | reverse complement strand
CGGGCTGTTCATCATGCTAATGGTGCTGGTTACCGGTGTCCTGTGGCTACGACGAAGAAGGCGTTGACATTGTCGAGCAATACTCAATCTAATTTCTAATTACTTAACTCTCAACGCTTGGAACGGTTCGTGTAGGTTAGGGGGTATGGTGTGTCTTGACGGTGTTTTTATTCTATAAGTGTGAAAAGGACTTCTGCGGGCTTATAGATCACAGCTCTTCCCTTAGATCGATATGTTGCCATTTTTTCAATGAATTTGCAGAGGTAGATGATACACACTAACAATACGAAACACCCATGCTAGCCCAAGTGCGCCAACGATAATCAATACACTCATAGCTATCTCTACCTGCTTGTAATGCCGCATATGAAAGCGAGGAATAGTGGCAAGCACTGCAATGAGGAAGCTCAATGCTATGGCTATTGATGCAGGAATAAATTTATGCCCAATTTGGAAGGCACATGCGCCCATTAAGAACGCTGCTGAGCCATAGATAACGCGCGAAATAGGCCTACGACCACGACCAAGCCATAGCACGCCAGCCGCAAAGCAGGCTGCATCCATACTGAAAATTATGGTAGCTGCCCAAACTGGATCTATTCGTGTGTAGTGAGTCGTAGGGTAATTGACTATATATGATATTGCCTCTGATATCAGCGCAATAATAACAAAAATTAGCCATAGCCGTACCATCTGCTTGGTGCGACGCACTGGTATATTTTGTGGTTGTTGGACGCGGGTGGATGATGTGCTCATGATTGTTCCTCTTGTGCTATAATTAGCTTCTTAATTTGAAGGCGGCGCAGCATTGCTCTCATTCTTACTGACGCTAGCATACTATTTATCTACATTCCATTCAATTCAGCAAACTCATAGACAAACGTCCCGCTGCTTGGTGAAAAACAAAATACATCGTTGGTGCGATGACTCGACGAATAGCGTGCCACGCAGCGGTTGTCACTACTGATGGCTGCTCGAGCTTGATCGCTAAACTTCTTTGGTGGAATAGTATGATTACCAAGGATAGCGGTGTCTCGAAATACCGACTCAGGGTGAGGGAGGTTGTCTCCATAATGATACCACCCTGAGCACCCGTGCGGGCAATCAGTAAAGGGCTGCATGCTCAGCAAGCGATCGCGCGTCGCTTTGTCGGTGATAGTGCCAATAACCATACCATTATTACCATCCCAGCCGTCTATGGCATACCCCGACTGATAACTCACATCCATATGGCGAATTGCATTGTGATCGAAGCGCCTATAGAAGATTGTCGTTGTGAAGCTACCAATCGTCCCCTCATATAGCCACCAGCCAATCGCCGCAACGACGAACACACCAAGAATAAGGATTGGTATAGAGATTTTGTCGAGAAGGAGTTTACGCATACTGTTATTGTAAACTACTATTGCAAAATATGTCAATTTATACCAAAAATACCTCTGCACGCAGAGGTATTTTGATGTGCGCCGAGTAGATTAGTCAGCGACTTCCACGCCCATGCTGCGAGCAGTACCCGCCACCGTCTTGATAGCTCCTTCGAGACTGATGGCATTGAGTTGCTCCATTTTTGCCTGAGCGATTTCCTCAAGCTGCGCTCGGGTGATCGTCCCAACCTTGTCGCTGTGTGGCTTGCTACTGCCCTTCTTGATGCCGATCGCAGCACGGATCATATCATCAACGGGCTGGCCGAGGCTGCGCCATGCAAAGGTGCGGTCCTCAAACACTTGGATATGGACGATAACATCCTTACCCATATCTGCCTTGGTGGCGTCATTGAATGGGTTGATGAAGTCCATCATATTCAAGCCCCACTGACCAAGTGTGCTACCAACGGGTGGTCCGGCGGTGGCACGGCCAGCTGGAATACGAAGCTTCAGGTTGCCGATAACTTTTTTTGCCATTATATTTCCTTTTACTCAATTACTACTGGTATTGAGTGCGTAACGTTGCTATTATAGTGGATCGCCTATACAAATGCAAACTGCGTGCGAGGCTTATACCTTCTTGACCTGCAGAGCATCAAGCTCAACTGGCGTGTCACGGCCAAACATGCTCACCATCACCTTGAGCTTGCCCTTGGTGGTGTCGATCTCACTCACGGTGCCATCAAAGTCTTTGAATGGCCCATCAATGATACTGACCACTTCCCCTTCGCTAAAGTCAATCTGGTGCTTGGGGTCTTCCACGCCCATGCGTTTCTTGATCTTCTTAATCTCAGCCTCGCTTACAGGGGTTGGCTCGGTGCCGCTCCCCACAAAGCCTGTGACACCAGGCGTATTGCGTACAATGTACCATGTCTCGTCGGTGAGCTTCATCTCGACCAAGACATAGCCTTGGAAGATCTTGACCTCAACAACTTTGCGCTTTCCATTTTTGATCTGGATCTGCTTCTCCTTAGGGACGATGGCATCGAAGATTTTGTCGGCCATATCAACGGCCTGAATGCGCTGGCGGATACTATCGGCTACCTTCTCTTCGTAGCCACTGTAGGTGTGAATAGCATACCATTGCCGTGTGCTGTCGTAGCGTTTTTTTGTCATTGTCTACCTCCCCAGGATAATTTGAAATAGATATTTAAATGCAGCATCGAGCAGCAAAAGCGTTGCACTAAACACTGCAATAAAGCCAAGTAGTGCACCAGACATTTTCCATGTTGTCGCGCGATCGGGCCAGCGCACCATACGGAGCTCATACCAGGCTCCAGCAAAGTAATTGCGAATCGCCGAGAATGGGCCACGGCGCTGACGCTTTGGCTTAGTTGCTTTTGGTTTTTTGGCCTCGGTTTTGACTGATGCCACAGAAGTTGTCTTTTCTTTTGACGTTTTGGTTTTGGTGGGCGTGGTGTCTTGCGCTGTGATGCGCGTCACGCGGTTGGTTGATGATTTTTTGCTTGGTTTCGCCACAGCATACTCCCCAAATTTAATAGCCTGTCTTTGCAGGCTGTCAACCCCTAGTGTAGCGCGCTATAGCGAGGGTTGTCAAGGGTGAACCGTGGTTTTGTACTGTACTTCTGCTACTGCTCATGACAGATTTGGGTACACACACTTGCCTATTCTCCAAAGGGAAATATATCACTAAGGGTTCGTATGTTTGTCGTGCGTCGTCTGCTGTGCAGCTGGCAGTGCAAAGAAGAAGGTTGAGCCATGATTAAGCTGACTGGTAAACTCGATGCGCGTACCGAGCTTGCGTGCGAGCTTGGCAGCAATGTAGAGACCAAGGCCAGTTCCGCCAGTTTCGCGAGTGCGGTAGTCTTCGCTGCGCCAGAAGCGTTCGAGGATGTGTGCTTGGTCGCTCTTGCTAATGCCAATGCCCGTGTCGCGCACAGCGATGATAATGCGATTACCCTTCTTGCGCGCACTGAGGTGGACCTCTCCTTCTTTGGTGTATTTGAGGGCATTAGAGAGGAGATTTTGGATAAGCTCGCGTACATATAATGAGCTTGCGACGACATGGCCCAGCCGCGGTGATGTCTCGAGCGTGAGAGCGAGCTGCTTTTTGGTAGCCTGAGGGTGATATTGATGGTAGAGATCATCCATGAGCGCACGGACGTTAAGTAATTCTGGCATATCAGCAGCGCCACGCTCGGCCTGTGCAAGGGTGCTGAGGTCATTAACCATCTTGGCCAAGAAGACAACTTGCTCGTGGGCTGCATCAAGGTGGTCTTTGAGCGTGTGCTGCGGCATATCGCGCCGGTGAAGCATGAGCTGAATATTGCTCAGCGCCCCCTCGGCTGCTGTCAAGGGAGTGCGAAGCTCATGGCTCACCACGCTAATAAACTCATCGCGCTCTTCTTCAAGCGATTTTTCTTTCGTAATGTCGCGCAGGATGAGGACGTAGCCATCACTTGAATCACTCATTGTGTTGAGCGCACGTATTGGAGAAAATATGATACTAAGACGGAGCATCTCGCCCGATACTTCCATCCACACATCATCGCGTGTTTGCGTAACGGTTGCAGCGTGAAGCAGCTGGGTCAGATAGACTGGTTGCTTGGCACTATCGCGCAGCGGGAGGATGGTATCGATTAGCTTGCTATGTGGGCTTGTATTGGTATCAAGTAAATCGAGCGTTGCAGCGTTGTAGAGTTGGATAATACCCTGCTGGTCGGTTGCAATAATAGCGGTCGCGAGATTGTTGATAATCGTTAGAAGCCGATCGTGCTGCAGGGTCATTGCCTCGCGGCTAGTATGTAGTGCCGAGCGGTAGAGATTATGGCGATACGCAAGAGCAACAATGACCACACCAAGCATAAAGGCCACCAATGTTGTTGTGGTAATATCAACGATACTTTGTGGCGTCAGCCAAAATGCATCAAGTGCTGCTGTAATAAAAAGCACGAGTGCACTGAGCAGCCACCCAGAAAAGCCAGCATAGGCAAAAGCCGCCAGCATAAACAGCGACCACGCACAGGTAAACGGCACTGCTACGCCAGAGATGCTCAGGAGGTAGCTCGAAGCCAGCCCATGATACAAGACGAGCTGCCACGCTCGCTGCTTGTTCGTCTGTGATGAGCGGAAACAGGTGTAGAGACCAAGAGCAAGCCAAGCGCTGGCTGCTGCATAGAAAGACCATTCACCTGCCCCAGGAATGCGCTGCATTGCATCAAGGCCGAGAAGTTTGCTGTACGCAAAAAGCAAGAGCGGAAAGACAACGCTGCTGACTCGCACAACAGTACTGGTTTGGCTATTGGTAGCGTATGGCGACACGCTTCTAGTATACCTGGAGTATGACGGTAGGCACAAGCGTTTTGTGCAATATTTGCTGATGCTATATCATTGGTGTTTCGCGCTTGAGCTGCTGCCGATGCAGCCGGAAGTGCGGGTCATACTGTTCCACTAGCCCCCAAAAGGCTGACGAGTGATTCATGTGATGAGTGTGGCAGAGCTCGTGGATCAAGACATAATCAATCAGCTCATTGGGGAGTTTCATGAGCGCAATATTAAGGCTAATTGTACCTGTGCTGCTGCAGCTCCCCCATCGAGTGCTCGCATGGCTGAAGCGAATACGCTGGTAGGTTGAGTTAGTGCGTGCAGCAAGCTCGTGGAGGCGCTGTGGCAAGTAGGCTTTGGCTTCGCGGCGCAAGATGGTTGCAACTTCTTGCCGGATAGCGCACTGAACGGCTGGCTCGTCTATGGTGTGTTCTGGTGGGAGAGAGACGAGCAGCTTTTGCCTTGCGGTGCGCACAGTGGGCCGATTGACCATCTGTGTGGGGATGACAGCGATCGAGTGGTGCTTACCTATTGTCTCTCCGTCTTGATAACCATGCACCGCGTGCTGGTGCAGGAGCTGGCGGAGTGCTTGGCGGTTGGTGACAATGCTGTGGCGAACGAGAAAGAGTGGAGCGTACCGTGGGGCGCTGGCATAGAGCTGGCCATTTGGCGCGAGTCGTATTGTGATGGAGCGCACTTTGGCGCTGCGCTTGATAGCGATATCACCAAATTCATCGTCGTGGAGCGTAGAAGACATAGATAAAAGCCTTCCTCCTTTTAACCAAGATGTTATTTTATTGTACAATGTAGCGTGTCGAGCGAATTTGTCCTCGCCGTGGGGCGCTCGACATAGCACGCACTGGGTGGCTGGCTGGTGTTGGTGGTGGCACTTGAGTGCGCTGCTTTGCTACTGGTGGAGTTGTGGCTGGTGCTTTGCTCGGCAGAGCTTCGTCTTCAGTCTGTTGACCGATTTGCTTTAAGAAGGTCAGGGCAGCCCGGGACTGTGATGAATACGGGTGCTTGCCACTGATGACAAAATAGAGTTCGCCCGCGGTAGGTTCGCTAAAGCGCCGCACATAGTAATCAAACGCCTCGCGTGAGAGTCGCTGGTTCTTGACACTTCGGCTACGGGCTGTCGTTACATCTGTTTGGACCCAAATGATCACTGGTCGATAGCCTTCACTCCGTGCCCAGCGGACGAACTCGCTTCGGCGAGCCCGGGTGTTGCTATCGCCTTCGTATAAAAAGGGTTGCTTGGTTTTAGCAATCTCTTGCAAAAATGTCTTCCCTACTACTGCCGCGGCTGCATCGTCTTGGCAGTAGCCCGAGAGCTCGTTAATATCAATAAAGGGTGAGCCAAAGGCCTTGGCAAACTGAGCGGCAAAAAATGTCTTGCCGCTACCGGGCAAGCCAACCATGAGTATTGCAAAGGGCCGAACTGGAGGCGTTGGTTGCATGTATTTTATTATAGCAGACTCCGCGTGGTGCGAGGGATTTTTAGCATAAACCAAATCAATATTCGCTTTACCATATAAAGTTCTTCCGGTTTGGCTATAGATTTGATATACTGGAGACAGTACAGAGGGGCATAGTACAACGGCTAGTATAACGGTCTCCAAAACCGTAGATTGAGGTTCGATTCCTCATGCCCCTGCCACAATAGTATTCAACCTCCCCGACGGAGGTATTTTTTGCCTAAAGGAGTGATATACTGGAGTTATGTCAGCCCATGATGCCATTACCCACCGCGTCAAGCGTGTCGTGCGGCAGGTTTCGCCAGCGGCTTTTGCAGAGCGTTCGGCTGCGCGCAAGATAGTGCAGCAGTTTGCCGAGCAAGCTGGCTTGATTTATTTCGGAACAATCAACCCGCGGGACGATGACTACCACCCAATCCGCGGCTACACTATGTCGACGACTCATCGCGACCGGCACTATAGCGTGGGTAATATTCGCGGCTATAATGTCACGCTGGTGTCGCGGCGAGATATGGTGCGGATTGCCAATAGCCCCAAGCCTTCGCCTCAACAGTGGCTGATAGCCGCGGTAGATATGTACACGCGCCGTGATGTACCGTATATGTTTATTGGCCGACAGGGCAAGATTGCTAGCTACCCCAGCTACAAGCTGCAGCCACTCCGGCTCGGGATGTTTGGGCCGCAGCCAGAAGAATTTATGCAGAAATACACGGTGTATGGTGAACTTGGGCGAGCGGTCGAGATAGAGCGCTACCTCACGCCTGATGTAGCAACGGTGATAGCATCGCATTTCGATGATCTCAGTATCGAGATCTCAAGCGGTGTCCTCTATATCTATGCCGCTATGGCAACGCCGACGATGGAGCTGCTTGACCGGATGGTTTCTGATGGTCTATGGATGGCAGCGACATTTGACGTGTTTGCCGAGCAGCTTGCCGCTGCACAGGCTGAGCGCCATACCACCACCCACCAGGGTTACCGCCATAGATAGTGATGTATGTAGCACTAAAACTTTTTTACGATTTCCTCACCCCTCTATTCTCTTCTCCTGGGAGCACTGCAGCGCTGGTATCCCCCGTATCTTAGCTGTTACTACTTAATGTTTGCGTTGTGTGTTAGGTTTGGTAATATGCTCTTTTCTCCACGTTTTATCAGAATAGAGTGATAGAGCGAAGGCGCTGCCGCGGAAAAAGCAGAATTTGAGATAACCAAGATAGTTGAGCAAATTATAGAGCCGTACAGCGATCGTACGCGACTCATACAATTAATTTCTGAGACAAAAACAGCATCCATTGGCGGATGCTGTTGTGTGCTATTGCTACGATAAGACTAGCCTTTGCGCGGCTTAACCTCGTTGCGGCCGAGCGATTTCTTCGTCTCTGTGTAAGTAGCGTGCCGGCGAGCAATTGGGTCATACTTGCGTAGAACGAGCTTATCTGGAGTGTTCATTGTATTCTTGCGCGTTACGTAGGTACGGTGTTTGGTGAGGTTGCTCACAAGAGCAATAATCTTTCGCTTGGTATTGTTCTTCTTTGCCATTTCTTTACTCGTTAGATTTTATAAAATATCTTGGTTGATTATAGCATAGCCTATGGTGTAATGCTAGTGGCGACGGCGATTTGCTACTCGCTTGTGGTATAGGCGGCCCAGTTCGCTTGCTCATCAGCGCTCAGTGCTCGGGCCTCAGTGATAACAGCGGCAAGCTGTGAGGCGCTCACGGTGAAGGTTTCGCCACTGTCGATTTCATCACGCTGCCCCATCACGGCTACCAAGCGATTCTCGGCATACGCCGCCTGCGCGAGGTTAAGCTGCCGAGCTTGGTGATGGCTCTTGATGAAGCGCCGCGCCACAAGCGACTGGGAGTCGCCATCTTGGGCGGTTAGTATGATTGGCTTTTGCTCTGACGTGGTAGCTTGCCTGCCCTTGTCCGAACGGGCTGGAGTTTTCTCTGTTGTTTGCGCTTGACCAGAGGTGGCTGCTTGGCGATTAGCCTGCTTCTTGTCTGTATTGCCGCGATTATCACGTCGCTGCTGTGGCTGTGGGGCGGTTTGCGCAGGGCGGTGCGGAGCTTCTTGTGGTTGCTGAGCTGGGATCATTGCCACGACATAGGCGAGCGGCACTGTAATAAGCAGCAGGACAATTGCCGCAAGGCCAGCTGCATATTGGCGGAGTGCGCTCGATGGAGCGGGTGCGTGATGGCGAGAGAGCGTAATGAGCGCCCATAGTTTGCTCGTCAGTGCAAGACTCCCAGCGATCGGGAGATAGAGTGGCAGGAGCCATAGGTCGCGTGGGTGATGCTTAAGGTGTGGAATATTGCGCACGGCCTGCCATATAAGCCAGCCAAGCACAAGCCCAAGGATCGTTACACTACTCCAGAGTGTTGCGGCAGTCGCTGCCCCAGTCAGAGTACTGTATAAGTTGTTGACGAGTGTGCTACTAAGCACGATCAGCGCCCCAAGATAGAGCAAGCTTGCAAAGCAAAAGCCAATGTGTGTGAGCCAGACAAGTAGACCTGCTTGCCAGATGCGTGCGTGCTGATGCCAGAGTTGCCAATAGGCGGCGCGACTCAGCTGGGTATAGCTGCTTGCAATCCGGTAGAGTTCTGCCGGGTGGTTGATCTGCGTGAGAGCACTGTGCTGGTAGGCTGCATGGTGTTGTGAAGGCAGAGACAGTGCGATACTTGATGGATGATGCGCGGCACATGGCTGCGCCTCTGCACTGCTCTGGGTAACGTGCTTAAGCAGCTCAAGCCGAATGGCAAAGGTGTCGCTTGTGATGGCATAGGCTTCGCCGTGGCGGCTCTGCATAGGCAAAATAACACGCTGCTGCATATCGAGGAGCCAACTGCCGATTCGTTGAGAGAGTGTCGCTCCACCAGTGTATTGTTGGCGGCCACTGACGAGCCCAATAGTTGGCTCGGCAAAGGGTAAAAGGAGGTTAATTGTCGATGGTGTCCAGCGTGCACGCGGGGTTGTAACAAGCACAAGGCTCACACGCCGCACTTTTTCAATCAGTGAGGCAAGCTGCGCATCATAGCTCATCATCTCAGGCTGCTCGATCACTGTTGTTGCATATTCTTTGGCGATTGCTCGGAGAGATTGGTGAGCGTGTGAAGCGTCGTTAATCGAGACGAGTAGCTGCGTTGGCTTACTATGCTCTTTGATGCTCGCGAGGCAGCTCTCGAAGACTTCTGGATCTTCATCCTCAGCAACAACCAAGACTGCGTATTTTTTGCGGAGTGTTGCAGTGTAGGTTTTGTTCTTGCGAGCACTTACCACACGAAGCCACCAACTCAGGGCGATCATGAGGAATATCACTCCCCCGATCCACCACCGATACCTGTCGATTACTTCCATACACTGCATAAAACCAGCCATTGCCATAGACTCCTCTTTATTTAATGGTTATCCTTATTCTAACACGAAACTTTATCGTACAAACACTCTATCGACAAGAGATCGCTCAAACGATAGACAATATGTATTGTAGCCACGAATACCCCCATTTGTCAATGGATTCTAGGAGAATTATATATAGACGTATCATAACCTCCCCAATTGCGGCATTGAGTATGGCGCAAAAAGCTAAGTTATAGATGCTATATGAGATAGGCTGACCACTGGTAGAACTTCGCACGCCCTATAGACGAAGCAGCGAAGAGTAAGGGTGAGTGTGCTGGCAAAATGAGCGCATCAAGAACCAAGGCAGTAAGGCTTGCTGGTACGTACCTCGTATGGTAGAATACCAAGTAATGCCGCGATAGCTCAGTTGGTAGAGCGCATCCATGGTAAGGATGAGGTCTCGGGTTCAAGCCCCGATCGTGGCTCCATGGCTGAATTTGTTGATCGCCCCATTGTTGGGGTGATCTTTATTGTTAGTCTATGAGTGGGGATGTTTTTCGCTTGTTGAAATTATGCGACGAGAAGCGCCATTCCCTGCCACGCACTATCAGCAACGAGCTTAGACCGGCCGGCGGTGACGTGGTAGCCGGTATACGCGACCTTCTCCATCTGGTGCGCAATGACGACCGCGTGATTTGCCTGGTATCGTGTGCTCAGAATATTCAGTGAGACCATGGCATGTGCCATCGCTCATAGAATAATAGCTCTGACCTTCACTAAATAATTCGTTTGATAATTTGGTGGCGTCGGGCTGTTGACCAAGTGGATAGTCACAGCGGGTGATCACCTTCGTCGGTGTGTTTTTATCATCAGAGTGAGTTGTGATCACGCTGATAGCGGCTACTTCCATCTCTTGTACGCCAGGCAATATCGCGTCGGTAGTGCCGTGTTGGACGTATGCCATGGTATCGAGACCGCGCATAGCACGGGCGTCATATACAACTGATAATCTTCTGGCTATATACCCAATTTCATATCGGAGGCGCAACACTCCTTCGCTCGGTGCAACCTCTCTAACTCGTCGTGAGTCACCGACTGATCCGCCAATCACTACCTCATCACCGAGTTGTACAGTAAACGGCTCAAGCTTCTCCGATAGAGCTTTGATATATTTTGTAATCCCATCACGTCTCGTTGTGCCTGCTTCTGATTTCTCGCGCACGACCATTGAGGGAAAGAGCGGCATACGTGGGTACGCTTGGAGCTTGTGCTCGTAGATTGGATGGTTATGATTTCGATAGAGCTCAGACGTATGTCGTGGTTCATCATCAGTAAATAATGCAGTGACCAGGACGTGGTTGAAGTGTTTTTCTTGAGTCATGGATGCTAGTATAAAACAAAATATATGATAATAACAGAGGAAAAGCTGCGGTTTGTATGTTTTCTCATATAATTATGATATTGGCTTGAATGGTATGTAAGTGCAAAAAGCGAAAATCGTCGAATGTAGGAATTCGCACTTTGACATTGGAAAAAAATTTGCTATACTAATTCACAGTTAGTTCATTTTATTTGCCGGAGTCGTCTAGTGGCAATGACAGGAGACTGTAAATCTCCCGCTTTTTAGCTTCGTAGGTTCGAGTCCTACCTCCGGTACCATCCCTGCCGCTTTAGCTCAGCTGGTCAGAGCAACTGTTTTGTAAACAGTAGGTCTACGGTTCGAATCCGTAAAGCGGCTCCATACGTATATAGCGAAGACTTTCTTAAGGAGGAGGTCTTTTTTGTTTTTTGCAATTACGTAATAGCTGTAATTGGTGAGGACCTATTCCCCACTTTTGTATTGGCTGTCGTAAGAACAATACTGGAAGCGTGGTAATTGTGTGTATGTGTAGTGAGTATGTGATATATCAGGCTTACGCAGCGAGAAACCCCGCCCTGAGAATGTAAATAAGGCAGCACACATATTGCTGCCTTGTTGATTGTACTTAGCCTTTATCATACCTTATACCGCTGGCGCTACATCGTAATGCGGCGTGGCGCGCTGCGCTGGATGCGATTGGCGGGCATTGGGGCTCGTGCTGGCGGATGAACAGCAGCGGACTGTCGACTGTATGCAGCATTTGGCTGCGGCTGCGGAGGTGCTTGAGTATACGCTGGCGCTGCTGGAGCAGGCAATGCAGCCGGGGGATGGTAATACGCCGTTGAAGGTTGTTGCTCTACCTGCTGAGACGGCACAGTAATGCGTTGCTGGGGTTGCTGGCGAGATTCTGGTTGTGTTTGGTGGTGCCGCGGTGATTGCGCAGAAGTAGGCTGAGGTTGCATCTTAGCGCGGATGCGCTGAGCTTTTTTGTGGTCGCCAGCTCGTTCGTAGCCTTCAGCCAGGAGCTGATATGTTTGGGTGCCAGGTTCTAGTTTGGCAGCCCGTTCAAGCGACTCCAGCATTTTCTTATTATGGCCGAGCTTTTCCTGCACCTTGGCATAGGCAATATGCCGCGCAGCCAGCTTGTCCTCCATTGCTAGTGCTTGTTCAAAGGCGAGAGCAGCTTTGTCGTAGCGCTTGGTTTCGTAATAGATGAGGCCAACATTATGCAAGCTCGAAGCGCTTGGCTCGAGGCTTTGAGCGATCTCAAAACACTCAATCGCATCATCAAATGCCTTCTGCTTGGCGTATAAAATACCGAGGCGGTTATAGGCGGTTGCATTACGCTCATCCACCCGCAGGATCGTGAGCAGTGCCTTCTCGGCGCGGAGATAACGACGATCGCGGAGTGATTCCTGAGCTACCTCCCACAGGCGATCAAGCTTGCCCGAGAGGCGCATTGGTAATTGTGAGGTGGTCTCGGCAACTGATTGCTGCTGCCATAAGGCAAAGGCACCAGCGCAGGCTACCAATAATAATCCATACATAGTTATAGTATACCACATGCCAGCAGCTGAATCCGCACGCTGGCATTAGCAGTAATGCGCTCGTGTGCGCGTGCGATACGCTCTGCCTGAGCAAGCAGCTGCTGTGATGGCTGCGTCCGGAGTGTATGCCATGCAATGTGTAGTAGGCACTCAAGCAAGAGCAGCGCACGAGCTCGATCGTGGCTATAGCGCTGCCCAATTACGATGCGTTGGCGGGTAGCACCAGTGATATACTGACGCGCGTCGGTCATTGCCAGGGCAATAGTGCGAAACTCCTCGTCATTAGCAGCCAAGCGTGCGATCGTCGCAGGTTGCTGCTGAGCAATAAACTGCAGCTGGGCACGGCGCGTTGGGTCAATAATGCCAAGTTGGCCAAGCTGAGCAGCTGTTTGGGTTTGCTGAGGTGGGATAATACGGACGGTCTGGACGCGTGAGCGAATTGTTGCCAGCAAGCGTTGGGGCTGATGGCTGGTGAGGATGAGATGAAGCGCGTGAGGCGGCTCTTCGAGGAGCTTAAGGAAGGCATTTTGGGCGGCAGGTGTCATTCGGTCGGCATCATCGATAATGACAAACTGCCGAGCCGCTGCCTTGCCCTGAGTAAGCGCGTGAAGCGAGCGGATGTCATCAACGCGAATTGTCCCGCGCTGCTGGTCGTCATGGCCCTGACTGGTATGAGGCTGGAGGATAAGTGCGGTGCGGCTCGCAACCTGCCGTGCTGCAGTCATAAGCCCAAGCCCAGGCGCACCAACAAGAAGCAATGACTGTGGTGGCTGCTGTGCAAGCTGTGCAAGACGCTGCTCGGTGCGGGGGTTATAAACGAGCGATGGCATCGGCTCCCTCAGGAAAGAGTGCCATAAAGGCTGCTGGCGGTGGTGCAACAAAGGTTTGGCGCACACCAGCACGAGTTGTGATTTCGAGCTGGTAGGCGTGCAGAAGGAGGCGCTCCCCTGCCGATCCATAAATGCGATCACCAACAATCGGTGTGCCAATATATGCCAGATGGACACGCAACTGATGTGTTCGACCAGTGCGGGGGCGCAGAGCGAGTAAGCTCATACTGGACTGCGAGGCGAGTATTTTGTAGATTGTTTGGGCAGATTTGCCGCGTGGATCGGCTCGAAAGGTGCTTGGCGCGGCCGGGTTGCGCCCCAGCGGGACATCGATCTTGGCTTGCTGCTGACGGGGCTGCCCTGCCACGACTGCTAGATACGTCTTCTTGGCGTGGCGCTCGGCGAATTGCTTCTTAAGCTGCTGGAAGGCCTCTGGTGTACGCGCACCAATCATTACTCCGCTGGTGTCGCGGTCGAGTCGATGGACAATCCCTGGCCGATTTGTCTCCAGCCCAACCGAAGTATAGCGCCGGAAGAAGTCTGCTACCGTAAATTCATCATTGAGCGCCCCCTTGCTATGCGTCAGGATACCGGCTGGCTTGTTGATAACAATCACATCGTCGTCAATGTAGAGAATGGGGAGGGTTTTGTCGCTATAGTCGACCGCGTCAGGTAGGTTGATGGCGATGCTGTCGATCTCTGCTACCAGTTGGCGTGGCTGACAGACGACTCTATCGTTGACGGCGACGTGGCCAGCTTTGATGTGTTTTTGCCAAGTGGAGCGACTAGTCTCGGGGTAGCGCGTTGCAAGCAGGCTATCAAGGCGCTGGGTGGTACGCCGCTGCTGAAAAAGATAGACATCCTTACCCTTGAATGGTAGGCCGTAGGTCGTGATGTCGCTGAGTGGGTTGGGGAGAATTTCCCCCGTTGCATCACTCTTTGCGGTGTAGATCTGCTGCATAATGTAGGATGCATGATCCTCCGCTGTGTCGTCGATCAGCAAAAAGTACTGCCGGCGGTCGAAGCGAAAGCGCACCAGCTGGTTGATGGGCTGCGGGTGGCTACTGGCGATTTGGTCGATGTGACGCGGGACATTATCGTCAGTTGCTTGACGAAACTGGCGTAAGATAGCAAGGAGGTCGCTTGATGTGATTTTCATATAATGACTCCATCTCGCGCTCTACTCATGATGTACTCCGCAGGCCAACCGCCTTTTGTACGCGGAGGAGCGTGGTGTTGGCGACCTCATTCATCGCTCGCTCAGAGCGCTCGAGAGTAGCAAGCAGTGTCTCGTCAGAAATGTTTGCGAGCCGCGCTTGAAAATCAGTGAGGAAAGCAGCCACTGCCTCGGCCACCGCACGCTTGAGTGGACCATATTGGGTCTGCCCTACCCACTCGGCATTTACCTCAGCTTGCGGGCGGTCGGTTAAGATTGCAAGCAGTTGAAGTAGATTGGTAATACCCGGCTGACGCTGCCAGTCGAAGTTGATAACGCCAAGCGAATCTGTCGTGGCAGCCATGATCTTTTTGCGCGCTTGGGCGGGGGTATCGGCGAGGTTGATCTTGGACTTTTGGTCGTTAGAACTCTTACTCATCTTCTTTTCTGGGTTTGTCAGGCTGCGGATGCGTAGGCCGGTGTCGCGCTGGATGAAGGCGGTTTGCTTGGCAGTTGGCTCTGGAATAGTAAAGAGCTCGCCAAATTTACGATTCATGCGCAGTGCAATATCTCGGGTAATCTCCAAGTGCTGGAACTGATCCTCACCGACTGGTACCCATCGGGCGTTGTAAAGAAGGATATCAGCTGCCATCAGGACAGGGTAATTGAAAAGTCCAACGGTGACATTATTGTTGGTATCAGCTGATTTTTCTTTAAACTGCGTCATCCGGCTCATCTCGCCAAAGCCAGTAAAGCAATCCAAGATCCATGTGAGTTCACTGTGTGCTGGGATGAAGCTCTGCCGGTAGAGAAATGTATGCTCGTCGGTGATGTCGAGCCCTGCTGCGATGAAGTACTTGAGGTTGGTTAGCGTATTCTCGTAGAGTGTTTTGTGGTCGATCGGTGTAGTAAAGCTGTGGAGGTCAGGCACAAACATATTGAGCTGGTAGTGCCCAGCGTAGTGCTGCTGCAGCTGTACCATTGGCACAAAGGCACCAAGATAATTGCCAAGTGTCGGCTCTTCATTGCTACGAATTCCGGTGAGGATAACTTCTTTGGACATATACGTAGTATAGCATTTTCGGTGGCGAGTTTGAATAAGAGATCAAAACACGCAGTATATGAGGTACTATACGAAACGATATCATTGACATAGAGTAGCATTTCTGGTTAGCTAGATAGTAAGGATTCGTTTCGAGCAATCGAGACGAGAGGAGTTAAGAAAGACGACGGGAGAACACCACGAACGACACTCATAATGTACTGTGTATCGATTTGCTAATGTCAAGAAAAATCTAAGGAGCACCATGCTAAAAACCATCAAAACGAAAAAAAATACGACAAAATATACTCTTGTTGCGCTGGTGGCAGGCTTTGCGCTACTGAGCGTGGGGTCAAGCTATATTTATGCGCGATCCGCTCAGAATTCTCGCAATAGCAATCTATCTAACATTGCTACCAACACCAATACCGATGGATTCCAGCAATCAAACCACTACAATACGCCAAAAGGCTTCATGAATGACATCCAGACAATCTTCAAAGGAACAGATGACTACTACCACCTCTACTATCTGCTCAATAAAAACTATAAGTCGAGCAACGATGGCACCGAGTGGTACCATATTCGCACCAAGGATTGGGAGCACTTTGAAGATCTTGGCGTGGCGATTCCTAAGTTTGTTAACGGCTGGTCGGCAGTTGCCTCGGGTTCGGTGTATCGGAATAGTAATGGATTTTTCCGTGACTTGCCCAAAACGGCAATAATTGCCTACTTTACGAGCTATACTGAGACCGGCCAACACCAATATGCGGCATATTCACTCGATGATGGCCGCACCTACCACCCGTATAATCACAGCCAGCCAGTCATGAAGGCAGAGTCCAAAGAGCAGAACTTCCGCGACCCACACGTCTGGTACAATGAATCTACCAAGAAGCTAATGATGTATCTGGCTGAGGGCGATAAGGTTGGTATCTACTCAAGTACTGACGGAAAAAAGTGGGAATACCAGGGCGCAACCATGCTCAATAGTAGCACGCTTGACGGCAAAGATCTTGGCCTTATTGAGTGCCCTAACCTCAAGAGTTTTTATGATCCACAAACAAAGACTACCAAGCACGCGCTGCTTTTTGGAGCTAATGGCTATCAATATGGTTCGACAACAGGCAGCTACTACATGATTGGCCACCTCGAAGCCAATGGTAATTTTGTCGCCGAGCAGCAACCAGAACGGCTTGACCACGGAACGGACTACTATGGCGCTAATTACTACCAAGAAAGCCCAACACGCGTTAAGAGTATTGGCTGGATGGGTAACTGGGAATATTCACAAGGGCAGATTCTGAAGGATGACGGTCAAGAAGCGAAGCATATCGGCTCGATGAGCTCAACCCATTCCCTCTCGATAACCCAAAAGGATGGAAAGTATGTCGTGCGGTCGCGCTTGATTAATAACAACACGCGCACCAGCGGCCTCCGCACAAAGCACTCGGCCCGAACGTCGAAAACGGCACCTGATGGTTACCACAAAGAATTACTCAAAGTCAATCGCAAAGCTTCGCAAGAGATTAGTCTTCACTTTGCAAACAATACGGCCAATACGAAAGGCCACGTTCGAGTCTTTATTAATCAAAACGACAGTCGCGTGAGTGTTGACCTTAACACCGAGACTGGCACCTACGAGGTGAAGCGGAATAGCTCGAAGATCACTGGTGAAGCGAAAAATAAGTACGAGAAGGCGTATGCAGTATATAATAATTGGCAAAATCGCCAGCGCTACTTCGTCTATCTCGTCGCCGACAAAGGGAGCCTTGAGATTGCTATGCCAGATGGGCAGATCTATTCGCTGATGAAGCTATCAAGTGATCCAAACATGCAAGTTGTGGTGGAGTCGAGCACCGACAATAGCGTATCGGCAACGCTATGTGACTTCCAAAACAACACGCGGTAACATAGCACACAAGAAAATTTCTTCTCTGATAGATAATAAAGCTCCCTTGCTGTAGAAGGGAGCTTTATTATATTCAAGAAAGGTGTAGTAGTATGCAGCACTGTATCATACTATATAGGAATAGCGAGCTTATTGTTCGAGGTGTTTGGCAATAAGCTTGGCATAGCGTTTGCGAATCTCGTGGCCAGTGATGGCTGTCTCAATCACGACATTGCGACGCTGGCGCTGGATTGCCTTGAAGTGCTTTGGTATCATCACTGCATCGAGTGTGCCGTAGAGAATCGTTATCGGTAGCGGTGGTAGATTACAGGCATCACCGAGCGAGGTTTGGAGTAAAATGCTATTGCGCGCCGTCTTGGCGTATGGCGAAAACCCTTCGCGGCTGACATGAAAATTCTTCTGCGTCCGTTTGTATTGATTGACTGCGCCGATAAGCTTTGGTGATGCGTTGATCGCCTTAAGAAATCCTTTACCAATTGTCTTGAGCAGCGCCTCGCGTAGTGGGCGCTTAGCGATATCACTTGGTAGATAGATCGGTGGTGAGCACAGCACAAGTTTTTGGACGCGGCGAGGAAACAGCTTGGTGTATTCAATTGCGACTAGTGTACCAAGCGAGTGTCCACATAAGATTACCTGGCGCAGTGGTGCAGCGTGACGGATCGTTTTGCGTAGGGCACGCGCATGATCGGTCAGGGTATAATCGGGCCAGGCAGGCTTGCGCGATTGACCAAAGCCCAGCAAATCAACTGCCAAGACTGGTTGGTCGCCAAGCTGGTTTAACACGTCTTGCCAAATATTATGATTTACCCCGATACCGTGTATAAGGACAATAACCGGCCGAGATATGTCGTGCCAATCGCCAAATACCTGGGTATGCAGCGGATACGCCAGGCCAAATAGTTCGTGGAGTTTGTCGTACATACTAGTGTGATATTGTATCATTTTTGGCAGGTTAGCCGCAAAAGAATGGTGACATTATGCATATAAGGGACCTGTAGTAACACTTCTAGTGTCTAGAAGCTACTCTATCTCACCACCCTTAGTAATATTTTACTATAGCAAATACCCTGCCATGTTGACAGGGTATGTTATGAAGCAGGCAAGAATGCTTAACGCTTCGAGTATTGCTCGCGTTTGCGGGCGCTGCGCAAGCCGTATTTTTTGCGCTCTTTTTCGCGTGGGTCGCGGCGCAAGAATTCAGCCTTCTTGAGTGTGCCGCGCAGGTCTGGTGCGCCAACGGTAATCGCTTTAGCGATCGCCATCTTGATAGCATCAACCTGACCGCTGAGGCCACCACCCTTCACTAGGACGGTAACATCAAACTCTTTTTGCTTACCAACCAAGGCCAGTGGGTCAGTCACTTCAGCTAGCAATGTCTTGTTACCTGACAGGTAGTCGAGAGCTGACTTGCCATTGATCGTTACATTTCCCTTACCTTTGACCAGTCGAGCGCGGGCAGTAGCGCTTTTGCGCCGGCCAAGACCATAATCGTATGTTGCTTGTGCCATTTATTGTACCTCTACTTTCTCTGGTTGCTGTGCGGTGTGGGCGTGCTCTTCGCCAGCAAAGACGCGGAGACGAGCCAGGCGATCTGCTGCAAGCTTGTTCTTGGGCAACATGCCCTTCACAGCAGCAGTAATGATACGTTCTGGTGCGTTTTCGCGCACTTCCTTGAGCTGAGCGTCTTTGATGCCACCAGGGAAACCACTGTGATGGTAGTAGATCTTATCCGTCTCTTTTTTACCAGTCACAACAGCCTTGGCTGCGTTGATGACGACAACGTAGTCACCTCCATCGACGTGCGGCGTGTAAGTTGGCTTGTATTTGCCGACCAAGTACTGCGCAATGGTTGTCGCAGTGCGGCCAAGTGGTGCTTGGCTTGCGTCGATTAAGATCCAGCGCCGGCTAACATCGGCTGGCTTCTGCGAAAATGTTTTGTGAGCCATAACTATTTCGCCTCCTTTGTGGTTGCCTCGGGCTTAGGCATTGGCTTGAGCTCGTCAACAAACTCAATCATTGCCATCTGCGCACCATCACCACGGCGCAGACGTGTCCGATACACACGCACGTGGCCGCTTGGCCGATGGCTGAGTTGCGGGGCAATCTGGTCAACCAGCTTGATCGCGGCAGCTTGCGTGCTGAGCCCGGCAATGACAGCGCGGCGATGAGCGAGGTCACCCTTCTTAGCTTTGGTAATGAGCTTTTCGATGTAGCGCACCAACTCTTTGGCCTTTGGCAGCGTCGTTTCGATTCGCTCCTCAACAACCAAGCTGGTTGCTAGGCCTTTGAGCAGGGCTCGACGTTGATCGCGTTCGCGGCCGAGCTTGCGCCCTTTGTATCCGTGTCGATGCATTTAGAGCTCCAATTCTGCTAGTTTATCTTTTACTTCGTCGAGGGCTTTGCTGCCAAAGCCTTTAAGCTCGCGCAGGTCCTGCTCTGTCAAAGTGACGAGGTCATGAACAGTGCGAATCTCGTTGTTGATGAGCGCGTTTGCGGTGCGGGCACTAAGGCCGAGGTCTTCGATCGAGGTGTTCAGCTCGTTATCTTCCTCAGCAGTCTGAGTGCCAAGTGCTGGTGCCGATACAACAGTTGTACTACCAGCAAGAGCGGTATACTGATTGACCAAAATCGCCGCAGCTTGCTCGAAGGCATCGCGTGGCGTCAAGCTACCATCAGTCTCGACGGTCATCTCAAGCCGCTCCAGGTTGGTTTCTTGGCCAACACGAGTTGGATCAACCTTGAAGCGCACACGCGTCACAGGGCTAAATTGCGCGTCCATGGCGATCATGTCGCTGTGCAGCCGGTTAGCACTCGACTCTTCGATCGGGTAGTACCCCCGACCAGCCTCGGCCACCAGATCAAGAACAACATTAGCCTGTGGGTCGTCAATTGTGCAGATGATATGCTCAGGGTTGACAACCTCAACCTCAGCATTGGCTGCAATATCCCCAGCGGTTACTGCACCAGCGCCTTGCTTCTCAAGCCGCAGCTCGACAGGCTCATCACTATGCACAACCAAGTCAACGCCCTTGAGGTTAAGCATGATGTCAACAACATCTTCTTTGACGCCAGGCACGGTGGTAAACTCATGTGTCGCACCCTGCATTCGGAAAGCCGTAAAGGCTCCGCCGCGGATACTGCTCAGCAATACCCGGCGCAAGCTGTTGCCCAGCGTGTTGCCGTAGCTGGCGTGCAGTGGCTCAATGACAAACGTGCTGCTGTGCGGCCCATTGTCGTCGATGCGTGCCAACGCTGGATCGTGAATTAATTTAGACATGTACAAAATTCTCCTTACCCTTGTTAGCGTGAGTAGTACTCAACAATCAGTTGCTCGTTGATACCAGCCTCAGCTTCTTCGCGCTTTGGCTCGCCCGATACTTCGATCTTGAGTTTTTTGATATCGCTCTTGAGCCAACTCAGAGGTGGTTGGGAGGTGTTGCCGTAGATGTCGTCAATTGCAGTAAAGTAGCCAGACTTTGCACTCTTTGGTCGAACGGTAATGACATCCCCTGCCTTGAGGCGGATTGATGGAATGTCGACGCGGCGGCCATTAAGCTCAAAGTGACCGTGGCTCACCAGCTGGCGGGCCTGGCGACGGCTCGTTGCAAAGCCAGCACGGTACACAGCGTTGTCGAGCCGGAGCTCGAGAAAACGGAGCAGGTTTTCACCGCTTAGGCCTGGTTTGCGAGTTGCTTCGTTCATAAGCTTAGCAAACTGCTTCTCTAGTAGACCATACATGCGGCGCACCTTCTGCTTTTCGCGTAGCTGGGTTGCGTACATGCTTGGCTTGCTCTGGCGGCCATGAGCGTGCTCGCCCGGAATGCCGCTTTTGCGTGCCAAAATCTTGTGTGCCTTAGGGTGAAGCGCCACGCCTTCGCGGCGGCTCTGCTTCACGATTGGGCTTCTATCTCGTGCCATTTACGCCCTCCTTGCCTTTCGTGGGCGAACGCCACCGTGTGGCACACCCGTTACATCTTTGATGCTATTGACGGCAATGTCGAAGCCGGCCATTGCGCGGATTGCCGCATCACGGCCGAGTCCAACACCCTTGACAAATACGTCAACAGTGCGGATGCCGTAGCTACTCTTGGCAGCTTCTGCGGCTTTTTCTGCAGCAATCTGTGCTGCATAGGCTGTGCCCTTCTTACTTCCACGAAAACCACATGCACCAGCGCTGGCAGCGGTCAAGACATTACCTTTGCTATCTGCAAATGTGACAATAGTGTTGTTAAAGGTTGCCTGTACATGCAGCTGACCAGATGGGACTGATCGGCGCTGCTTTTTCTTGGTGGATTTTGCTTGTGCCATATCTCGTCCTTTCTCCTACGTCTTACTTGCTGCCTTTGGCTGTGCTCCACCGACGGCGATCGCCTTACCCTTGCGAGTTCGTGCGTTCGTTCGAGTGCGCTGACCGCGTGTTGGCAAGCCATTTTTGTGCCTGAGACCGCGGTATGCACCAATGTCTTTGAGGCGTTTGATATTGTTGGTCACCAGGCGTTGCAGATCGCCTTCAGTGACATAATCTTTGTCGATAATGTCGCGAAGTTTCTGCTCCTCAGCCTCGGTGAGATCTTTCACCCGAGTGGTCGGCTCAATCTTTGCCGCCGCAAGGATGTCTCGAGCAAGCGTGCGCCCAATACCATGGATGTAGGTAAGAGCAATGTGCACTTGCTTGTCTGATGGGATAACTACCCCAGCAATTCGAGCCATGCTTAACCCTGCCTTTGCTTATTCTTAGGTTTTTTCTTGTTGATGACACGGAGTCGGCCTTTGCGCCGGACCAGCTGATCATCGGGGCTGATCTTTTTGACACTCGCACGAACTTTCATGAGCGTACAAATCTCCCTACAGGAAAAACCTGCCGTTACTGAGAACAGCGGTGATATCAGGCCGCCGCTCTACGTTATTAAACGCGTGCGCGGAAGACGATTCTACCCTTCGTGAGATCGTATGGGGTTAACTCGACTTCCACGGTATCGCCTGGGACCAAACGGATGTGATGCTTGCGCATCTTGCCGCTGATATGAGCGATAATGCTTAGGCCGTTCTCTAATTCTACCTTAAATTGCGTATTAGGCAGTGCTTCCACTACCTTGCCGCGCAATTTGATAACTTCTTTCGAACTTGCCATAGATATACAGCTTTGTATTATACGCTATTTCTCTGTAGGAGTAAAGAGAAGTAGCCAGCTTTTTGCATCATTTATTGTGAGATTATGGGCTGCACTATTCTTATATCAGAATGGAGCCGTAAGAGAGGTAGCTTTTGCCATAAGCGACTTCTAAACGTAGCATCCCTCTAGGCTTTTAATGACGTATAGGCTTAAAAGCTGCTTACTGTCGTTCCATAGCCGCTATTCCACCACGGTTCTGTATTCCCTCTTTCTATATCCGAATTGCAATAATGAGGCGCTATGCCACTCATAACGCACGTTCTAAAGGCTCATGAACGAATTATTATAGAATACCATATCAAAAAATACCGCCTCAGACAGAGGCGGCGGTATTTTTGTGAGTTATACTAGTGGTAGCCTTATGCCTTTGCGGTAGTACGCCGCCGACCGAGCAAGCCGCGCTTCTTTGGCTTAGTATCAAGGTCATCGACCGAGAAGTCGTCATATGTTACCATCAGCGCTCGTGAGTTAATCTGACGGAGTGTCTCAAGGCCAACCGTCACGACAATAAGCAAGCTCGTACCGCCGATTGCCATGTTATTAGCATTGATGCCAAGCTGCGCAAAGACGTAGTCGATCGCAAACGGAATGATGGCGATGATCCCCAGGGCAAGCGACCCAAACAGGTTAAGCCGATTGACGGTGCGTGACAGATATTTTTCAGTGGTTGGGCCAGGGCGAATCCCTTCAATGAAGCCGCCTTGGTTTTCAAGACTCTCCGTAATCTCACTCGCATTAAAGACGATACCAGTATAGAAGTAGGTAAAGGCAATGACGAGTAAGAAGTAGATCGATGGGTAAATAAGCACTGTCAAGCCACCGGTGGCGTATGTTTGAGCGGTCGGTGCCTGGAACCACTGGATAAGGTTATTTGCTAATTGCTGATTTGCACCAGGTGTCGCATGTAATAGCTGCCCCACAAAAGCTGGCAAGCTGAGGAATGCCACTGCAAAAATAACTGGTACCACACCCGCAGCGATGAGCTTGATAGGCAAGATACTCTTAATGCCACCATACGAGCTATTGCCGCCAACCCGCTTGGCATAATTGATCGTGACAATGCGCTGTGCTTCGTTAATCTTAACGAGGAGATAAAGTAGGATGAGGCCGATTGTCCCGAGGATAACTACTGTCCAGAAGGTTGTCGGGTTAACGGGTAGTGAGAACCAGCCAAAGACGCTGAGCGAACCATTCTGAGTATTAAAGAGCGATGAGTAGATCGACCCAAAGGTGGTTGGCAGCTGGCTAATCACACTAGCGAAGATGAGTAGGCTAATACCATTACCAACGCCCTGCTCTGTCATCAGCTCGCCAAGCCACATCAAGAGTAGCGACCCAGCAGTCAGTGCCGTTACGGCAACAATCCACTCATGGAGCGAACCAGCTACTGTACCGGTTGTGCTCCCAGCCAAGACTGATTGGCGCAAAAAGTAGATGATACCGATCGATTGAGCAATCGCCAGCGGCACACTAGCAATACGCGTCCACTGGTTGATCTTGCGTCGGCCCGACTCACCATCTTTGTGCATCTCCTCAAGGCTTGGGATAGCTTTGGTGAGGAGCTGGGTAATAATGCTGGCGTTAATAAACGGCCCAAGACCGATCAAAACGATAGATAACTGGGCCAATGCTCCACCAGTCAGGATGTTTAAGAAGCCACCAAAGTCACTCGCCGATACGACGTTCTGGATAATATCCTTGAGTCGGCTTGGTTCGGCCAACGGCACTGGCACGTGCGCCAAGAAACGATAGGCGACGATGAGCCCTAGCACGATACCAAGGCGTTTTTGCATGTCTTTATTTTTGAGCGATCGAAGAATAATCTTCCAGTTCATATATTGTCCCTTTTGCCACTAACTACTAAACGCTATATCTAGTACAGTATACACGAATTGCCTCAGAAGCGAAAGGGTCAGTTGTCAATCCGGCTTTAAGCTCAAAAATATGCGAGAGATTCGTGCTTTTGTAGCTGATGTTCGGATACAGACTATTCTCATGATATAATGCTAGATGTATTATTAATTTACTCTGATAATTTAGCTTGTTTCGATCTTGCTAAAGTTACAGAGTTGCACATAAAAGGAGGAGCAATGGCTCAAAACAACCAAGGGCTCAAGATTCGGATTCGCCTCAAGGCATACGACCACAAGGTGATCGACCAATCAGCCAAGCAAATTATCGACACCGCCCTGCGCACTGGCGCAAACGTCGCAGGTCCTGTGCCACTACCAACGCGGCGCAGCAGCTACACAGTAGTAAAAAGTCCGCACGTATACAAGACTGGCGGTGAGACATTCGAGATGCGTGTCCACAAGCGCTTGATTGACATCACCAATGCTACACCCAAGACAATCGACAACCTCCACAACCTCAGCTTGCCAGCTGGCGTGGATGTCGAGATCCGGATGTAACATTTGCTATAAGTGATTGAAAAAAGAGTGATAACAACTATCACTCTTTTTGATTTTTATTTATCCTTTATTTACGCTACCTGCTCAAACTCCTCTGCTGATAGCCTGCCTGGGATATCATCAAGTGTAATTAATGCTGACTCCATAGCTCTCATATCGTCTGAGTGAACTATCTTTGACGATGTCATGAATGTAAAAACAAAAATACCTCCCCTGCGGGAGGTATTTTGTGAGTTTGCGAGTACTGTGCAAACTACTTGACGATGTTGGTTACAACACCGGCACCGACTGTACGGCCACCTTCGCGGATAGCGAAGTCTTGACCCTTGTCCATAGCGATTGGGGCGTTCAAGGTCACCTTGAAGGTCACTTGGTCGCCTGGCATCACCATTTCCTTGTCGGCAGGGAGCTCAATCTCACCAGTCACGTCCGTTGTGCGGAAGTAGAACTGTGGCTTGTAGCCCTTGCTAAATGGTGTGTGGCGGCCACCCTCTTCCTTCTTAAGGATGTAGACTTCCGCCTCAAACTCGGTGTGTGGGGTGAGTGTGCCTGGAGCGACAATCACCTGACCGCGCTCAATCTGAGTGCGCTCGATACCGCGTAGCAACAGACCGGCGTTGTCACCTGCCTGACCTTGGTCGAGGCTCTTCTTGAAGGCCTCAACACCAGTCACGACAGAGGTCTGAGTTGGCTTAAGACCAACAATCTCTACTGGGTCGTTGATCTTGATGACACCCTGCTCGATACGGCCAGTTGCAACTGTACCACGACCCTTGATCGAGAAGACATCCTCGATTGGCATCAAGAATGGCTTGTCAAGGTCGCGCTGAGGCAACTCGAAGTAGTCGTCCATAGCAGCCACCAGCTCCATCACGGCGTCTTCTGCCTCGGTGTCGCCCTCGAGCGCCTTGGTAGCAGAACCCTTGATGATTGGTGTGTTGTCGCCATCGTAGCCGTTCTTGGTGAGCAAATCGCGGACATCCATCTCAACCAACTCAACCAACTCTGGATCGTCGGCCAAGTCCATCTTGTTGAGGAAGACGATAATCTTTGGCACACCAACCTGGTGAGCAAGCAGCACGTGCTCGCGTGTCTGTGGCAATGGACCGTCGTTGGCGGCAACCACTAGCACAGCACCGTCAATCTGAGCGGCACCAGTAATCATGTTCTTGACGTAGTCGGCGTGACCTGGCATGTCAACGTGCGCGTAGTGGCGCTTCTCCGACTCGTATTCCTGGTGGGAGCTGGCGATGGTAATACCGCGTTGCTTCTCCTCAGGAGCGTTGTCGATGTCTTCGTAGTTGCGAGGCTTGTTTACATCGCTTGGAAGACGCTTTGCCAACACGTGAGTGATGGCAGCCGTTAACGTTGTTTTACCGTGGTCGACGTGACCCATAGTACCAACGTTAATGTGTGGCTTACTTCGATCGAAATCTGCCATGTAGGTAAGTACTCCTTACTTATGTTAATATTTGGTACGACGCGAGCTACTTGCCGGAGTAGAGACACTACGACAAAACGCGTCGCGCGTTAGGATTTATTATAGGGTGCGGTGGCAAAAAAGTAAAGTAGCTAGTCCCACCAAACATACCACTGTCGACTGCCATACACTTGATTTGCCAACGCTTCGAAGGTCTCCGACCCTTGATAGACTGCGTCGCCATATGAGAAATAGAAGAGCTCAACGGCAACCGCCTTAGCATCGGCATCGGTCTGCGGTGGACACTCGACGTAATACTCAATAGTATCATGGCTGATAGCGGCAGGCACAGCACCGTACTTCTCATACCAATAGCGCGATACCGCCACCTGGATAGCTGGCTCGGGACAATCATTCCAACCACCCATACAGAGGTAGGCTAGCGCCTCATACGGTGCTGTGGTTGGTAGTTTGATAATAATAACCGGGTTGTCGCTATCTGCCTGGAATGGGCTGATGAAGTCAACTGTCGTAGGGTCATCGTCATCAGGCGATGCCGAGAAACCCGACGCAAAATAATCATCTACAGTAGAGATCTGCTGATCCTTTTTCGCCGTTTCAGCTGGCAGCTCCTGTGCAACATGGGCAAAGAAGGCTGGTACATCAATTGCCTGCGATGCTTCCATGGTGCGCTGCACAAGCTCGGGGACTGTCTGGACGCCAGCGTTCTCTAGGCCTTCCGCTATCTCATCTAGGATAAGGCTATCAAGCGTCACAATCACCGGCGTGAAGCCTTCGTGCTTACCCTGCTCGCGAAGCTGCAGATAGTGCTTCGTTGCATTAACGACTTCGCATTCTACATAGTCGACACCGCTCCCAGTAAAGAGTGTTTTGAATCGCTGCATTGTATCTGACATAGTATTCCTCCTTGGGCGCATTATAGCATAGAGGGATGTGTCAATTATTACTGAGTGCAGCGAAAAAGGTGCGGACCTTTGGCTGGGTGGAGTGATTAATGACCTGCGCTGGCGTACCATCTTCAATAATCTTACCCCCGTCGAGGAAGACAATCCGCGACGCGACATCGCGCGCAAATGACATCTCGTGTGTGACGACGATCATTGTGATCCCTGTTTCGGCAAGGTGCTTAATAACCGCTAGTACTTCGTCGACCATCTCAGGGTCGAGCGCACTCGTTGGCTCATCAAAGAGCAAGACTTTTGGCTGCATTGCCAAGGCGCGGGCAATCGCTACCCGCTGCTTTTGCCCACCCGAGAGATGACTCGGGTATTCTTGAGCCTTAGCGCGGAGGCCAACCAAGTCGAGCATTTGAAGCGCCTGACGTTTGGCCTTCGCTCTCGATAGTTTGCGCACCTTAAGTGGTGCAAGCATGATATTTTCGAGCACGGTCATATGCGGAAAAAGGTTAAACTGCTGGAATACCATGCCAAGTTCAGTCCGGGCTTTGTTGAGGTCAGTCGCTGGATTGGTCATATCAATACCATCAACCCATACTTCCCCGCTTGTCGGCGTCTCAATCATATTAATACAGCGAAGCAGCGTGCTTTTGCCACCACCACTCGAGCCCAAGAGAACTACAACCTCTCCCCGCTTGATTGTCAGGTCAATGCCGCGTAAGACATAATTGTTGCCATAGTGCTTGCGGAGCTGCTTGATATTAATCATGCGCTTTAAGCCTCCTCTCTACTCGATTCATCACCCACGTAAATAGCGTGGTGAGGGCAAGGTAAATCATTGCAGCGGCAAAGAGCGATTCAAAGGCGGTGGCCGTTTGGAAGCGGATATTATCAGCACCACGCATCAGATCGTTCATACCAATCCAACCAACGACTGATGTCTCCTTGAGGAGCGAAATTCCCTCGCTGATCAGTGACGGCAATGACTGCTTGAGTGCTTGAGGCAGGATGATATAACGCATGGTTTGCCAGCGACTCAAGCCAAGCGAGCGCGCCGCTTCGACTTGTCCGTTGTCGATACTTTCGATCCCGCCGCGAATAATCTCAGCAATATACGCACCACTGTTGATACCAAAGGCAAGGCTTGCAATCCACAGTTTTGGCACCCCACGGTATGAGCCAAATACCACGTAATACATAATGAGTAGCTGCACCAAAGCAGGTGTGCCGCGAATGACCGTGGTATAGGCATGAGCCAAGCTCACCCATGGCCGCCAGCGCTGAAGGCGATGTAGTTTGCATGTGCGAAATGGTTGCCAAGCAGACTGCTGCATGAGAGCGACAACCAGGCCAATCACAAGCCCAATGATTGTCGAGAAGACGGTGAGAAGGATGGTCACTTCTAGGCCGCGCCACAAGAATAGATAGCGCTCGTCACCAAAGAGGATATCCCACACATTCATGGCCGGGCCACTCCGAAGTGTTTTTTGATGAGCTTATCGTAGCGGCCATCACGCTTCATTGCGGCAATGCTAGCGTTTACCTCAGCGAGTAGTTTGCTATTACCCTTTTTGATAGCAATGGCGTAATCCTCGTGCGAGAGGTTGCGTGGCAAGGCAACGAGCTGCGGGTTTGTGGCAAGGTATTGCTGAGCTGGCCCATCATCCATAATAGCAGCATCGATCCGCCGACTACTGAGCTCTTGCATGACACTAGCTGTCGACTGGAGTTGTACCACGTGAGCCCCACGAATCTTGTGTGCCAGTGTATCGGCTGTGGTGCCAAGCTGCACGCCAATTCGCCTGCCAATGAGGTCATCACTAGTGGCAATTGTTGAGCCAGTCTTTGGTACAATTATCTTTTGCGCTGCAGTATAGTACGTGTGCGAAAACTCGGCATTCTTACGCCGATCTGGCGTGACAGTCATACCAGCTGCAATGAGGTCGATTCGCCCAGCCTGCAGTGCCGGCAAGAGGCCATCAAAAGCGATCTCCTCAATTTGTAACGAACGATTTGTGTCCTTAGCAATCTCCCGCACAAGGTCAATATCAAAGCCAACGATCTCCTGCCCTTGCTTATATTCAAACGGCTTAAAGCCAGGATCGGTGCCCAGCACGAGTGTTTTTTCCAGACCGCTGCCAGCAGTCTTGGTGGTAGAGGCTGCTGGGCTCAGCTCGACATCCCAATACATATACCCTAACAAAATTACTACCATAGCAGCGAAACTCAGCCATGTAAGCCGTGTCAGTCTGCGTTGCCGACGAGTCGATTGTGCCATGTATATAAGTATAAGCGCTTTGCTAGATGGATGCAAGTACTTGTATTGTTCTATTTACCGCGTTATGATAAGAATACAAAAGCAACACGTAAGGAGGCACCCTATGAGTAGTCTTACAAAATACAATCCATTTGAGGAATTGCGCGCATTGCAGCGGCAGCTGTTTGACAATCCCTTTACCACGACACTCAGCCAAGCTGTCACAGCCGATGTCTACACAGTGGATAATACACTGGTTGTTGAAGCGCACGTGCCAAACTTTGCTGAGGAAGACCTCGATGTAAGCCTTGACAATGGTGCGCTCGTCATCCGCGGCGAACGGCACGAAAAAACCGAGGACAAACAGCGCAACTACGTCGTTCGTGAGAGCAGCACAAGCTTCTGTCGTCGTGTACAAGTGCCAGATGGTAGCGATGTTGAGCAGATTAAGGCTCATCTGGAGGACGGCATCTTGAGGGTAATGGTACCACTCAAGCCACTACCTGCGCCGCAAAAAATTGCCGTCAAAAAAATAGCCAAGCACGACAAGAAAACGAAAAAGTAGTACAAACCATAGCCTTGCATTAACGAAAGCCGGCATATATGCCGGCTTTTGCGTACTATTCACTATTCCTCGCACTGAGACAAAATAATAAAACACCCCTGTAATAGAGGTGTTTTATAGAGATACTATAAGGAAGCTTACTTACTACGCTTCTCGATAATCTCCTGCGCGACGTTTGGTGGAACTTCCTCATAGTGGGCAAGTTCCATCGTGCTAGCAGCTCGGCCCTGCGACATCGAGCGGATGTCACTAGTGTAGCCAAACATGTTTGCCAGTGGCACAATAGCCTTGACGAGCTTCGCGCCGCCCATCAAGTCTTCCATTGCCTCAATGCGGCCACGGCGGCTATTGAGGTCGCCAATGATATCACCCATGAATTCCTCAGGCGTTGTCACCTCAACCTTCATTACTGGCTCGAGCAAGACTGGGTTGGCCTTCTTGATGCCTTCGCGGGCAGCCAAGTGAGCAGCCAGATTGAAGGCGAGCTCGCTTGAGTCGACATCGTGGTAGCTTCCGTCGTACAAGGTCGCTTTGACGTCAACAACTGGATAACCAGCAATCACACCGCCATCGAGCGTCTCCTTAATACCCTTCTGCACAGCTGGGCGGTACTCTTGTGGCACCACACCACCCTTGATTTCATCGAAGAATTCGTAGCCCTTGCCTGGCTCATTCGGCTCAAAGCGCACCCAGACATCACCGTACTGGCCGCGACCACCAGACTGCTTGGCATGCTTACCCTGCGCCTCAGCCGTGCCCTTGATAGTCTCGCGGTAGGCGACTTGCGGTTCACCAACATTAGCCTCGACGTTAAACTCGCGCTTCATGCGGTCGATCAAAATCTCTAGGTGAAGCTCACCCATACCGCTCATGATAGTCTGGCCGGTCTCTTCATCGGTGTAGACACGGAAGGTTGGGTCTTCTTCAGCCAGGCGTTGCAGAGCAATACCCATCTTTTCTTGGTCAGCCTTAGTCTTGGGCTCCACTGCGATCGATACTGGTGGCTCGGGGAAGCTAATTGCTTCAAGAGCAATTGGATGCGCTTGATCGCACAAGGTATGGCCCGTGAAGGTGCCCTTCAGGCCCACCACAGCAGCAATGTCACCAGCGCCCACGCTATCGATCTCTTCGCGCTTATCGGCGTGCATCCGGACGATACGCCCCACACGCTCCTTCTCGCCTGTCGTTGTGTTAAGAACGTAGCTACCGGCAGTCAAGCGACCACTGTAGACACGGATGAAGATTAACTTACCAACAAATGGGTCGGCAGCCAGCTTGAAGGCTAGTGCAGTCATTGGCTGCTTGTCATCGGGCTGGCGGCTTACTTCGTCGCCAGTCTTGGGGTTTTTACCCCAGATTTCGCCAACATCGAGCGGGCTTGGCAGGTAATCTACCATCAGGTCAAGCACCTTCTCGACGATCACACCGCGGCCATCGCCACCTGTTACCAAGAAGAAGTCACCAGCCAAAACACGTTGACGTAGCGCTGCCTTGAGCTCGTCAATAGTAATGGCATCCTCACCTTCGTCGAGGAACTTCATCATCAGGTCGTCATCGGCCTCAACAGCGTTCTCAACGAGCAGACTGCGAGCTCGCTTTGCCTTGTCGAGCATATCAGCTGGGATCTCGCCCACCTTAAGCTCGTGGTCGGTGTAGTCATCATAGGTGTAGGCTTTCATGTCGATAAGATCAACCACACCACAAACATCCTTCTCAAAGCCAATTGGCAGGTGGATTGGGAAGGCCTGCTTGCTGAGGCGATTGTGGATTGACTCGATCGACTTGTAGAAGTCACCACCAGTCTGATTGATCTTGTTCACGAAGCAGATACGTGGCACACCGTATTTGTTGGCCTGGCGCCATACGGTCTCACTCTGGGCTTCTACCCCCATCTTGCCATCAAAGACGGTCACTGCGCCGTCGAGCACCCGCAGGCTACGCTCCACCTCAGCGGTAAAGTCGATGTGCCCAGGGGTATCAATGATGTTGATCTTGTGGCCCTTCCAGAAGCAAGTCACCGCTGCAGAAGTAATAGTAATACCACGCTCTTTTTCTTGGGTCATCCAGTCGGTGGTAGCACCACCATCATCGCCTTTCACTTCGCCAATCTTGTGGTTGATACCGGTGCGGTACAAAATACCTTCTGTCGTCGTCGTCTTACCGGCGTCGATATGGGCAATAATACCAATGTTACGAAAGTCCTTCAGAGGGACATTCTTGGGGGTTGCCATAGGGGGCTCCTTCTCTCCTTACGTGTTTTTTAGCATGAGTAATACAACTCTCAACGATTGATTATAGCATGGATTGGATGTGGGCGGTAGAGTAATTATCACCCCTGATGCATCCATCTACTCCTGCTAGCCAGGGAGCCGTTCGCCGTTTTTTGACCACACCCCGTAGCGGTCTGGCGCGGTGGTGCGCATTGCTTGAGGCACGGCATCGTACTCACCTGGTGGTAAGCCGCTTGTGTTGACATAGAGCAGCTTATATTCGGTTTGCTGAGCATTGGTGACGTACAGGTAGGTGTTGCTAGTTGCATCAGTAGTACTACCCTGGGTGACGCTGGGAAGCGTGGAAATGTAGGTTGGCACCAATTGGCGCAAGAATGTGGCGCTATCGCGGCGCTGGTAGGTAGGAGTAGTGCTACCGGCAGTCTTGGCAACCGGGTATGCTCCATTCTTAGTATAGTAGCGGTCGAGTGCTTGGCGCATTGCTGTGAGGTCGGCCACGCGGGTTCGCCCCTGCGCACCAGCCTGGATGCGTTGATACGAGACGAGTGTCAATGTAGCAAGGATGGCAATAATAACGATCACAACCAGCAACTCTACCACAGTATAGCCAGCGTGTTTTTTCTCCATTAACCGATTTTTCATAGCGCTCATGCTTTGCATTATACGAAGTGCAGTGCGTTTAGGCAAGGGCCATTGCTGCTAACCCAGCTGGCAGTGTATAATGACACTATGCTATCACGTGGATCATCATCCTCACCTCAATATCGACGCTCACGCCTAACACCGCGTGGGTTGGCCATTCGCTTTGCTTTGGCTGGTTTGGCAGTTGTCGCTATTGCGGCAGGGATTATTTATATTGCAACTCGGCCACACAAAGCCAAGAACACCGAACAGCATACCGAGACAAAGACCGGCCCGCGCGAGCAGCTCACTGCCACTAAGACGCTGGATCGTGCCAAGAAATACTTCAAAGGGACAGAAGCTGTTAAGTCATCACTATCAACACCGGTTAAGGCAGAGGGCTTTCGCTTTTATTCTATCGCTACCGATCCAAGTAAAACCAAGAGTGCTGCCGCTACCCTACCTAAGGCTGAGGCTAAGCGCAATGTCACTGCTCTGGAGCACATGCTCGAATACGACCAATTTACGCGCTATGTCGTGCAAGATGGCGATAAAGACGGCCCGTACCTCGCAGACTTTACGCGCAGCAATGGCGACGTAACGTGCCAGATTAGCAATACCCCACTTGACCCAAATGACCCGAAAAACAAGGAAACTCGCTTCGTTGAGTTTAAATGCCTTGATGCTGCCGATTACAAAGACCTCGCCAAGCAGCAAGCTCCTCTCTACAATGCCTACTCGCCTGCTGCAAGTTCGAGTTATAACGTCGGCATTGTCGGCACGATGACAGTGCGCGAAAGCAAGCTTGCAGGCTATCGCTTAGCAGAGATACCGCTGGGTGGTGTACAACCCGAGTCGCACCTCTTTAATTCGCAAGGAACAGCGTTGTTCTATCAATCAAGCGATGGCCGCTGGGTATTCTTCCAGATCCGCCAAAACGATATGCTCTCCTGTGATGTCTATAAGGCTCAACTCCGCAATGCTAAGAAAGTCGACCTGCGGCAAATCTACGAAGGCGACAAATGCCGCGACCTCAGCAAAGGCGAAGTAGTGACAGTAGAAATGCCGAAGTATCGGTAGTACGTTGATCGCACATATAGCTGACACTACACTAACTTATTTAAACTTAGTGATATCATAAATATATGAACACACCCTACGACTGCATCATCATCGGCGGAGGCATGGCAGGGTTAACCTGCGCCGCACATCTCACAGATAGTGGGTTGCATGTCAAAGTACTTGAAAAGAATGATCGTCTTGGCGGGCGCATACGGTCTTTCTATGATGAAGACGTCACTATCGAAACCGGTGCATCATTTCTTGCTGGTTTTTATGAGACTGCCCACAAACTCGTCAAAGATTGCGGTATGGATGCTTCCTCTCAGAAGGACAGCCAAGAGACATGGCTCTATCGTCCTACGAAGCCGCTTGGCCCAATTTGGCCGTTGAGCGCGCTCAAAGCCTCGCCGTCGTTATCTCGCGCTGGCAAGTTACGCGCACTACGCGGAGTCGTTTCTATGCTCTTTGATGCAAAGCGGCTGACAACACCAGCTATTACACGCGAATTAAAACGATTTGATAATGAAACCGTTGTAACATGGGGAGAAAAGGCGTTTGGGAAAGAGGCCTACCAAAATGTGCTCGAGCCAATGGTGCGCGCACTATTCTTCTGGGATTGTGCACATACATCACGCGGATTGGTACCTCCAATTATTAAGGGCGTCATGGAAGACCGGCATTTCTATCGTCTACCTTCTGGGATGAGTAGTCTGCCGTCCGCAATCGGCGATAAGGTGCCTCATGTATTAAATACACAGGTTTATGCAGTCCGTACTGAAAGCCACCACCTCTATCGGGTCGATACATCACAAGGTACATTTAGCGCTAAATCTGTTGTTGTCGCATCACCTGCACGACATGCAATTCGTATCCTGACAGACGGCGGCCTGCATTGCAGCAAAAGTCTGAAAGCAATTGACTATAGTTCAGTCACAGTCGGCATAATTAAAACATCCGTTTCTGACGACCTTGGTGTTGGAAATCGAACGATTGTCATTTCAAGTGAATATGTCACACCACTTGTCGCAATTAAAGTAATTCAGACAAAGAGCAAGCCTGCATATATTCGATTCTATTGGAGGGCGCAAGGTAACCTAGAACAGCAGCATCTCCAGCGAGAACTTGTCAACCAGCTGACTAGAATGAACTTGCCATCCGTAGCTGACGCTGCGCGTCGTGGTGAGGTGGTAGACGTCGTGCGATGGGATACTGCAATTCCAGTATTTGATGTCGGCAGCGTTACACGAACAACTGCTGCACGATTTGAAGATGGACTCCCACCAGGTGTCTTTCTGGCCGGAGACTATATGAAAGCGCCCCACCTCGAGGGTGCTGCAGTAAGCGGAGTCCAGGCAGCAACCCGCGTGTTGGCACACGTTAGTGACCGTACGTAATTACCTTTTAATCAAAGTCAACATCAGAGCATTACTGCTATACAAAAAGAGCCCCACTCTCTCAAGTGGGACTCTTCTGCTCTGGGTTAGCTACTCCCTACAGCTCATCAGTAGCAATTGTCACTTCTGGCTCAGCCTCTTCGGCTTGGGCTTCGGCGACAAACTCATCCTCTGGAGAATCATTCTCTTCGAGCGGCAGGGGGTGTGCACCCGTACCAACCGGCACTTTGTTGCCGATGATGACGTTCTCCTTAAGACCCTTAAGGTGGTCGGCGCGGCCACTGGTGGCAGCGTTGATTAGCACGCGAGTCGTGTCTTGAAACGACGCAGCAGACAGCCAGCTATCACTCCAGATACTCACCTTGGTGATACCAAGCAGCAGCTGTGCATACTGGGCTGGCGTTTTGCCCTGGGCAACGAGTTCCTTGTTGGCATCAACCACTGATGCCTTGGAGATGATGTCGCCCATGACGAAGGTGCTGTCGCCTGGATCGTCAATCTGCACCCGGCTGAACATCTGCCGGACGATGATCTCAAGGTGTTTGCCAGCCACATCCTGGCCCTGCGCAGCATAGATACGAAGTACTTCGTTAATGATGTAGCGCTGGGTTGCCTCTGTGCCCTTGAGGCGCATGAGGTCATGCAGGTTGAGCGAACCAAGTGTCAGGCGATCGCCTGGCTCGACCATATCGCCTGGCTTGACGACGAGGTACATCGTGCCAGGGATTTCGTAGCGAACTGGTGCTGTAGCGTTGCCTGTGAGGACAAGCGAATCACCAGTGGACTCAACCACTCCATCAAACGGTGCAGTAAGTGGCTGCGTGCCATCGTCGAATGACGCAATGACGTCGCCAACCTTGACCTTACTACCCGATTGTACCATCACCATGCGGCCGTCAAGCGGCATGCGCTCTACCTTGCCTGCTTGCGGCGTGACCTGTACAACGTACTTCTTGCCATCTTCCCAGATATCGACCAAACCAGCGACTTCTGTGACGTAGGCCTGACCTTTCGGGTTACGTGCCTCAAAGAGCTCTTCGACACGTGGCAGACCCTGGGTGATGTCTGACCCACCAACACCAGAGCTGTGGAAGGTATTAAGCGTCAGCTGCGTACCAGGCTCACCGACTGACTGAGCAGCAATGACACCAACTGGCTGCGAACCATCGACGAGCTGGCCAGTTGCCATATCGATCCCATAACTCTTGCGTGGAATACCGTGCAAGTTCTTGGTAGAGAGGACAGACTGGATGCGTACCTGGTCGATCGACTGATCTGCCTCGATGGCGTTGGCAATCTCACGTGTAATGAGCTGGTCGCGGTCGAGGTGGCCTGGCACTGCCTCGGCGGTGTAGCGGCCAAACAAGCGGTTGCCAAACTCGATCATCGTCTCCTCAGACTCATTGCGGTAGATAGTGAAGCCATCGTCGTCACCCTCTTCGTCCTCAACGGTAAAGACATCCTGCGAGACGTCGACCAAGCGACGCGTGAGATAACCAGAGTCGGCCGTCTTGAGGGCGGTATCGATAAGCCCCTTGCGAGCACCACGCGTTGCCACGAAGGCCTCCAGGCTCGATAGCCCGCGCTTGAAGTTGCTACGGACTGGCAGCTCAATCTCGCGGTTGGCGGCATCCACCTGGATACCAATCATCGCACTGGCTAGCTTAATATTGTTAACACTACCACGAGCACCAGAGTTCACCATTGTTGCGACAGAGGTGTCCATGTGGGCCAATTGGCTGCGCAAGAAGTCTTCTACCTTGCGGTCGACGGTGCGCCAGTTGTTGACGGTCAATGTGTAGCGCTCGTCCTCGGTGATGAGCCCTTGGTCGAGCTGCTCCGAAATCGCAGCGGAGCGTGCATCACCCTCGGCCACAAAGTCGGCAATCTCGTCAAAGCTGAGGTAGTCTTCCATACCAGTCGATACCGCAGCAGTGGTGGCAAAGCGGAAGGCCAAGCCCTTCATGCGGTCAGCAGTGATAGCAGTCTCAGCGGCGCCATAGCGCTCAAAGATCTGGCCAAGTACCCGCTTGAGCTCTTTCTTGGTCTGGACGTTGTTGTTGTAGGGGAAGTCCTCTGGCAGGATTTCGTTGAAGAAGACACGCCCCAGAGTAGTCGTTCGGATCTCACCCTTAGCCCGGATGCGAATTGGGCTCTGCAGGTGGAGCTTGCCCATGTCGTAGGCGAGCTCAGCAGCCCGGCTGTCAGCAAAGACAGCAACAGTATCGGTCTGAGCCGAAGGCTTCTCATATGTGAGGTAGTAGTTGCCGAGCACCACGTCCTGGTCGATACTGAGGACTGGACTGCCATCGGCAGGCTTCAGCAAGTTATTGACGGCACTCATCAGCTCGCGTGCTTCGGCCTGTGCTTCGGCGCTGAGTGGCAAGTGGACAGCCATCTGGTCGCCATCATAGTCGGCATTAAAGCCGTTAGCGACGAGCGGGTGGAGCTGGATCGCCTTACCTTCAACCAGCTTTGGCTGGAAGGCTTGGATACTCAAGCGGTGCAGTGATGGCGCGCGGTTGAGCAGGACATACTTGCCCTTGATTACTTCATCCAGTGCGTCCCATACAACTGCTTCACCTGCCTCAATTAGGCGCGTTGCACTACGGATGTTGTGGGCGTAATCGCCCTTGATAAGCCAGCTGATGACAAATGGTTTGAAGAGCTCGATTGCCATCTGCTTTGGCAAACCACACTGGTGAATCTTGAGCTTCGGTCCTACCACGATGACCGAACGGCCTGAGTAGTCGACACGCTTACCCAGCAAGTTCTGGCGGAAGCGCCCTTGCTTACCCTTAAGCATATCGCTAATACTCTTGAGGCGACGGCGCCCACCAGTTGCATTGACGGCACGGCCACCACGAGCAGCGGAGTTGTCGATCAAGCTATCAACAGCCTCTTGCAGCATGCGCTTCTCATTGTGCTGGATTACCTCTGGTGCATTGAGCTCAATGAGCTTCTTAAGGCGGTTATTACGGTTGATGACGCGGCGGTAGAGGTCGTTGAGGTCACTCGTTGCAAAGCGCCCACCACTCAGGGCTACCATTGGTCGCAGGTCTGGTGGAATGACTGGCAAAACCGTCATACACAGGCTTGATGGCTTAATGCCCGCTGCCTGCATACCCTCCAGCACTTTGAGGCGTTTGAGCAGCTTTTTCTCGCGTTGGCCGCGTGCCCCTTCAACTTCTTCTTGCAGATTGGCAATGAGGGTATCGAGGTCAATATCATCAAGCAGTGTCTTGAGAGCATCACCACCCATACCAACCTTAATGAGCTCTTCGTACTCTTCGGGCAGGTTACGGTAGTCGGTGTCGCTCAGGAGGGCGCACTTTTGCAGACTCTCGAGCTGGGCTTTCTTTTGGCTGTAGGTTGCCTCAAGCTCTTCGTACTCGCGTGTTTGCTGCTCGGCAAGAGCCTTCACATCTGCCCCATCAGCCTCAGCTTCGCGCTGGAAGCGAATCTTAATGGCGGCACGTGCTGCCTCGGTCTCTGCCTCAAGGTCAGCTAGGTAGGCATCGCGCGTCTCGGCATCAACATCAAGGATGACATAGGTAGCAAAGTACGCGATCTTCTCGAGGTTACGCACCGTAATGCCGAGCAAAAGGCTCATTGCACTTGGCGTGCCGCGCATAAACCAAATATGCGCAACAGGGGTGGCCAAGCTAATGTGCCCCATCCGCTCGCGGCGCACGATCGACTTGGTGACGAGCTCGCCATTTTTATCTACTGCAGCTTCGCGGCTGCGCACACCCTTGAGCTTGCTGTCGTGTGGGTTGATATCTTTGACTGGGCCAAAAATCCGCTCACAAAACAGGCCATCGCGCTCAGGTTTCTGGGTTCGATAGTTAATCGTCTCCGGCTTGGTGACTTCGCCATAGCTCCACTTGAGGATATCCTCGGGGCTGGCGACAGCCAAGCGTACCGCGTCAAAATTGGCGATATCGTGATCTGTTACCACGTGGGACATCTTAGGCTTCCTCCTCGCTTAAGTTTTCTACTGTGTCAATATCTTGGACAGACATACCGCTGTCATCAGCGATCGTGCCAATGCCGTCGGATTCATCAAGATAGGTTGCTTCGTCATCGCTCTCGTCAGATGGGACGGTTTTGTCGGCAGGGCCCGCAGCAGCAATGACATGCTCGGCATCGACCGACTCATCAGACTCATCCAGTAGGTCAACACGCAGACCCAAGCCTTGCAGCTCCTTGACAAGCACGTTAAAGCTCTCGGGCAGCTTTGGCCCGGCAATAGGCTCATCTTTGATGATTGCCTCGTAGGCTTTGGCGCGGCCATAGACGTCGTCTGATTTAATTGTCAGCATCTCCTGTAGAGTAGTCGCGGCACCGTAAGCTTCGAGTGCCCAGACCTCCATCTCTCCGAGGCGCTGACCACCATTTTGGGCCTTACCGCCAAGTGGCTGCTGAGTCACCATGGTGTATGGGCCGGTGCTGCGGGCGTGGATCTTGTCACTCACCATGTGGTGGAGTTTGATCATATGCATCACGCCGACCGTTGTACGCTCCTCGAATGGCTCACCGCTCAGGCCATCGTAGAGCTGGCTCTTGCCATCGCGCGCAATGCCAGCCTTTTCAAGCTCATCTTTGATGGTATCAGCGGGCACACCATTGAATGGTGGCGTGGCAACCTTGTAGCCGAGTGCTCGTGCAGCCATGCCGAGGTGCGTCTCAAAGAGCTGGCCAAGGTTCATACGGCTTGGCACACCGAGTGGGTTAAGGATCACATCAACAGGGGTACCGTCGGCCAGGTATGGCATATCCTCCACTGCCATCACGCGGGCACACACACCCTTGTTGCCGTGGCGGCCAGCTATCTTGTCACCCACACCGATCTTGCGCAATTGTGCGACAAAGATCTGAATCTGCATCAATACGCCCGTCTTAAGCTCGTGGCCATTCTCGCGGCTAAAGACCTTGACACCAACAACTTTGCCACCACCAGCATTATTCATGCGCTGGCTGGTGTCGCGCACATCCTTGGCTTTTTCACCAAAGATTGCACGCAGCAAACGCTCCTCGCTGCTGAGCTCTTGCTCACCCTTTGGTGTAATCTTGCCGACCAAGACATCGCCCGCCTTGACCTCAGAACCAATCTGCACAATACCGCTCTCATCCAAGTGGCGAAGGCTATCTTCACTCACATTTGGAATATCGCGCGTCACGATCTCTGGGCCAAGCTTTGTCTCACGCACTTCGACGGTGTAGTCCTTGATGTTGATGCTAGTAAGGGTGTCATCTTCTACCAAGCGGCGGCTCAAAATCACCGCGTCGTCCATATTGTAGCCACCCCACGGCATAAAGGCCACCAGCAGGTCCTTACCAAGGGCAAGCTCACCATCAGCAATGGACGCGCCCTCGATGAGAGTGTCACCCTTCGCAACGGTTTGGCCGCGGCTAACCCGGACTTTTTGGTTAATACAACGATCGTCATTGCTCTTGGCAAAGTGGATTAGGTCGTAGCGCTTGACGCCATCAGCATAGCGCACCTCGACTGCTTCGCCATCAGCCCGAATCACTTCTCCATCAGCCTCAGCTGTAATGAGCTGGCTGGAGTTGCGTGCTACTTCGTGCTCAATGCCAGTGCCAACCGTTGGCGACTCTGGCTGCAAGAGTGGCACTGCCTGGCGCTGCATGTTGGAGCCAGTCAAGCTGCGGTCGATACGGTTCTTCTCGATAAATGGCACGAGGCTTGCGGTCGACCCAAGGATCTGCTTGTGCGCAGCATCCATGTAGGTGACTTCGCTGGTGTCTACCTGCCCCGGCTGGAGGAACTTGCGCGCACTGACGCGATCGCGCACGAAGGTACCATCCTCATTAAGGCGAGCGCCAGCATCGGCGATCACCTCTGTTACTTCTTGCGAAGCATCAAGGTAGACGATTTCATCAGTCACGCGGCCATCAACTACCTTGAGGTATGGTGTCTCAATAAAGCCGTATTCGTTGATACGTGCATAGGTGGCGAGGTTCAGCACCAAGCCAATATTAGCACCCTCTGGTGTCTCCACCGAGCAGATCCGGCCATAGTGAGTGGGGTGAGCATCGCGCACCTCAAAACCGGCTCGCTCGCGGCTAAGACCACCAGGCCCCATCGAGCTTAGGCGGCGCTTGTGGCTCAGCTCCGACAGCGGGTTCACTTCATCGAGCAGCTGGCTCAGCTGGCTGCTAGCAAAGAACTCGCGCACTGCTGCCACCACTGGGCGAGCATTAATCAGCTGGCTCGGCGTAACCGTCTCAAGGTCGCTCATACTCATGCGATCCATTGCATTGCGCTGCATCCGGAGCATGCCAACGCGGAACTGGCGCGCTACTAGCTCGCCAACCAGCTTCACGCGGCGATTGCTCAGCGAGTCGATATCATCAGCTGGCTCTTGTGTGTTGTTGAGGCGGATGATTTCACGCAAGACACCAATCAAATCACTCATCTGCAATGTACGATATTCAGCCGTATTGGGCACATCAACACCCAGACGCTGGTTGATCTTGTAGCGCCCAACGCGGCTGTAGTCGAAGCGCTTGAAGTCGAAGAACATGCGCTCAATCATCTGGCGAGCGTTCTCTACCGTAGCGAGGTCACCTGGGCGCAGGCGGCGATAGACCTCAATCAACGCTTCGTTGATGCCGTGCGCTGGATCCTTCTCGAGCGTGGCTTCGATATATTTCATCTCACCGGTGTCGATATCAGCAAAGGCTTCGCGAATAGCCGACACCTTGCTCATACCAAGAGCACGCAGCAAGGTGGTGGCTGCAATCTTGCGGCGGCGATCGATCTTCACGTAGATTGCGCCCGATGGGCTCGTCTCAAACTCGAGCCATGCCCCACGGCCTGGGATCATCTTGGCACCATAGAGGTTACGCCCTGCCACGCGGTCAGCACTAAACAGTACACCAGCACTCCGAATCAGCTGGCTTACCACTACGCGCTCTGTTCCATTAATGATAAACGTTGCGCGTTCGGTCATCCAAGGGTAATCACCCATGTAGATGCTCTGTTCCTTGACTTCGCCGGTCGTCTTATTGATAAGCTCGACGGTGGCTTGCAGTGGTGCGTCGAAAGTCAGGTTGTTTTCTTTCGCAAACTGCTCTGTATGCTTGGGCTCGCCAAAGGCATAATCCTTAAAGCGCAGCTCGAGCTTCTGGCCAGTATAGTCTTCGATTGGGTTGAGCTCTGCGAAAATTTCGCTCAAGCCCGTCTCGACGAAGTCCTTCCAGGATTCTTCTTGGTGAGCCAGCAAGTCGGGTACTGCCAGCGCGGTGTCATTGCTGGTAAAAAACACACGCGATGGAGCAGCTGTTGCCGTGGTAGGTGTAGGCATGTAAACTCCTCTTGAATTATTGTTATCTATCCGCACGTGCAAGGACTCCAAAACCCTGCTCGTGCATTTGTTGTGGCACCGAAGCTTTACTCAATATAAGTTTTCGCACACTAAAACGCCACGCCACCGGCGTAGTCCGCACCTAACCCATATTACACAACCTTCATTAATTTTTAATTGTAGCAGATCGCGCCTTACTCCGTCAAGTGACAAGGCCTCAATTTTTATAGACCGCTTGAATAGTGTCGTAACACACTGTAATGCATTTCTTTGTCATGCTACGGCGCGTCACACTCCTTTATAACCGGTGTAAGCTATTTGATCCAAAGCCATTAACATAATAGAAGAAGCGGCCGGTCTTGGCAGAAACACACAGTCTTTGAACTGGAGACTGCCAAAAGGCGCATTTGGCACTTGTGTCGCGTAGGATGCTTTCGCCATAATGCCGAAGTGAATCGTTTTTATACCACACTGTGTCGCCAGCCGGTATCGGCTGTGTATAGGTTTGTGCTTGCGCAGCTGATATCCATCCGCTACACTCTTTCCCAACCGTACAGCGGATAAATGGTTGCTGTGCAAGCAGGCGGTAGCGGTCATCCTGCGAAGTAATCGTCCCATACACACCACCATCAGCGTACGCATCCCACGAAATTACACCATCCGACGAGAACGTAGCAGCCCGTGCTAGCATAGCACCTTCGACGAGCTGCGATTTCATCAGGGAGGCAGCGCTTTGACGGTTCTTGTAGAATATACTCACGGCTACAACGGTCAAAAGCATTAGCATAACCGTTAGCCATACTATCACTGTTACCCGACGTGGGCGATAATGCATAATACGCCGGAAACGTAAGGGTTTTTGGCTTGATTTAGATTCGGAGCTAGTATCTGTACTACGTGATGTCACATCTATATGATACCATAAAGTTGCTACGAACGCTGTGTGATTTTTTGTATGCGAGCACCAATCACTTCATCAGCCAGGCCATACGCTACAGCGTCTGCAGCACTCAACCAGTAGTCGCGCTCCATGTCAGCCTTGATTTTATCGAGTTTCTGGCCAGTGTTGTCCGCCATAATGGTGGCCAGCCGCTCCTTGAGGGCGATACTCTCGCGTAAGCTAATTTCTTGGTCTGTCACTTTGCCGCGCGTACCGCTGCTAGGCTGGTGGATCATCACTCGGGCATTGGGCAAGACAAAGCGCTTGCCCTTCGCACCGCTACTAAGCAAGAAAGCACCCATGCTTGCCTGCAGACCAATGCCAATCGTCTGCACATCTGGCGCGATGTATTGCATCGTATCGTAAATCGCGAGGCCGTCATACACACTGCCACCAGGGCTGTTGATATAGAGTTGGATGTCTTTGTCTGGATTTTCATTGGCAAGATGGAGCAGCTGCGCGACAACGACATTGGCTGTCATCTCAGTCACTTCTTCGCCGAGGAATATAATGCGATCCTCAAGCAAGCGCGAGTATATATCATAGCCACGCTCACCATCACGTGTGCGGACAATGACGTTGGGCACTAGGTAATCATTCGGTTTCATCATAGTACCATTGTAACGAGAAAATTAGCACTCGTCAATATAGAGTGCTAATTTCTGCTATGCGAGCTGTATTATCTGCTACTTCTTAGTATTCTGCGCCACCAGCCAGTCAATCGTCTTCTCTGTCAAGAGGCGATTAGCGATCTCGTGCTGCACCTCTGGCTCATCAAAGCGCGCCACCATAGTTGCATCATTGGCATACTGTTGCTTGAAGGCACTGATGCGCTCTTGCAGCTCCTCTGCTGTGGCTTCGATCTTCTCGGCCTTGCTCAGCTCAGCCAAGACAAGCCCCGCCTTGATGCGCTCATCGGCTGCTGGCTTAGCCTCCTTCTCGATCCACTCATCTTTGTCTTTATACCCCTTCTCGGCAAGGTACTGCTCAAGGGTACGACCGCGGTGAGCGAGGTTCTGCACTAAGTCTTGTTCGATCGAGCGAAGCTGGTCGGCTCGCAATACCTCCGGAATGGCTACCGTGCTGGCATCGGCCAACTGCTTGACGGCTACGTCGCGCAGCTCGTCATCTGCTTCACGCTGCTTTTGCGCAGTAATTTCTTTCTCGATATCCTTCTTAAGATCTTCAATAGAAGTAAATGGCCCGACCTTTGCAGCAAACTCATCAGTCAGCTCAGGCAGCGTCACTTTCTTGACCTTCTTGACGGTCGTATCAAAAACGACTGCTTGCCCAGCTAGTTCGCTCGCATGGTAGTCCTTCGGAAAGGTGAGTTCAACCGCCTTTGTTTCACCAGCCTTGAGGCCAATTAATGCCTCTTCGAAGCCTGGAATGAATGACTTGCTGCCGAGCACAAGCGGATAATCTTTCCCGGTGCCACCAGCAAAAGGCGTACCATCGCGCTTACCAACAAAGTCAATTGTCACTTCATCGCCGTCCTGAGCTGCTTCATCGGTGTCCGTACGCTCGGCCATGCTGTGGCGAATCCGGTCAAGGATCTCCGTTACTTCTTCTGGCCTAACGGTTATCTTCGCTGGCTTGAGCTTGAGTTTCTTATAGTCACCGAGAGTAATCGTGGGCATAACCTCTGCCTCAGCAGTAAACTCCAGCTCACTACCAGGCACAAACTTCTTAATCTCCACCTCTGGGCGTTCAAGCACCTGCACGTCACTCTCGAGGAAGGCTGCAGCAACTGCTTTGCTCAGGGCGTTGTTAAGCGTCTCCTCGGCGAGGTGTTCTGGATTGGTATTCTTTGCAACCAACTCGAGCGGGGCATGACCCTTGCGGAAACCATCAACTTTAGTCGTCTTGGCGAGTTTACGCAAAGCAACCTGGCGAGCTGCTTCCAGTTCGTCTGCACCGACGGTAATCGTGGCGCGTACTTTGGTGTCTGATAGGTGGTCTAGTGTCGTCTTCATAGTTGGTTATTGTATCATATGTCGCTGGCAGTGTGAAATAGGCATGCGACAGACCCAAGTATGCATGTGTATATATGCTGTTCCGCAAGATGAGCAAAACGGGAAGCTAACAGAGATGAGCTATAGCTGTCATAGAGACATAGATGGTGATACTACGATAAATCAAAGTCATCATCTTCACTGCGCGATGGCTGACGACGATAATCCTTAACGGCACTGACGACGCGCTCCAGGCTGAGCTTTTGCTCCTCGCTCGTCGCAATATTTTTGAGGGTGTAGATCTCGTTCTCTAGCTCATCCTCACCAACAAAGAGGAAATATGGGATCTGTTTCTTGATTGCTGCCTTGAGCTGCTTGTCTAGTTTGCGACCAGTGAAATCGACTTCCACATTGACGTCCTCATCGCGCAGGTCGTCCGCTAGCTCTAGTGCACCGCGCATTGCCCCGCCAAGGACGATCATATAAATATCGGTTGTGGAGCTAAACTCCGGTAGCAGCTGATGCGCCTCGAGAAAGAGCTGCATCATTGATAGGCCCGGTGCAAAGCCGACCGCACTAATAGGCTCAGCGCCAAACATCCCTACTAAGCCATCATAGCGCCCACCACCAAAGAGCGAACGGTTATTATCTGGATGGGTATCGAAGAACTCAAACACCGTACCCGTGTAATAGTCTAGCCCACGCATGAGCGTGATATCGAAGATGGCATTTGTTACGCCACTACGCTCAAGTAGTGTAAAGAGCCGCTGCACATCGCGCACCGCCTCACTATCGCGAATCGATTCGGGGAGATCGGCCATAGTACGTGCCGTCAAGAGCTGAGCAATCCGCTGCAAACCAACCGGTGCTGCTGCCTCACCAAAGATCTCAATCGCCTGATCACGAAAGGCCTGTGGTGGAATCTTATTCTTGCGGTCAAACAATCGAATCATCAGCTGAGCCTGCACAGCATCAAGCTCAAGAAATTGCGCCATCATGAGATTGATCAACTGGCGGTTGTTGATGCGGATAGTGTACATATCGTCCGTTGCGCCAAAGGCCTTCATAATACGGCTGCCGAGTGCGATGATCTCAGCCTCAGCCTGCATGTTATCAACGCCAAAGATATCGACATTCATCTGCCAAAACTCACGCTCTCGCCCCCGTTGTGGCCGCTCATAGCGCATAAATTGGGCAATACTAAACCAACGCGCTGGATAGGCGATCTCTTGGCGGTGCTTGGCAATCATCCGGCTTACGCTCGGTGTCATCTCAGGACGGATCGCTACCTGTCGATCACCACGATCAATAAACTGATATGTCTGGTCATTTACTAACTCGTCACCACTCTTGGCGGCATACACTTCAACCGGCTCAAGCAGTGGTGCATCGTATTCTTCGTAGCCGTAGCTCTTGGCGACATGACGCCAGGTCTGAAAGATGTATTTGCGCACGCGAAGATCTTCCGGATACCAATCCCGCGCCCCCCGATATGATTCCGATGAAAGTTTTGTCATAGTTACTGCTATTTTTGCATAAACGGCATGGAAAAACAAGCCCTTGGCCGGATTCACTGCTCTATAGCACTATCACGCAGCGCTATATATCCCTTCGCTACCTTATGTTTGAGAAGGAGTAAAGAGAGTAGAATCTCTACTCCTGATCTGGGTGCAGCCGATGCTGCTGTACCCAGGCATACATCGCAATACCCGCTGCTACGCCGACATTGAGGCTACGCGTGCTGCCAAACTGCTCGATCGCAACAATACCCGTAGCCCGCTCAAGCAGCTCGGGGCGAATACCAGGCCCCTCTGCCCCAAACAAAAGCACGGCACTACGCGGCAGCACGACCGAGTGAAGTGGCTGTGAACCGGCAACGTTGTCAACCGCAATCAGTGGCCGGCCAGCAATGGCCTGCAAAAAATCCTCAACCGTTTGGTGATAATGCACGTGCAGATACGTGTCCGTCATCATCGCGCCACGCTTATTCCATTGCCGCCGACCAATGATATGGACATGCCGCACCCCAAAGGCATTGGCACTGCGGACGATCGTCCCCATGTTGAAATCGCGCACGACATTATCAATCGCAATATGAAGTGCCGAGCCATGCTCATCAAGATCGGCAACGATCGCTTGGTGAGGCAGCCCTTTATAGCGGTCTACCACATTGCGACGGTCGGCTTCAGCTAATGCAGCGGTGGGCTCTATAGTATTCATTGGTGATATTATGCTACTATTCCTATGGTATTAGCGTCATTTTCTTCGGCAGGCTGCTGCGCCATCCCGCTGATCTTGTGAATGATGCGGATGCCCTCTTCGGTAAGCTCACCCTGTATTGGCTGTCCGGTGCGTGATGATATAGCCAGGCCGTACAGTAAGCGTCCTGCAGTATCTGGCGTAAGATCTTCGCCCGATCGTGTAGCAATTAAACCTAGCGCACCAACCATCCGTCGGCGCACCTCAGCATACTGCTCATCTCCAGCTTTACCCGAGTTGGCGGTACCGCACTCCTTTCGGATTTCTTCGATCTTTTGTTGTATCCACTCTAGTTTGTTGAACTTTTGGGACGATGAATGGGTAGAGGTCATATCATTACTCCTTACATAACGTAAAATAGTGGCAGACCCGCCACAGTTTATTTACCTGATTGTATCACAAAACTCTTTACGCAAGGCCGAAATTCGTATACAATACACGGTAAGAGCCTGCGGTGCGTATATCTGCGGATGTGGCGGAATTGGTAGACGCGCTAGCTTCAGGTGCTAGTGCCCTACGGGGCGTGGAGGTTCAAGTCCTCTCATCCGTACCAACAAGCTCTTACCCGAACCCACCCCAGTCGAAACAGGCTGGGATGTGGTTCCAGATGTTGAACAACGCTCACCCACCAGGGTGGGCGTTGTTCGTGTTGTGGGGCTCGTGGGCTCATCGTCAGCGATGGGCGACGTGGTCGGCTTGTCGGGCTGAGCTAGGTGCTGCAGGTAGTGCGTATGAGCAGCGGCGTGCAGGCTGGGGCTGGCCAGCTGGTCGAAAGGTGGGGTGAGCAGAGCGCTGAGGCGAGTGCCGGAGCCGGTGTCGGCGAGGTGGACGGGGCGCGGCATCAGGACTGGCGTGTCAGCATCAGCTCCTCCTCCCCCGCTGGCATCGCCGGTTCCTTCTTCTCCGGCGCTGTCCTGCCCATCGTGTGCGCCCGTCTCCTTGCCGGGCTGCTTGCCGCCATCGGTCATGCCGTCGCCTGTGCTAGGCAGGATGACCCGTCCGTCCTCATCCACCACCGGATTGACCAGCACGCGCTCGAAGAACACCTGGTTGAGCAGCTTCTTCAGGTGGGCGGGTGCCGCCGTGTAGAGGCGGTGGCAGTCTTCGAGGAGGTCAAGGGCTTGAGTGAGGTGCTGGCGGACTTCAGCGGCGTCGGCCTGGTAGGCAGCCAGCTGGCGCTCGATCTGGTTCAGCTCCGTGGACAGCTCAGCCTGCTCCTCCTTGAGCAGGTCAAGGGGCACCGCCCCTTCGTAGTGAGCATGGAGGAGACGGCGTCGTCTGTCCTCGATATTGGTGCGCCGCGTCGTCAGGGAGCGCACTGCCTTGGCCTTGTCCCCTTCGATCTGAGCCAGCTCGTCGTGGAGGTAGTGCTCGATCTGCGTCCTGTCTGCTGCGCTAAGCTCGATGGCCCGGTAGAGGTCACTCATCCGGTCTTCGACGACGTCGATGAGCACGGCGGTGAAGGCGCAGTCGTGGAGGCGGCAGCGGCGGGCGCAGACGAAGTAGGGGTAGATGGTGCCCTTGCTGTTCT
>CALIJG010000011.1 GCA_938018005.1 uncultured Candidatus Saccharibacteria bacterium | reverse complement strand
GCCTCTCACCGAGCAAGATCGAGCTCCCCAAGACGCACAAGCGGCAAGTCACCTTTCTGCATTATGACGAAGTAGAGCGGATGATTGATGCCGTACCAAGCGATGGCAAAGAAGCCAACTTGCGCGACAAAGCCATCATCGAGCTGCTCTTCTCCAGTGGTCTGCGCGTCTCGGAGCTTGTCAATCTCAATCGCGACCACATTAACCTCAAGCGCCGCGAGTTTATGGTGCGTGGCAAGGGCCAAAAAGACCGGCCGGTCTTCGTCAGTAGCCGTGCCGCCGAGCAGATCGAGACCTACCTCAGTGCCCGGCATGATTCGCTCGACCCGCTCTTCATCAGCTATAGTCGCAACCACGGTGCCACAAACACCAGTGGCGACTTCCGCCGCCTCACGACGCGCAGTGTGCAATCGATGATTGGCAAATATGCTCGCCTCGCTGGCATCACCAAGCACGTCAGTCCTCACACCATGCGCCATAGCTTCGCTACCGACCTACTGATGAACGGAGCCGACCTGCGCAGTGTCCAGAGCATGCTGGGGCACAGCAACATCAGCACCACACAGGTCTACACCCACGTCACCGACCAACACCTGCGCGACATCTTCGAGCAGTTCCATAGTGGGAGAGAACAGGGGTAGAGTAGTATTATTGTGAGACTCTATATTTTATCGTCTCTTCCCTCTTCGTCGTAGCATCTTGTATGAAATAAGGTGTGTTGAGAGAACCCTGCGCTAGCCCACTCTCCCCACTACTTCATCCGATGGAGTGTGAAAACTCGTTGTAATAACGAGTTTTTAGCCCAGCGCAAGAGGTCGATGTCTGGGAGACATCGACCCTTATAGTGTTCCGTCGGAGGGAGTGTGGGGAGGGTGAGCGTAAGATAACCTTCTACGGATTACACGACGTGCCCAGTGGCCCTGCTTCGTCGTTGGTGACGTAGAAGTTTTTGCAGAGGCTGCCAGTGATGTCGACGCCTTGCTCCGGGAAGGTGAAGCTGCCATTGGTATTGAAGCCGACATTGACACGGCTTTTGATGCGGCGGAAGATGGTGTCTGCCCGGCCGGTGGAGTCGATTTCGG
>CALIJG010000010.1 GCA_938018005.1 uncultured Candidatus Saccharibacteria bacterium | reverse complement strand
GTGGTATTCTGTGACTGATTTGACTGCGACTGAGTCGACGATGGCGTAGCGCTACCATGCAGCGTGTGGTCAAGCTGGCGCAGCAACGCATCATTACTCTGCGGGTCAGAAAGATAGCGCCAGACAATAATTCCTTGCAGGTTGTGCTGCTGGACATACTCTGCCTTGTACTTCATCGACTCCGCATCGTCGTAGCTAATAAACTCACGCCGCGCAGCATTATAGAGATACGGCGCTTTGCTTGCATCGTCCCAGTAGCGAGTATAGCCATTCTTGTTAATATACTCTCGTTCGAGCCGGTCATACGTGGTGTGGTACTCGCCAGCCTTCTGGGTATCCCCCACAGGCTGGTGCAACCCATGATTCACCTCAGGAACTGAGGTAAACCGCCGGCTATACCACCCCGCGCCGATCATTAATTTGTTTGTTGGCGCACCATGAGCTTGGTAGTGCTGCACCGCCGAGTTGGCACTCTGGTCGAGCGGGTCATCCGGCGCGGTATAGAGCCCAGCATGGTGCCCAGCGTGCGTCTTGAACGAGCCAAACCCCCGCATGTCATATGTCATGATCGCAATCTGGTCAAGATACTGCTGGTACTCAGCAAACTTATTTTGCTCAGCATACCACTTGGCTGGCGCACCGGTCATCGAAATACTCGGCTGGCGTCCGCTGGTGGTCGTTGCTGCGCGCAATTCGCGTAAAAGAGCAATCAAATCAGCCTGCTGACTCCCCTTTGGAAATTCCCAGTCGATATCCACCCCATCTAACTGATGAGCCTGCAGCGCCTCCTTAACAGAGCTCACAAAGGCCTGCCGGGTGCTTGCCTGGCGCACCATCGCATCGAACTCACTTCGCGCGGCATCATTACCACCACCAATTGAGAGAATAAGGGAGATACGCGGATTAACCGCCCGGATCCGCTGCAGCGTAGCCGCCTGCCTAAGGTGCGGCAACGTATCAAGCGTTAGGTGTCCATCGGCCGCAATACGCCCAAAATGGACAATAAGCCGATCGATCATCTTTAGATGGTCGTCAGTCACCTTTGGGAGATTCTCATCGCTGACATAGACCGAGATTGTCTTCCGCTCTGTAGCCTGAGCTGGCAGCGGTACCATCAGCTGGCATCCGACTGCTATCATCATGACACTGAGCACACTTTTCACCATTGCCGTCCGCATAT
>CALIJG010000009.1 GCA_938018005.1 uncultured Candidatus Saccharibacteria bacterium | reverse complement strand
GGACTGCTCAGCAGGCAGTCAACCAGCAGCTGTGGGAGACCATCAAAGGCAAGGTGGGCACGACCACGCCCATTACGCTGAGCGAGCTCGCTGAGAGCAACTGTCGCCTTTCGCCAGATACATTGCGGGGGCGCGGCGCATTCTTTGTTGCGCCGCGGGCCGATGCTGCCACGGGCAAGCAGGTCATCCGCCTCTTCGAGCCGACCAATGCGAGCTACCAGCCCGAGCCCGCGACCTACAGCAAGGTAGACTTTGGCAATGATCCGCGGGCGCAGGGGCTCTTCGTCCAGATCGTCAAGGCGGAGGGTGCTAACGCCAACCTCGCTTACGATGTGTATGTCTCTGCCTGCTGGCCGACTGTAGCGAGTGATAAGCCAATGACGATTGGCACCGTAACGAGGTTGTATGATGTGGCACGCTAACAGGGGTAAAACACAGGGAGAGAAGCCGCGGCAGCACCTGGCACAGCACACTGCACGGCGCGGAGAGTCAGGCTTCACCCTCATCGAGCTGCTGCTGGCGATGAGCTTCCTCTCGGTGCTACTCATTGCCATTACGACCTCCACGCTGCAGATCATTGGCCTGTATACGAAGGGGGTGACGCTCAAGTCGATCAACCTCGCGGGGCGCGATGTAGCCGATTCCTTCCGACGCGATGCCTTGGCCTCGGCAGATGGGATCCGCTATGTGTCGCCAGACAAAGGTGGTGGGCTGGGGCGCCTGTGCTTTGGTACGATGTCGTATGTATGGAGCCCGGCTGCCAAGCTGCAGCAAGGCAGTGCCATCCGCTACCAAAACGACACACGCCAGGGTGATGTGCGCGGTGATATGATTGTCCTCGCCCGCGTGGCTGATGCTGGTGCACAGTATTGCAACCCAACGGCTCGTGGCACGTACTCGACCGATGTTTTCCTCAGCAAAGCAACGGAGCTGCTGGGCTCGCGCGAGGGGGATTTGGCGCTGCGCGATCTGCAGATCAATCCCGTTATTGAATCGACCGAAGGTACACATACCATCTACCGCCTCCGCTTCGTCATTGGGACGAACCAGCAAGATACGATCAACACCGCCAACCAGACCTGCAAGCCGCCCACGAATGACAGTGCTAATTACAACTTTTGCGCCATTAATATTTTTGAGACATTGATACAGGGGTAGAATGATGAGGTGGATGCAACAGCATAGCAACAAGCAGCGGCAGGCCGGCATGGTGTCGCTCTTTGTGGTGATGTTCTCGACTGTGTTGATTGCAGTGGTGACAGTGAGCTTCATCCGCTTAATGGTGCAGGAGCAACAGCGTGCCAGCAACAACGACCTCTCGCAGAGTGCCTACGACTCGGCGGTTGCTGGGGTGGAGGATGGCAAGCGTGTCATTCGTGCGGCGCTCAAGGGTAATGAGCGGGCCCGTCGTGCCATCGAGCAGCAGCGCTGCAACACCGTGGCAGCAGCTGGTGTGGTGTCGTCCGTCAGTGGTGAGACGACCATCAAGACGAGTAGTGGCAGCAGCACGCTCAACCAAGCCTACACCTGCGTCAAGATCGAGGCCAAGACTGAAGACGTCAAACTTGACCTTGCAGAAGGGGAATCGACTGTCATTCCGCTGGTTGGCGCAGATGCCTTTGATAGTGTGCAGATCGAGTGGATGCGCAAGAAAAATAGCGACAACGAAGTTGCCTCCATCGAGACGCCAACCTCTGGCGACCTCCGCTCATTGCCGCGCAAAGACCAGTGGAGTCCCAACGCCCCAGCTCTCATCCGGGCCCAGGCTGTCTTGCCCACCAAGACAAGCGTCAGCCTAAGCGAGCTCGACAGCGCCCAAGTCTCGACGAACTTCTTGCGCCCCAGCATCATCACCGACAATGCGAACCCACTCACCATCCAAC
>CALIJG010000008.1 GCA_938018005.1 uncultured Candidatus Saccharibacteria bacterium | reverse complement strand
CCCCACCACTGTTGACCTCCTGGAACGGCGCCGCCATACCCTTGAGCGCATCATCAAAGACCAGCATCTCTAGCTGCCCTGGTGCTGTCTCCTCCAGCGCTTTGGCCATCAAGAACTGGGTGAACCGCACCGAGTCACGATTCACCAAGGAATCCTCGACCCATATGTTGCTCCGCCCGATAAAGCCCAGGATGTCATTGCCAAGAGAAATCGTGTCGGCTACCTGACTTTGCATTGTCGATCCAATCGCCAAAATATTACGGTACCCATGCCTATCATGATTCTTCTGTCATGGCTTGTAGGGCAGCGCTCACTTTCTCGTGCTCGACGACAGATTGATCGTAGGCCTCCTTCATGCGTTTGTACTCGGCGTGGCGGACAAAAAAGAATACAACCCAAGCGGTCGGCACCGCAAAGAATAGCGATGTCACGATGTGGGGGTATGAGATGAATGCGATGATGCCAAGAACGGCGATCCCGATTGCCTTGAGTGGGAAATCTGGGACCCGGTTCGGGTCGGCGGGTGGAACCTGCAGTAGCTCAATGCGCTTGATGTAGAGATCGATGAACGTGATGATGCGTTTCGTGAGGTGTTGCGGTACGCCAAGACTGGTGAACTTGTCTCGCATGTTGCGGAACCAGTTTTTCGACTTCTCGAGCTCATTCATGTTATAGCAGTGTTTCTCAATCGCTTCGCAGCAGTTCTGGCTGACAGCGAGGAGTGTGGCAGAATCCATATCTGGGTCAGCCTTAAGGCCCTCAACGCAGATGTCTATTGCTCTCGTGTATTGCTCCATCTTGATGTAGCAGGCAGCCATGCGGAATGCAATGTCGGGAACCATTTCGCGCGGCGCCTTGGCCAGCGCACGTTGGAAGCACTCAATACCTTTTTCGTACCTCTTTGTAAAGTAGAATGTGACGCCACGTACGCGATATACGTCGACGGTGTCTTCGCCGAGCTCATCCAGAACATAGGCCTCATCTGCATAGTGTTTTGCTTCTCGCCAGTTTTCCTCCGCTAGCTCGATCCACGCAGAGATCACGTGAGCGTTTGGGTCGTCGCCATGCTCGTTTCGTGCCTTGCGTGCGGCAATGCTGGCCGCTCCTGGGTCGTCGGCGAAGTAGTACGTCCAGGCGCGACCGATCCAGTCGATATCCTGCTCAGCCACTTCAGGTAGCGCTCGCAGAGAGCGGTCGTATGCATCGCGCGAGTCTTCGTTTGAGAACACGTTCG
>CALIJG010000007.1 GCA_938018005.1 uncultured Candidatus Saccharibacteria bacterium | reverse complement strand
TTCATGTTACCATCTCCTCTCTAGCGCTATCCAACCTGCTGCTACGGACGCTGCCACAGATAGCTCATTGTTCATGAGCATAGTTCGTAGCTCGTCAGTTGTTAGCTGTATTACTTCAATATCCTCATTATCGTCAAGATGTTGCCTATGCTTTATAGTGACATTATCAGCAAAGACGATCGCTATCTTGACACGGCTATTCGTAGGATCCTCAAAAAATGTGGGTCCCTCTACAAAGAGACTGGAGGTGCCTCCAGTCTCTTCATATAATTCCCTTTTTGCAGCAATTAAAGCAGATTCACCCGCATCGATCTTACCCGCAGGAAATTCTATAACACTTTGCTGCGCTCCGTGTTTATACTGACGCACCAGTAAAAATTTGCCTTCATGAGTGCGTGGAACGATCAAAACGGCGTTCATACCCTCTCGCACGTAATAATCATCGAGGACTTTGCCTGACGAGAGCCTGACGGTTTCAATATTGAGCTTGTACCACGGTGAGTCGACCAACTTCTTTTGACTTATAACGTTCCATTCTTGATTCATAGTATTATTGTAGTGTATCTTCAGATCTAGCACTACCATCAACTGTAGCATAAGTAGTATAAGCGGTGTCATACATCTATGTATAAACAAGACATTTACACACTCGCAGTTCCCTTTCACATTATGATACACCGTAAATCATAGGGCTCCAGCGGCACACGACAAGTGATCTCAAGGCATGTTCAGTTTTTTATCTCTTCTCGTATGTAGTAAAATACTATACATGAATACTCAAGCGCACCACGTTATTACCGACGAACACTTGGTCGATGAAGCGCTATCTCGCTCAGTTGCCGAAATTCTTCCGAGCAAAGATAGCCTCAAAAAGGAGCTACAAAGTGGCCGCCGCCTCACATTCTATCTTGGTATTGACCCAACTGCGAACTATGTTCATCTTGGGCATTCAACAAATTATCTGATGCTCGAACGATTCCACGCTCTTGGCCACCGGATTATTGTACTAATTGGCGACTTTACCGCCATGATCGGTGATCCGAGTGATAAAACTTCGATGCGTGTGCAACTAACACGCGAACAAGTGCTGGAGAACCTGCAGACATTTAAGGCGCAAATTGGCAAGATTCTAGACTTTAGCGATATCGACAACCCGATAGAATTCCAGTTCAATTCGGAGTGGCTCTCCAAGCTAACATTTGAAGATTCTGTGGAGCTTGCCTCCAACTTTACCGTGCAGCAGATGCTAGAGCGCGATGCATTCAAAAAGCGAGTCGCTGCCGAGAAGCCACTCTTCGTCCATGAGTTCTTCTATCCGCTGATGCAGGGCTACGATTCTGTGGCAATGGATGTTGATGT
>CALIJG010000006.1 GCA_938018005.1 uncultured Candidatus Saccharibacteria bacterium | reverse complement strand
CCGACTGCTATCATCATGACACTGAGCACACTTTTCACCATTGCCGTCCGCATATTGCCTCCTTGCTTTTGCTACCTGTCTCTTTCTAGTCTATACCGTTTGCCAGAATAGGTAAAGTGTGAGGTGGTATAGATTACTTGTCATCAGTGGTTGGCGTGTGACGAGTTGGCCAGTACCGATCAAGCACTACATAGGGCAGCTGCTTATACCGATGCCATAGCACGATCGTGACAATCAGCATAATCAATGGCACAAATGGCAGATGGATCATACATAGAGTCGCAATATAGAGCAGCCGCACCGCATAGTACACCACGCGGTGGAACCACCCCCGCGGCCGATCATCGAGCGAAATACCCGTTAGCCAGCCACCAAGCGTCCGCCCCTGCGCCACCAATGGGAGGATGGCATGCACGAGCGCAATAAAGCCATACGGAACGATCTGCGTCAGCATCTGCATCTGTTCAGTCCACTGCCGTGAATGCAATACATTGAAGAGTGTGAATGCTACCATCACAATCGTTGAGCCAATCGCCACTCCAGTCATATCAACAACAAAGGCAACAATACGCCGCACGAGGCCTGGCCGAAGAATCGTCGTTGCCCCACGCTCAGTATCACGAAGATTTGGCAGCAACCAACCCGACCAAAAGCCCAGCAGTGCCCCGCTCGTATTAAGCAGTAAGTCGTCAACATCAAACAACCGATAGCTACACGGATACACGCCAAACACTCCCGTGAGCTGCGTCAGTTCAATCACTACCGACGTCATAAGGCCAATCATCACCACCGTCCACCAGCGCACCCGATACATCGCCCGCAAAAACGCCCCCAGTGGCACAAAGAAAATAATATTAAGCACCACCTGTAGCAACGCCCGCACACCCTCGTGTGAGATATCAAAAATCGACGCCAGTGGTGTGAGCTGGGGCTGGATATGGTGGCTCCCACAAAAGCGCGCTGCATTATCTGGCATCGGGTAAAGCGTAAAGGCAGCCAGCGCCAAGCCATAGAGCACCACCAGATATGTCATAACTACCCGACCAAATGCCACCCGGCGAAAGCGAATATAATGTACCAATAACAGTGGCAACGTCAACACAAGTGCAGCAAATGGCCACATCACAAGCGCCACCCGAAACGACGCGGTAAAATTCCCTAAGAATGAAAGCATACTGCGCGCCAGTATGGCATAAACAACCAAGACCTGTCAATAACGGAGCTCGCACCTTACACTACCGCACGGCGCAGAAACTGTGCATTTGCTGCGACAATGATTGTCGAAAGCGACATCACCACCGCACCGATCGCGGGCGAAATAACCACCCCGACTGGCGCAAGCACTCCAGCTGCGAGGGGAAGCATCAGCACATTGTAGCCCGCTCCCCAACAGAGATTCTGCACCATTTTGCGATACGTCGCCTGGGCCAGCGTGATCACTCGGACAATTGCCTGCGGATCATCACCAACCAGCATAATCCCAGCAGACGCTGCGGCAACATCAGTCCCTGTCCCAAGCGCGACACCACTCTCGGCCTGGGCAAGCGCTGGTGCATCATTCACGCCATCACCGACAAAGCACACCCGCTTCCCCTGCTGCTGGTACGCCATGACAATCGCCGCCTTCTCAGCCGGCGTTACCTCAGCGTGGACCTCAGTGATACCAACGAGGTGAGCAATTGCATCGGCTGGCCTCGCACCATCTCCTGTTACCATAGCAACCGTTATACCGCGGCGTTGGAGCGCTGCGACTGCCGCTGCCGCACCAGGGCGCGGCGCATCACCAAGCTCAATCGCACCACAGACGCGCCCAGCCTGGGCAACGTAAACCACTGTATGATCCGTCGTTATCTCGTCTCGATCAATCTGATGCTGCTGCATAAAGGCTGCATTGCCAACTAACGTTGGCACGCCATCAACTACAGCCTGCACACCATAACCTGGCACCGTCTGGAGGTCACGCACAGCAGGCATAGCGACACGGCGATCAGCTGCCGCGTGACGAATCGCTGCTGCAATCGGGTGCTCTGCCTCATGCTCAGCCGCTGCCGCTAATCCCAGAATAGCCGCCTCGTCGCCACCATGGACTGCAACTACTGCCAGGTGGCCAGTCGTCAGTGTACCCGTTTTGTCAAATAACACTACATCGACGTGCCGCGCAGCTTCAAAAGCGCGGCGATCACGCACCACAATACCGCGCTGGGCCGCAAGCCCGGTCGAGATCGATACAACCAGCGGCACTGCTAAGCCCAAGGCGTGCGGGCACGCCACAACCAGCACTGTCACCACTCGCTGCAATACTTCACCCAGCGATGCACCAGCCAGCGCCCAGCCAGCACCCGCCACCAGCGCAGTAGCAAGCGCTGCATAGAAAAGATAGCCCGCTGCCCGATCCGCCAGCACCTGCGTTCGCGACCGACGCTGCTCAGCCTGGCGCACCAGCTCCATAATATGCGACAACGTTGTATCATCACCAATGTGCTGAGTCGTAACATGAAGCGCACCAGTGCCATTGATCGTGCCTGCCGTCACAAGACTCCCTGACTGCTTAGCAACAGGGCGCGACTCACCCGTGAGCATCGACTCATCGACCTGCGACGCACCAGATATCACCTGGCCATCCACTGGCACACGCCCACCCGGGCGCACCAGCACGGTCATCCCCACAGCCAGATGATCAAGCGGCACTGTATCAATCGATTGCTCTGTCACAACCTCGGCTGTCTCAGGCAAGAGTTGGGCTAAGGTATGGGCAGCATCCGTTGCCCGCTTAATCGCTGCCATTTCGAGCCAGTGCCCGAGAAGCATAATGGTAATAAGCGACGCGAGCTCCCACCAAAAATCCATCCCTGCTACCACGCCACTGGTCACCAGCAGGCTGTAGCCATAGGCCACACTGATCGCCAGAGCAATCAGCAGCATCATACCGGGCTGGCGCTGGCGTAGCTCCTGCCACCCCGCCCGGATAAAGATTCGGCCACCATACCACAGCAATATCGTCCCGCTTACAGCCGGCACATACCGGCTCACCACCTCAGGTAGTGTATACCCGAGCCACTGCTGAAGTAGTGGTGAACACACCAATACACTAATCGTTATGAGCAGCGATAGCCAAAACCGCTGCCGAAATTGCGCCGCATCATGCCCACAATGGCCGCTCTGTCCATGCGCCTCATGATGAGCACAACCCCCCGTCGCATGCTGCTCATGATGAGCATGCGCACCATGAGCCATGTGATGGTGCTGTGACTGTTTTGTATCCATAGCAAACTCCTTGGTGCAACGCACCACTATTATCCTTCCATTTCTTATGCCCATTTACTGTTAGCGGATGTTTGTCAGATCATAGAGCTGGTCGAGCTCTTTGAGCGCCTTATCGCGCTGCTTCGTATCGCTTGACGCTAGCATCTCAGCCACATGCATCTCGAGATGCTGCTTGACCATTAGCTTGTTCAGTGATGCCAGCGACTTCTGGATCGACAGGCTCTGGATGATAATGTCCATACAGTAGGCGTCATCGGCCACACGCTTTTCTAACCCCTCCAGCTGGCCCTTCATAATTTTGATACGGTGTAATGCTCGTCTGGTAATATCTTTACTCATGTTCCTATGGTATACCCCCTAGGGGTATCTGTCAACCGATTCTTTCCCGAATTAAAAACCCACCACAGACGTGGTGGGTTTTTGCAAAACAAGGCAGGACGAGGCCTAGTACATGCCCATACCGCCGCCCATGCCAGGCATGCCAGCTGGGCTTGCCGCTTCCTTCTCAGGCAGGTCGACGACGAGCGCACCCATCGTCATTGCGGTGCCAGCGATGGACGCCGCATTCTGGAGTGCTTCCTTGGTAACGCGAACAGGATCAACCACGCCAGCTGCTTTGAGATCGATCAGCTCGCCCGGTGTGTTGACGTTAATACCAAAGCCAGGCTGCGCTGCCTTCACCTGTGGTAGCCACTCATCAGCATTGAGGCCAGAGTTGGTCAGCAGAATGCGGAATGGTTGCTCCAGCGCGTGAATGAGCAAATCCTCACCAGCGGTCACCGACGCATCGGCATCACCAGCGTGAGTGTAGCTCGCTGCAAGGTTGACCAGTGTCACCCCGCCACCAGGCACAACACCCTCAGCCAGAGCAGCCTTAACCGCAGCCACTGCATCATCAACGCGGTATTTCTTCTCTTCAATCTCGGTCTCAGTTGCCCCACCTACCTTAATCACCGCCACTTGGCCAGTCAGGGCAGCTTGGCGCTTAACGAGATTGTTCTTGGTATAGTCGCTCGAGGCGTTGGCAATTTCAACGGCAATCTGGTCAATCCGGGCATCGACTGCTGTCTTGGCGCCGGCCCCTTCGACGATCGTTGTCAAATCCTTGGTAGCAATCACCTTGCGAGCCGAACCGACCACATCAGGGCCAACCGTATCAAAGCTCATACCGGTGTCTTCGGTAATGACTTTTGCGCCTACCAGAGCAGCAATATCGTAGAGGACATCCTTATCGCTCGGCGCTTTAATAGCCAGGGTATTAAAAGCACCCTTGAGGCGGTTAAGCACAAGCAGGCCAAGCGCTTCGCCATCGACATCGTCAGCAATCAAAACGAGATCTTTCTTACCACTCTGAGCGATCATCTCAAGCAGCGGGACAAACTCCTGTGCCGACGAAATCTTCTTGTCGGTAATAACGATGGCTGGCTTGTCGTACACCGCTTCCATCCGCTTGGTGTCTGTCGCCATGTAGGGGCTGACGAAGCCGCGCTGGACGGTAAAACCCTCGACCACTTCGCTCTCTAGCTCGAGGCCGCGGCCTTCCTCAACCGTCACCACACCATTGGGCCCGATCTTCTCCATCACATCAGCAATCAGCCGGCCAATTGCGTCATCACCCGCCGAGATAGTTGCCACCTCTGCGACGCGTGTTTCATCATTGCGAATGTCTTCTGCCTGCTCACTCAAAGCGGCTGTTACCTCTGCCGCAGCGCGCTCGAGACCCTTGCGCAGCAGCATTGGGTTGTGACCAGCAGCAATCAGCTTGTTTGCCTCACTAAGGATATGGTAGGTCAAAACCGTCACAGTGGTTGTGCCGTCACCAGCCACGTCGTTCATTTTGTTGGCGGCCTGCTTGATGAGCTCTGCCCCCACCTTAAAGCCTAGTGTCTCGTCATCAACATCCTCGATGTCGATACCCTTGGCCACCGTTACACCATCGTGCGTGACGCTTGGGCCACCGTAGCTTTTGCCAATGACGACGTTGCGACCCTTTGGCCCCATCGTTGTCTTCACTGCGTTGTAGAGAATCTCTGCCCCACCCAAAATCCGGCGGCGCGCATCTTCATCATAAAATACTTTTTTTGCCATAGACTGGTTCTCCTATTCTACTGTCGCGAGGATATCCTCGTCCTTGATAATCAAATACTCTTCTTTGTCGAGCTTAATGGTGGTAGCTGCGTAGTTCTTGTAAACCACCCGCGCGTCGACTGCGACATCTTCTACTGCCGATCCAACAGCAATCACCTTGGCAGCTTCCGACTTCTCCTGAGCCGACTCGGGCAAAAAGATCCCGCTGGCAGTCTTCTCTGGCTTTTTCTCCTTAACCGCCACGACGAAATGCGCCATTGGCTTGATTGGTGAACTCATTGGTTACCCCTTTCTTAATACTTATCTACTTATCACCGCGCCCATATTAATCAAGGCGCTTCTAGCACTCTAGTATAGCGAGTGCTAATGGGAAAATCAAGAGAGGTGGGTCAGCAGACTACACAAACAACCAATATGTTTTTTAGCGTAAAATAAATACAGGACATCATCCATAAGTCATATCAATCACCGGAGGCACTATGCACAGACGCATCAACGTACGCGGAATTATCATTAACGACAAGGGCGAGCTCTTTTGCCAGCGCTTAACAGCACGCACTGGCGACGGCCGAGATTTTTGGTGCACACCGGGCGGTGGGCTGGAGCTGGGCGAGAGTGTGATGGACGGCCTACGGCGAGAGATGATCGAAGAAACAGGCGTCGAGCCAGCAATTGGCCGGCTGCTCTTCGTCCAGCAGTTTGCTATCGCAACGCCAGCAGCTGGCGAGCCACGGGAGCAGCTTGAATTCTTGTTCCACATCACCAACTGGCACGACTACCAGTCGATTGACCTTACCGCTACAACGCACGGCTTAGCGGAGGTTGCCGAGTGCGGCTTTATTAGCCCGCAGCAGTGCCCAATTTTACCTCACTTCCTTGCCGAGGTTGATCTGGCGCAGCTCATCGCTCGCAATCAGCCGGTGCAGTGCCTAAGCTCCTTGGCATAAAATTGACAAACAGTTCTATTCGGCGTATCATAGCATATTTGGTTAACAGTTCTCTACTTGACGTGTCTCAAAGTCATATAGGAGGAGTATATACTCTAGCGAGAGCGAGAACCTTATTTTACATTTCGGAATATCAACTATAGTAACCAACCAAGGAATTCTATGCTCCATCATCTGCCCCAACGTCACAAACTCATCGTCATGCTTGCCGTGATGAGCGCCCTCTTTCTCGTAGCGCTCGACCAAACCATCGTGGCGACAGCACTGGGCGCAATCGTCAAGGAATTCAACAGTTTCTCCTCTCTTGGCTTTATCGTTACTGCCTATATGCTCACCACCACTGTGACAGTGCCGCTAGCCGGTAAGCTAAGCGACATGTATGGCCGCAAGCCACTTTTGCTCAGTGGCGTGGCAATCTTTACCATTGGCTCGCTGCTCAGCGGTATCGCGCCAACCGTAGAATGGCTCATTGCGTGGCGTGCGCTGCAAGGAATTGGTGGCGGCATTATCACCGCCAACGCCTTTACTATTGTCGGCGATCTCTTTACGCCTAAGGAGCGGGGCCGCTGGCAAGGGCTCATCGGTGCGACCTTTGGTATGAGCTCGGTAGCGGGGCCATTGCTTGGTGGCTGGCTAACCGATGGTGCGACCATCTTTGGCGTCACAACCAACTGGCGCTGGACGTTCTTTATCAATGTGCCAATTGGTATCATCGCCACTGCTCTCATCGTCCGCTATTGCCCACAAATCAAGCACGACAGCAAGCACAAGCCAGACTACCTCGGTGCTCTTTTCATCACCATTGCCCTGGCGGCGCTTGTCTTGGCAGTAGACAATACGGAGATGGTCTTTAAGAGCGTCATCGACCGTGGCACGAGCCTTACTCTCATCAAAAGTGTACTGCTCGCTATTGCCGCCCTTACTGGTGGTATCTTCCTCTGGCTTGAGCGCAACGCCGCTCAGCCCATCCTCCCTCTCCGCTTCTTCCGTAACCCCACCTACCGCCTCATTATGCTCATTAGCCTGCTCTTTGGTGCCGCTTTTCTCGGAGCAATCCTCTACCTCACGCAGTTTAATCAGCAAGTCTTTGGTGCAACTGCCTCACAAGCTGGTCTGATGCTCCTGCCAATGGTAGGCGGGATGATGATTAGCTCTATTGGCGTGGGGCAACTCATTAGCCGGACGGGTGTATACAAGCGCTATATCGTCATCGGCTGCGCCATCACCGCAGCAAGTATTCTCTCACTTATCACACTTCAGCCCACCTCACCTTACTGGCACGAGGCGATCATTATGGCACTCACTGGCTTTGGCATGGGGATGTGTATGCCCATCCTTACCCTCGCCGTACAAAATGAATTCCGCCAGCAGGATCTTGGTGCTGCTACCTCGAGCGTGCAGCTCTTCCGCGGGCTTGGCTCGACGGTAGGGACGGCTATCTTTGCGGGCGTGCTCACTAGTGGCATTTTACACAGCCTTGGCGACGTCAACCAAATTCCCTACATCCAGACACTGCGCCACGCACCACAAGCCGCTCGGCAGCTCGATGGCGAGCTCAGCGCTGATACCCTGCTGCGCATCAACAGCCAGCACGACACCATCAGCCAGGGTGCAGCCAAAGGTATGGCCCAGCTGCCTGCTCCAGCTCGCGCGCGTGCTCAGCAGCAGCTAAGCCAGCAGCAAGACGACTACACCACGCGCATTCTCAATGCCTTTAGCGACTCCTTGCACCAGATTTTTATCATTAGCGCCGCGCTTATGGCCACAGGCTTCCTTGTTGCCCTCTTCTTACCCCAGCGCACCTTGACCACAAACAAGGACGATGAGTAATCACCCATACCGTTTTACGTGCCATACGATCACCGCCTCACCTTCTTGAGACTACCTTCTATGCTACAATAGCACGAGAGGTAGTATGACCACCTACAAAATTACGCGAATCTACGAATCAGCAACACCACGCGATGGCTACCGTGTCTTGGTCGATCGACTCTGGCCACGAGGCATCAGCAAAGAGCACGCAGCACTCGATGAGTGGGCAAAGGACATTGCACCAACTGATGAATTACGTCACTGGTTTCACCATGATCCAGAAAAGTTTACAGAGTTTTCAGCGCGTTATAAAAAAGAGCTCGATACCAATCCAGCCGCCGCTGCAGCAAAAAATGCCTGGTCCAATCACCCTGTCGTGACGCTAGTATACGGCGCAAAGGATACAGAACATAACCAGGCAGTCGTACTAAAACAGTGGTTAGAACGCACCCAGTGATCAAGCACTTTGACTCTCATAGTTTACTACACGTTGGGTGTAGGATGCGGCCAAATTGTATACCGCCGCGCCGCGCCATTATCAAGCAGCTCGCGGCGCATATTGCCGCGCCACGGTAGATCATGGGCATAGGCATACAAGGCATGATGCCCACCGCCATGCGCCACAACGATGACCGTCTAACTATGGCAGACCAGGTAACGTGTGGTATGTATCATGGTATTCAGTATAGCACCGGCACAGGTAGGGCCACTACCCTACCTGCCGACGCGGCACAACCCGCTTAGTCACCGCATCGACAAAAAGTCGATAGGCCAGGCGGTTTTCCTTGGCATACGTGATAAGAATACCAAGGACGCGCTGGCAGTGCGGGCAGCATAGCTCATCACCAGCTGGAGTCATATCGATAAAACGGTCGACATACATGCGCCGCAGCGAACCTGGGCCATCCTTTTGGTAAAACGTCACGTGCTTGGCGCAGCCTTCGCAGCACACATCAAGCACCCGCGACGACCCACCACGCCGCGCTTGGTAGGCATCTTGAATAAATCGATACGTCATGTTGTCTCCTCTGTCATAGTAGCAGTATTTCTTCTTTATTATCTGCATAGTGCTCAGTCTATTGCTTCATCGTCTGCATCGCACGCCGCAGCTGTGCAACCGCCCGCTGAGCCCGCTCTGCAGTCCAATACCGATCAGGGGTGATAGCACTATCGCCAGTTGGCTCTTCCTTATAGCGCCACACGATCGACCCGCGCTTTACGATCGTCACATCAGGCACAAAAATCCGCGGTTGGCCGTCCTCATCCTTACTGAGGTAAGGCGCAAGACGTGCCACCAGCTTTTGGTATGTCTCGTTCTTGCTAGCGCGTGCCTGACGAATGTTGAGATAGTGAATCCTAGCAATACCCTCAGCACGAGCCGCTTGGTCGACATACTCGCTCAGCCGCTGGCACCACGGGCACTGGGGATAGCCAAGAAACACCACGCCCGTGCCATGTTCTAGCATATCGAGCACAGCAACATCACGTGCGTAGACAAAGCGGTTATCTGCCGCAACCCGTGGGTACTCTGCCTGAAACCTCGCAGCGTCTGTCTGCCTTACAGGCTGGGGGCGATGCTGCTGGAGATACCACGCCGCACCAACCAGACTGATGGTTACAACAATAACCACCCCTGTTATTATCACCTGCGTGCTTCGGCGCATCTCCCCTCCTCTTGTTCGTTATCTCGTTATTCCCATCGGAACAACTTGATCGCCGCTATGTACACCACCAGTATCCATAGGCCAACAGCGCCAGCGTATGGCAGCACCTCTGCCAGGCTGGCATTCTCGGCCATAATCAGGCGCAGACCATCAGTCACAGGTGTCATCGGGACGAACTGGCTCAGCGTGCGCAGCCACTCTGGGAACATAAAGGACGGGAAGAAGGTGCCGGAAAGGAACATCATCGGGAAGGCCACCAGGTTACCCAGCGGTGCCGACTGGTTCTCGTTCTTGGCCCAGCCACCAATCAGCAGGCCAAAGCCCACCATCAGCAGCGCCGCTAGAGTAATGAACGGCACGGCCAGTAGCCAATCACCACGCATGTTGAAGTGGAAGACAGTCATCCCGACCACCAGCATCATAGCGGCACTCAGCAGCGATACAATCGTGTAGTGGATGCCTACTGCCAGGATCAGCTGCCCTGCCGTAAAGGGCGACGCGCGGAGGCGCCGGTAGGAGCCCTTTTGCTTCTCCGTCGGCATCTGGTTAGCCAGACCAAAGATTCCCATACTCATCAAACTAAAGGCCAGTAGGCCAGTAAAGGTATAGTCAAAGGTCTTGAGCTGCTCATCACCCACAGCTTGACCCGCAACCTTCAGCGGTGGCTCGGGCTGGCCCATACCTTTATTAATACCATCAATAATCTGCCCCATAATAGCCGTCAGCGTATTGCCAGACTGCTCCGAACCCTTGGCGTAGAGCACACGCAAAGTGCCGCTCGGACGCCCCTGAGCCGGCGTCACGGTGCCAAAATCAGCTGGCAGCTCGATGATACCACTCAGCTCCGAGTGCTTTAGCTTCTCGCGCGCTTCCTGCATATCCTTGACGTCCTTTACTTTGAGCGTCGTATCTTTGTTTGCCTTGGCTTGCTCCACAAACTGCTTGGCAAATTCGCTCTGTGAGTGGTTAATAATCGCCACATCAAAGCTGGTGGTTTGGTTATTAAAAATCGCGCCAAACACCAGCAAAAAGATGAGCGGGAACAAAAAGGTAAAAAACAGCGACGTGCCATCACGCATAAAGCGCTTTTGTAGGGCGCGCACCTGCCCATATACCCCAATCCAATATGACTTGACTCGCATCATCTACTCCCGAATGGCCTTGCCGGTTAAATCAATAAACACATCCTCTAAGTTGGCGGGCTCGACCGTTTGTTGCTTGGTAAAGCCGCGGGCCAGCAGCTGCTCAATAAGATGCTGCGGTGTATCAATGGTGATAATTTTGCCCGCATCCATAATCGCCAGGCGATCACATAGCAGCTCGGCCTCATCCATATAGTGAGTGGTGAGCACAATGGTGATGCCTTCATCGCGAATCGTCTTGATCAGCTCCCACAGGTTGCGCCGTGCTTGCGGGTCTAGGCCCGTAGTCGGCTCATCCAAAAAGAGCACCTTGGGCTGGTTCACAAGCGTTGCAGCAATCGCAAAGCGCTGCTTTTGCCCACCGCTGAGCTGCTCGACATAGCTGCCCGCCTTGGCACTGAGCTGCACCTTCTCTAGCAAAGCATCAGCATCAACACGCCGACCATATAGGCTGGCAAACATACGCAGCTGCTCGCGCAGGGTCAGCTTATCGTAAAAGGTAGTCGACTGCAGTTGGATACCGATGATCTGCTTAATTTGCTTGGGCTGCTTGGCGACATCAATGCCGTCAATGGTCGCCCGGCCAGCGTCAATCGATCGCAGCGCCTCCAGCATCTCCAGTGTCGTGGTCTTACCAGCGCCGTTGGGCCCCAGCAAGCCAAAAATCTCGCCCGTCTTAACCGTGAAGGATATCCCATCCACCACTGGCGTACCGGCATAGGCTTTGGTCAAGCCATCCACCGTTATAATTGGTTTGGTTTGAGTCATAAAACTCCTTTCTTATGCTACGAGCCCCACACACAAACAGGCCTCTGCTTGAATCGCTCCCAGCTATACGCTAACAACCATCCGCTGGGCCGAATTATAACATAGAGGGAAAGAAAGCGAAAGGCGCAGCAGTCTTTCAAAATCACTTTATTAAGAACGCTCCTAAGTACTATTTCAGGCTCTCTATTATTGCAGCACAGTTCTTCATCCTTTTATCTGCTTTTCACACTGAAATGCATCTTCTATCGCGCGACAAAGATAGAATCGAAGATCTTTAAGTATCCTACCGAGTTTCGGCTGGAGGTGACCTGTTGTGTCTTTCATAATAATATCTTCCAGCGTTGCAAATACCTTTGGATCAAACGCAAACCGTAAGAGACAGAATTTAACTATATTGTAGCTAGGGTCATTCATGTATAGCTGCCTAAGCCAATTATCCACTTTATCTGCATCATCGTATCTCCATAAAAGATAGAGACATTCAGACTGTTCAGCACTAATAATGACCGGGTGCCGCCATTCTGTAGGACGAAGGGTACTCTGCAATTTTTCCCAGACAGCTTGGCAGATAGCAGTACGATCCCTATTGGTGTATTCGCAACATTGCTGTAGTGCTCCGAGGGCAAGTATCACATGATTATTTTTGCCAGTAGCTGCTGACTGCCGTACATATGCAATATAGCGACGGCGTATCTCCTCATCAAACGCGACACGTCCATCATCAAGCTCATTGATGACTATCTCATCATCGATATCCTCATCACCATGTTTTACGTAGGCTATGTCCTCTCTTTCGATAACGTATGCCGCAGCGCGCTTTTGTCTCTTGCCGGTTGGATCTTCGTGATTAAGAACATAGTACGTATCCGCAACAGCACGCATATACGGATTAATGAGGTAGCGCTCAATCTGGCGTGCCTTGTCAGGCTGGCCTTCTCTCAGACAGTCCTCCACCAGTGAGAGAACGACAAACTCAACATCATAGATATAGGTACTCGCCTTTCTGTCACGCTTAAGCTCTGCCTGCGAGAGTGGTACGATATCTGCATCATCAAGGCTTGGTAGGGCTGGTACAGACCCACCGAGCGTACTATACATCGCTGTGCGATATAGGCTGGCAAGATTCAAAACCCGCTCAAAGTCCTCATCAGCACCACTGATATGATACAGACGGCTAGTGAGAAAAAGCGCTTTATACAAAGTCTCAGCTGCTACTGACCAATAGCGATTAGCAAACATCTTACGTTTTGCAGCAATATTCTCATCGATAATAGTGCGCATATGCTGCACAATGTCATCCAGCTGCTCCTTCTGCTCAGCGGTTGCTCCTCCTTCACTATCATAATACTCATTGAGTTGTACATAGTGGGTCGCCAACCTATCAAACAGTTCTTTTCGATCGATATCACCAGCCTCAGCCACAAGAGATTCAGCTGATTGCTGATTCACTTCTAAATCAAGCTTTTGCCAGACTGTCTCTTCAATCTCAGGCATAACCTTCGCAAGGTCAGGAATCTCGTCAACCATTGCGCGAATATCATGTAGCAGCTGCTGCGCAAAATGCTTTTTCTCCTGATTTGCAGCTGTCTTGCCAGTTGGCTGGTAGAAGTAATATCCCCACATATTGACAATGTCAACGACAGCATCCACAACCTCATCTGCCTTTGCGCCGCTATACGAATGTGGCCTGAGTAATTGCTTCATGGTATCAGGCGTACATAGCAACTCGCGATAGTGCTGAACATACTCCTTAAGGAGTTCTTTGAGCTGCTGGCTTGTTAGTGGTGCTGTGTTATACAGGAGAGGGCGAGGTGGTTGAAACATATACATAACTATAGAGCTATACTATTATTGTGTCAAATGCTACATCTGTCATTGACATATTTTTGCTATCGTACCATAATCAAACCATCATGCATTACCTCTTCAAACTCCTCAGTCTCATCATCTTTGGTCTCGCGCTTGCGGCAGGCTACTATGCGCTGCAGCTATTCATAAGTCAGTCATCTCTCGCAGGGTATACCTTAGCTACACTGCTTATTATCATTGGGGCAGCGCTGCTCATTACCGCACACGACCTGTTTCGGTGTCGCCAATGGAAAGATGTCGGCAAGGCACTCGGCAATTTTGCAGCTATGGTATGCGGCTATTCAACAAAATAAATCCTCACTCACAGCCCAAAACACCTCTCCTGTCACCTAAACAGCACCTAACCAACAAGCATCTCATCACCCTGCGGTGTATACTATACGTATGAAACGATTATTCCCTCTTAGCCACCGAGCAACCATCATCACCATCTGCCTCGCCCTCCTTCTCGTTATTGGCGGCATTATTGGCACAGCGATTGGCTGGCGCAAAATTCTTTACAAGCTCCAAGGTACGTCGCATGTGGCCACGCTCGATCGTTCGCCAGGGCTAGCTCAGTTTCCTGAGGTCAACACGCAAGCCCTCAGCCCTACTCGCCGCAAGGTCATCCAGCTTGCCCAAGCGGAGTTTGCCGCTCAGCCCGCTGGTACGAAATATAGCCAAGGAGCGCACGAAGCATGGTGTGCCGACTTCGTCAGCTGGACGATGCAGCAAGCAGGTGCGCCGCTCAAGAACCCACACACTGGTAGCTGGCGCATTCCAGGCACCTTCACGCTGCGTGAGTATTACGAGTCAGCAGACCGTTTCAAGCCAGCCGATAGCGGCTACCAGCCCCGCCCTGGCGACGTAGCAATCTACCGCGCTTCGCCCGTCTTTGGCGACCATACGCACATTGTCCTGCGTAATGATGATGGCATGCTCACCACTGTTGGCGGCAACGAGAATAACAAGATACGCGTCTTTGCCAACCGACAGCGCAACTATACTGGCCTACTTGGCTATGGCGTCACAGAGTAGCCATCACTAGGACAACCACAGAAAGTTGCAGCGCTCAGTGGTATAATAAAAACACTGATGAAACATCGCCTTTCTTCGCTACGCCATGCCACCTTCACCGCCCTAAACGGCATTAGTCAGGTGCTGCGCCAGCCGCGCTATGCGGCAGGAACGGTAGTTGGTGCGCTCGGCTTTGCCTGGCTGATTTTTCTCCTGACCAATGGTGGATTCTATGGCGCGCTGCTGATGTCTCGCCTGCCGCTTATCGATAAACTTGGCGTCATCGGGACAATGCTCGCGGAGATTGCTCGGCAGGCCGTGACATCGCTGACGGGCGCGCTGCTTGTGCTTGTCTCAGTACTACAAGGAATATCGCTCGCGCTTATTATCTTCACTGCTCGGCACAACAAGCGCAACCAGCAAACCACGCAGCAGCTCGGCCTCAGCGGTATTGCCTCTGTCGCGGCGGCAATTGGCCTAGGCTGCGTGCCCTGTGGTACATCACTCATTCTCCCCATCGTGGCAGTGTTTTTCTCGGGAGCAGCCGCTGCTTCAGCCGCGACAGTTGCCAGCACCATTGTGCTTATCATTGCCCTTGGGCTCAGCCTCTTTTCGCTCTATCGATCGGGCCAGATTGCCGCCATCTACATAACATTAGCTCAGCAGGAGGAGTATCATGAAGTCACAACAAACAGGGGTTAGCTTGATCCATATCATGCTTGGGATTGTCGTTGTCACAATCATCAGCCTCTTCGCCTACAATCTCATCAACCGCCCACCCAACAAGCACATTGGCAAAGGTGAACCATGGCAGAGCGCGATGTCGCAGGGCAGCCACAATGCGCCTAATGTCTTCGTCGACTACACCGACTACTTCTGCTCATTCTGCGCCCAGGTCGAGGCCGCTACAAACACCACAGACTTCCAGCAGTACATAAAGTCGGGCAAGCTGCGCTACGAGCACCGGATTGTTGCCGTTCTCAAAGATATCGTACCCAACACCGAACGTGGCGCCGAGGCGGCATTTTGCGCGGCCGACCAGCATAAATATTGGGAATACACGCATCACATTGTGCCCCGCATCAAGGCAGATTACTTCGACAAAGGCATTGGCGTCAAAGGCGTTGCCGTGCCCAAAGAAATTCCACTCCTCCCGGTTAGCTATTTCGAAACATCGGCCGAGGCCACTGGCCTCAACGTGGAGACATTCCGCGACTGTGTGACAAATGAGAAGCACAAAGCCGACATTGCCACAAACACCAGCCGTGCCCTCAAGCTCGGCGTCACTGGCCTCCCCTACATGATCGTCAACGACTACACCACCAGCGGCTTTGGTGGCGGCGAGCACGGACTCAAGACATTACTCAAGGCGGGTGGGGTGCACTAGCCCCTACCGCCGGCGCAAGAAATAATACCCGGTTGCCATGGCAGCTATCACACTCACGGCGGTAATCTTCCAAAACATCGTTGGGTCGTCCGCTCCTGGCACCGGTACATTCATACCATAAAGCCCAGCGATCATCGTTGGAATGGTCAGCGCCACCGTGATCACCGTTAGTAAGCGGATCGTCTCATTCAGGCGCGTGTCCATCACGGCGCGGTAGCTATCACGTACATTGGTGATGGTGCGCAGGAGCGACTTACAACGCGCAATCACCTGCTCCAAATCAATCGAGATATCCTCCACATCATCCTTATCATCCTCTTTGAGGCGGAGACTGCGGTTTGCCATCAAGCGCTCAATCGCCCAGTTCATTGGCACTAGTGCATTGAGATAGTCGTTGAGCTTGCGCTCATACTCGGTCAGCGTCACGATATCGCGCGCCCGCAACGTATGGAGGTCGTCTGTTGCTGCCCGCATCTGCCGGTTGATCGTTGCCACTCGCCGCTGGTACTGCAGCGACACTGCTTCGATCATTGCCACCACCAGCTCAATCCGCCGTGCCGTATTCATCCGCGTTTTGTCAACAAAAGGCTGCCAGAGCCGACCCAGGCTATCGCGCGAGAGCGTTACCACGTAGTTTTTGTGAATGCCAAACAATATTGGCGTCGTAAAATCGTTAAAGTCATCGTCCGTATCAGGCAAGCGGGCAATCAAATACGTCCACTCATCCTCAAAATCAACCCGCGGCACCTCGTGCGGGTCCAGCGCATCTTTGATGATGTTCTCGTCCATACCAAGCGCCAGGAGCTTGTCGATCTCCTCGCTGCTGGGCTTCTCGCAGCGCAGCCACGAGCCAACCCGCAGCGCATCGCGCGGCGTAATCGTCTGATCTGCCTCACTCGAACGAAGATATTGCAACATACTAGTGATAAGTATACGATGAAGCAGTTATAATTGCAAATAATACGACAGATTTGCTTCTGCGTTCTGCATCGTTCATTATTTTATAGCGACGTATGGCGACGACTATTCACTAACAAACAGCTGCTCAAGCACCGCATCAACCATAAACTTCATCGTCTTTGGTGCGATACCCTCCAGTGCGTCGATTGCCGCCACTGCTGTAAAGAGCTCGCTAATTATCTGGTCGGTCGCGCCTGGCCGCAGTATGCCATCGCGCCGCCACTGCTGCACCTGCTCAGCAAAGAACTCACCACGCATTGCCAGATTATGACCCACTCCTGCTTGTTTGGCCTCGTCTTGGTAGGCTTGGCGCACCTGCTCGCCAGGCACATCACTCTGCCACTCGGCGAGGATTTTATTACGCCGCGTTGCTTGTGTTGTGGCGCGTAGATAGGCTGCAAAAGCCGCCCGCGGCTGCGACCAATCGATTCGTCCAACAATCCGGTTCTTCGTCTTTTCGTCCTCCGCACGATACACCGCAAGGAAGAGCTCCAGCTTAGACGGATAGAGCAAATACACACCACCCACCGCAATGCCCGCCACCTGAGCAATCTCCACAATCGATGCCGCCTTGTAGCCGTCCTGGGCAAAGACTCGCCGCGCTGCCTGAATTAGTTTCGCCTGACTGATTGCCATATCCGCTCCGACCTCCGCTTGCGCTACCCTGCCCGATAGCGCCTCTTTACTTTCTATTCATATTCTATTATAGCAGGTTTACAAGGAGCTGGGCAGATAGGCTGGCGATATAACAGTGTTGTAGCCGATTCTCTCGCACGAGCCACTATAGCAAAACAGAGGTACAGACATGATGTGTCTGTATGAGCAAGATCTTTTACAGTAACCTTTCTCTCACTGCTCTGCCATACATCGAGGAAAAATCTACTATCTACTTCATTAGGCTTTTGGCGCCAATGGAAGAGACCAATCTATAGAAAATACCAAATCGATCTTTCTGTCACCCCGAAGGAGAGATGAGCAAACTAGTAAAGCCGCCACTGACATCTGATAATTTATAAATTTAGCTATCACACTATACGCACAGCAATCAGCGACCTGCTGCCTTGTATAACGCTCATGCTTTTGATACACTTATAGTTAATATAACCATAAGGGGGATTTTTATGATTGCAACTCAAGCTGGCCAGAGCAAGAAGCGGATCGGCCTTATCTCAACGGGGATCGTCGGTGCACTGCTGGTCGCCTTTACCTTTACACCAACCTTCGCAGGCTTTGCGGCAAGCATCCAAAACACCATCAACAGTGCCTCAACCGGTACACTCACCATGAAGGAAACATCGGGTACCTACACCTGCAATAGCACAGATGGTGCTGGTGCAACGACCAACTCTGCTACCTGTTCTACTATTAACAAGTATGGTGGCACGAGCACACCACTCGTTGCTGGTGGGCCAGCCCAAACAACCAACATTACTCTGCAAAACACCGGAAGCGTGGCCGCAACATCCTTTAGCCTTAACCCTGGCACATGTAGCCAATCACCTGTCCCTGGTGCTTCTTTAGCAGGTAGTGCAACTGACCTCTGCAGTAAAGTCAAGGTAGCTATCAAATCAGGCAGCAGCACATTCTTTACGGGTACTGCCGCACAACTGCAAGCAGGCGGTGCTATTGACCTGCTCGCCAAGCTCAGCAAGGCAACCATCAATACTGGCGAGAGTGTGCCAATCACCTTTGAGGTGTCGCTCGACGCTAGCGCCGGCCCAACCTACCAAGGTTTGCAGGTCTCGCAACCACTGACGTGGACATTTGGCGCGTAATTCCTCTGGAGTAGGACAATGCGCATGCCGCGGCAACGAATAATTATCATCACTATCCTAAGCCTCTGTCTTGGAGGCTTCGTTGCCGTGATGATGGCGCTCGGCATGCGTATCTTTTTTGTCACAACGCCAAGCATGGCGACTGCCGCACCAGTTGGCTCGCTCGTTGTCACCCAGCAAGCTAGCAACTATCACCCCGGCGATATCATCACCTTCCGGCGCCACGGCCGGACGTATACTCATCGGATACAGTCTATCACCAACCAGCGTATCCTCACCAAGGGCGACCTCAACCACGCGGCTGATCCGCTCCCCATCGAGCACAGCGCCATCATTGGCAAAGCAATTTTCATCAATCCATGGCTTGGCTGGGTATGGCTGATGGCGCCATGGGTGGTGATTGGCTGGCTCATCATCCATCTAGCCACCCGCCGAGCTCGCCCAACGTGGCGCTGGTATTATCGGATTATTGGCATGACGCTGGTGCTCTGCGCTGTATCACTGTGGTTTCATCCATGGATTAACTTTAGCGTGCTCAGCGTTCTCCCTTCAGACAAAGGCGCCCTTATGCACATCGTCAATACCGGAGTTTTCCCAATCGACGCAGTCGGCACAGTGCTCTACCCCGGCCAAGATGCTACCATTACCGTCTCGGTGCAAAATAGCCATGGGCAGTATTTTTTCATGCCAACGATTCATTACACAGCGTGGGTCGTCTTGTGTATTATGCTCATTTGTCTTACCCCCTTTGGGCTGATGCTCTATGGCCTTCGCCAGCTATCTCGGCCTGTCGCAGCCGATAGCTCACCGCAACCATTGCCCATCACTTCTGTCATCGTCGCAGCAATTATTACCCTGGTAGGGATATGCTTCATTATCTTTCATAACTTTTATCTAACGAGCGGGGCGTTTTCCGGTACGATCAACAACAATACTAATACCACCCGCCCAGTGCTCTACAACTGCACTGATGCCACCAAGCTCACTGCCCCCTCGCAGGCGCTCTTCATCTACGGCATGACATTCTTCGATACTGGCACTACCGAGCGCGACCTATCTGGTAATAACAATAAGGGTACCTGGCTCACGCGCACGGCCGCTGCTCATGGTTCACAATCATACGCCTGCCGCCGCGACCGTGTGCGCAGCACCCTCTTTAAAGATACCTGCCTCGCCTACCCCACACCGGTTGATAACCCCAACCCTTTTACCCTCTCTGTCTGGTTTAATACCAATCAATACGGGCTCAATAATGGGCGCATCGCCGGCTTTGCCAGTACACCAGACAATGGTGCCGACCCAAGCTTAGACCGTGTCCTCTTTCTCGACAAGCAAGGGCGCATTGCCTTTGCAGTGTGGCCCAATGCCACACGCTCTGTCTTCTCACCAGCTGGTAAAAACTATGCCGATGGCAAATGGCACCACGTCGCTGCTTCGCTCTCACCACAAGGGATGCGGCTCTATGCCGATGGCGCACTGGTCGCTCATGACCCGAGCGTCACGCAGGCCCAAAACTTCCGCGGCTACTGGAAGTTTGGCTGCGGGCGCTTTAGCGAGTGGCGTAATGGTGATGGCACACCTATCAACAGCACTAATACATTCTTCACTGGTATGATGCAGTTTGGGGCTGTCCACACCACCGCTCTAAGTGATGCCCAGGTGCAAGAAATCTACCTTGCTGGCACAAAATAACACACGATAAGCTACTCTTATATTCTTAGCTATTACATCGTTTTATTCTCATTGCAAGCATCCAGCGCCTGATATATATTATATGTATGAAATACATGCGCCATACACTCGCCAAGCTTCTCACTCTTCTCCGCCATATGTGGCAGCCCCTTATGGTAATGATCCTGCTCATCGTGGCAGGCGTTGGCATGAGCGCTGTCCTGCACACAGTGCGACCCGAGCCACTCTGGACGAATGCAACGAAGGAACTCGCGCAGCGAGTAAAGAGCGAATTCACGCAGTCACTCGACATTACCCTAAGCCGCGGTGAGTTTATCAATATCGATGGGCCAGGTGGCATCGTCATTGGCACTATTACCGACCACGCCGCACGCCAGCGTCTGCTCGCTAGCCAGCCGTTTCGCGATTGTGCGTTTGGTTGCACGGGGTGGATGGCATATTCGCAGCTTGGGCGCACATTGCCTCTTGAACCTTCAGAACACGTGTCTGGCCACGCGCGTACTCTGCTAAGCTCGGCCGCTGCACCAGATAGCTCGTGTATTATTCGCTTCCATTATCTTGGCCAAACACTCCC
>CALIJG010000005.1 GCA_938018005.1 uncultured Candidatus Saccharibacteria bacterium | reverse complement strand
CCCTGGGCGTGGAGCTGCTGAGCACGCTGGAGGTCATCGCTGGTGAAGCGTCGCCTGCGACGAGGCGGCTGCGTGACCTGGCGACAGGTAGCACGGACAGTGGTCTCTGCGACACCGACTTCGGCAGCGATCTGGCTGACAGCTATACCTGTGCGGGCCAGGTCGAGGATCTGCTGCCTCATCGCCGCACTAATCGGACGGGCAGGCCGCGTTGCGGATACCGCGGGCCGTCGGAGTCTCGCTGGCCGCCACAGTAGGCGCTAGGCTAGCTGTGCTCGGCTTTGGAGCCACCTCACCCGCGATTGAAGCGCCTATGGAAGGCGAGCAGGGACTTCCAGTTGTTCGTGTCGAGCTTACTGAAGCGCACCTGGGACAAAAAACCATACTCTATATACAAACAGCGTCTTAGCTCGCTTAACACTCTTGGAGCTATCCAAGCTCACCTAATAAACAATAATACCTGGTGTATATATACGCCATGAAACGTATACCGCTAATAAGATATCGTAGACATAAAATAAGCTCTGCTGTTATTCCTGGCACCTCACAGCCTTACCTTCCTCCTCACCCCGCTTCTCAGCTTAGGCTACATCCCCTTACGATTGTACTTATTAGCGTCTCTATCTCTTGCTTTCTAGCACTCTACCACCCCCTTACAATACCTCCATTTTAACCATTTTCTTCCTTCAAACCAGGCGAATTTCGAAATTCGCCTGGTTTACCCTGTTTTTTCCCTGTTAGCGTGGGTTCTTTTTTCTCTTCTTTTATATATTTATATATAATAGGAGAGAAATCGATATGGATATATGGATGTATATAGAGATATAGGTAAAGATAGAGAATGGTGTGAATATAGAGAAATGTAAAGATAGAAATAGAGAGATATAAAAATAAGTAAATAGAAATAAAGATAGAGATAGATGAATAGAGATAAGTATAGATAAGGATATAGAAATAGAAATATAGAGAAAGAGATATATAGATATATAGATATATGGATATAGATATAAAGATATAGAAATAGAGATAAATATAGATCAAGAGAGATGGTAGTGAGAGAGATAGAAAGGTTGCGAGGAGGCAAGGAGACATGAATATAGTATGAACAAGAGAGAAAACAAACAAAATCGTGTTCAGCTTGGTGCAGATAAGCGCTCAGTGTTAGGGGAACGACAGCATTCTATTCTTATTGCACTATACCGATACCGTTTTGGAACACGGCAGTTACTTGCCAAGAGCCTCGGAGTTGCTGCCGGATCAAGCTTACATACCCGTCTTACTGCTCTATGCAATCATGGTCTTGTAGCACGCCGCTATACTAGCCACATGAAGCTCCAAGGCAAACCAGCAGCCTACTATTTGACAGCACGAGGGCTGCGGGTACTGCAGCAGATCGATGACGGACCTCTGGTGACAGCGCAGCTCATCAAAGCAAGCTATCGAGATGCCCAGGTCAGCCAATCGTTTGTCGACCACGTACTTGCCGTGTACCAGTGGACTCATCAGCTACAGCAGTGCCATCCAGCACTGCGGGTATTTTTGCCGCGGGAGATGGCACACTATCACTACTTTCCTCAAAAACTACCCGATGCCTTTGGATCACTCAAAACAGCCTCAGAGACGCGTCGCTTTTTTCTCGATATCTTTGCTGCTAATACACCGCGAGCAGCAATCACCAAAACAATTGCTCAGTACCTCTCATACTTCCGTCATGGCGGCTGGGCAGTCACAGGACAGCCATTACCTGCCCTACTCTTCGTTGTGGCATCGAATCGAGAGCAGCGACACTTGCAGCGAGCCATTCGAGCAGTAGAGCAGCGCATCGATTGTGACACTGCCGTGCAGATAGCTATCACACATCAAGCACTGGCCCAAGAAAACCGAGCATCATTATGGACACCGCTTGACGAACCAGAGCGCTCCTATTCGCTTGAAGAACTATGGCGCTAGGTCCTCATACCCACGATACTAAACTAGTGCCTAGAGCGAATACCTTAAGCAATCTTCTGCATGTTAAACCCTTCCACGCAAATACCGCTCAGCGTGCTCATACTCACGCTTATCACGCTGCACGACGAATAGACCTCTACATCCCTCATCGTCTGTCATATACCCCACATGTAGCAAGACAACCCATATTCTCGCGACTACGCCACCCCGGATACATCATACGGCGTACTCCTTCCTTGCATGGCTATCCTCTTTTCCATGACAGGGCAAGTACAAAACGAGCGAGCAAAGCAACCACATCACCAGTAGATATTCCCCTTACCCGTACCGCTCTGACGCGATTATTTTGTTTCATGAACAACTAACCTAAGCTCGTTTATCTAAGCCATATACTGCGCCAGGAGATGAAGAAAACGAAGATATAACTCAGCACCCTACTACTCGCTATAACCGTAACACGCTATCGCCCCCCTTACGTGCCTGACCTATTTCTCTTCTAGCGCCGCTCACGAGTCATTTTCTTCTCATAGCATATCAAATGGTTCACATCACGATTCTGCATCAATCGCTGCGATGACTGCATGCCATCCATCATAGCGCGCGCCTGAGCAATAGCGCGTTCAGTCTCCTGGTTATACCGTGGCTGCGTACCCTGAGACGAAATCTCACCCTCTTCTCCCTGCTTGGTAGCTGAATCAATCTCAAAATCACTGTGCGCCGTCTTTACCATGGTATATTCACCTCCTATCATCTAAAATGACACTCTCAGGCACTCGTGACATATGCATACTTGATGCAGCAGTCAACTAAGCGTCCACTGCCAGTCCTTAGCTATTCATAACCCAGCATATCATACGCCGTGGCCGCCATATACGCCTGGAGCCGCCGCACTGCCTGAGCCGCCTCAGGGACGGGCTGAGCGCTACACACAGCATAATACCCTACTAGGCCAGCAAGCAGCGGCCGGTTCAGCTCGGCCTGCCAGGCCTGCACATTGTAGCCGCGGCGCGCCATGTCGAGCAAGAACTCGGTTGCGCTCCACCGCTTGGGCACATAAGCTGCCCACTGCCAATCGATCAGCTTTACGCCATCTTGAGCGGCATGGTAGGCAATCGTCTCGCTCCGCACATCACCATGACTCAACCGATCACACGGCTGGTCAGCCACCTGCCCTGCTAGCACCGCGAGATCAGCTAAGCGCTCGGTATTATCAAGCACAGCGCAAAACTGCTCGTAGCGCCGACGAATCACTGGCTTACTGGCTTGCTCAGCCCAGGAGCGGTACGTCTGCTGGAGCTCCTCACGCCGCGTCGCATCATCACGCAGTAGCGTAAGCCCCTGGCATTGCACGACTCGGTCAAACGCTGTAGCATGCAGCCCAAGCGTCTCAGCTGCCGCCGCAGGCAACTCGGTCTGCTCAAGCTGAGCAATCGCCCGCAGCACCGCCGCTATGTAGCGCTGACGAGCCAGCTTATCTGCCGCGTCAGGCGGCTGCCACTGCCAGCCATCCTTAGCAATATACGCCTGGCTAAGCATAATCACCCGCTCATCATCATACTGTACAAACTCCGTCACCAGAGGCGAACTGACCTGCTGCAGCGCCCGAATTACCGCATCATCTTTGCTCAGAGCCGCTGCCAGCGCAGCGTGGTTCGAAGCTTCTGGATCAGCTTCCTTGACAAACACCGACTGCGCTCCGGCCAGTGCAACAGCTCGTCGACACCCGGTTGACGCGCCCTCAATCGGCACCACCCGCACCTGATCACGCGCCACCTTACAGCGCTGCGCTACCATCGCAAGCGCCGATGGGCTTAAAACCTGGGGAGACGACGACTGACTCATACCTCTAGTATAGCAAAGGTGAGATAAATCGCCATACCAACCATGCTGTGGCCCATCTCTCACGCTCCGCCTCCCCGCAAGCAAAAATGCAAAAACCCACCATGCAAGCGGGTCTTTGACATTGACACTAGCTACCCTTGGCCTATGGCCGATCGGTCACCACATCAGGGCGATGGTTCACCTCCATCGTCTGCGGCGATGGACCATAGACCCGGACGCTCACATAGTCCTTGGGTGAGTAAGTACACGTCGAGAAAAAGTCGTGCCGGTCGCGGCAAGCATCGTGCTGCACGGTCACAATAGCTCGGTTACCTTCTTTGGTAATTTTTGTCGTTGGCTCTTTGACACCTTTCATCTGCAAGTAATCTACCTCAACGCGTGGCTTCTCGGCATAGCCACCATAGCTCGCCCGAGTTGTCCCATCGACACGCACTGTGGTGGCATCAGCTACGTCAACCACCTTGGTGCGCTGCACGTCGCGCATTTGGCGCTCGAGGCTCATCCCCGCATTCATGCCACCAACCGCTAGGCCAGAGATAGCAACTGCCCCAACGAGGAGCATCGCTAGCATCGCAATACCAACTGGCCGCTTCAGCCGCCAGGCAAAGATACTCCATGCACCAAGTGAGAGCAAAGCAGTCAGCGCCACGCCGCCGAGCACTGCACAACCATACGCCAGCCACAGCCAGCTCTGCGCAGCAAAGTCGCCCATGCTTGAGACCATAGTAGCGCTCATTACACCACCGACCATCAGTGCGACGAGTGCACCCAGCGCCATCATCAAGACCCCACAGCCAATCATAATGCGCAGCACCTTCGCCGCAGTCTGGGCCGCTTGGCTACCGCTGGCAGGCTCGGCAGCGGCTTTTTTTAAGCTATCAAACGTCACTGGCTTACCGGCCATACGCAGCTTATCCGACGCCGTCACTGCTGGTGGAATAGAAAGCCACATCACGATATAGATCAGCAGCGCCGTCCCAAACGTCATAAAAGGTGAGACGATTGCCAGGAGACGAATCCACAGCGGACTAATTCCAAAGTATGCCGCTAGCCCAGCACACACCCCACCGATCAACGCATGATCTGTATCGCGCATCAGCTGCTTGGGCGCCCCATCCGTGAGAGCCGCCTCAGCTGCATCTCGCAGCGCAGCATCGTCGTCTCCTGCCTCGGCTTCACTGGCAAACTCTCGAGGTTCACCCATCTGACCGCGCAGCGCTGTGACATCCTCAGCAGTCACCACACCATCGCGCGTCACACCGCGCTCGGCGAGCAGCTCGACCATCCGTGCTTCGATCTCGCGCATTGCTTCTGGCTCGGCATGCATCCGCTGCTGAATCGACGTCAGATACTCTCCCAGTGCGTGCTTCGCCTCAACCTCAACACGAAATGGCGTCTTGGCGAGGTGAATGTTGGTAATTTCCTTCATTGCATATCCTCCTTACAACTTCTTAATTGTACTACTTAGTGCTGCAATATTGTGTTTGAGCTGCTTGGTCACCTCTGCGCCAAATGGCGTCGCCGTATAGTATTTGCGCGGTGGCCCTTGCTCACTTTCTTTCCATTCGTGTTGCAAGAGCCCGTCCTTTTGCAAACGACTCAGTAATGGGTAGATCGTCCCCTCCACCACCATCAGGTCAGCCTGACGGAGCTGCTGGATGATCTCGCTGGTGTAGCGTAGCTCCTTGGCACACACCACCAGCACGCAGTACGATAAGAAGCCTTTGCGCAGCTGCGTCGTCAGCGCCTCGGCATAGTCAGTTGCATTCATCAGTGTCCCCCTGGGATGTTATGGCGTGTGACACGCCCGTCTTTGATCACCACTTGGTAATCACATTGCTTAGCCAGATCCGCATCGTGCGTTACGATGATGAGCGTTGTGCCGTGCTCGCGCTGCTGGCGAAAGAGCAGCTCCTCGATCTGGGTACCCGTCTCGCTATCGAGGTTGCCAGTTGGCTCATCAGCAAACAGGATCTTGGGCTCGCCGACGATTGCTCGGGCAATCGCCAGACGCTGCTTCTGCCCACCGGACAGATCCTTAGCCTTATTGTGCTTTTTGCTGGCCAGGCCGACCGCCTCGAGCGCCTGGTTCACCTTGGCGCTGCGCTGCGCCCGCGGCACACCAGCGATCTCTAGCGGTAGCATCACGTTGCTCACCACGCTATCGTTACCCTCGACAAAGAAACTCTGGAAGATGAAGCTAATCGTCCGTGCCCGGAAGGCATCAACCTGCCGCGGCTTCATCTGCAGGATATCTCGCCCGCCGATCACCACCTGCCCTGTCTGTGGCCGGTCGAGACCAGAGATCGCGTGCATCAAGGTGGACTTACCCGAGCCGGACTTGCCAAGGATGGCTACGCTCGCGCCTCCAGGAATGGTGAGGTTGATGTCATTGAGTGCCTTAAATTGGTTGTGCTTTTTGCCATAGGTTTTGGTAATATGCCGTAGTTCAATCATGTCCTTCTCCTTATTCTATTCTGTCCTTAATGCCTCAATTGGGTCAAGCTTCGTCGCTTTGCGGCTTGGTAGGTAGCTGGCAATAATGCCGAGGATGGCCAGTAGTGCCACGAGGGCGACCATCTGCCAGGCTTCCGGTAGAAGCAGCTGCATACCCTCCTCAAACTTGAGCTTCTCAACAATCCAGGGGTTAAGCAGGCTCAGTAGGCTGGCACCGCCCGCACCAATCGCACCACCGATGACGCCGATCAACGCAGCCTCGTAGCGGAAGAGCTTACCAACATCGCGGCTGCGCATCCCCAGCGCCTTCATCAGGCCAATCTGCTGCGTTCGCTCCAGCACCGAGATGTACATGGTGTTAATGATCCCAAACATACTAGCCAGCAAGGCGAGAGCACCAAAGGCGAGCAGAGCATACTGCGCCCCATTGATGATACTGAGCATACCTTCCTTCGCTTCAGTGAAGGTCTGAGCTTGGTAGGTACCACCACCGAGCTTCACGACCGCGTCTTTCACGGCAGCAGCATGATCATCGCTGTCTGCTCGTATCACGACGCTTGGGTACTGGTTGGCCGCACCGGGGGCTTTGGTCTTTTGGTTAATAAGCAGTGCATCATCGGTCGCAATCGTCACACCAGGCTGGTAGCCAATTGAGGCCATACCGGCTGTTTCGACCGCCACAATAGTCAGTTGGGCATCATGCGTCCCGCCCGGCCCCTGAGCATGGAGCGTAACCGTCTTGCCAACCGCATCCTGGGCCGAGTCAAAGCCAAAGTCGGCCAGATATTCCTTGGCAAGGATCGCTTGGCCAGGCACGAGGTCTGTACCGTCATCAGTCTTCGTCAATTCACCAGCCACAATCTTCGATGATTTGCCCTCATTCTTGACGTTAATCGAGGCAATCAGCCGCTTGTGGTTGGCTGGGCTCTCTACGTAGCGCACCACTTGGGTCACATTCGCGTACGGCCGCACCGTCTTGACGTGATCCAGCTTGCTGAGCTTGGCGACATCATCATCGCTCAGCACGAGGGCGCCGCTCTCATTCACTGCCTTATCTTTGCCATATTCAGGTAATTTCTTTTCGTCACGGGCGTGTGTCACATACACCGTTGAGGCACTACCGGCACTATCAATCACCGAGGTCAAGAAAGCCCGGCCGCCATTGCCCAGCATCAGCGCCAGACCAATTGTAAATGCTCCCACTGACATTGCCAGTGCTGTTAGTGCTGTGCGAGCCTTGGCTTGGCGCAGGTTACGCCCCGCTCGCTTGATTATATCGATTCTCCTCATTCGATACTCCTTACGATATTATTGTTATTGCCTGGTACTATGCTATACAAGGTATATTGAAATGTCAAGTAGTTTGAGAAATAAAGTACTGGGCACTCAGTTATTTTAGCTCACCATCCACTCGGTATCATACTATCCTTAACTATTCGTGGGTTAGTGTAACGCATAAACTCTTCATCAAGCTACATCATCTACCACAGTCCTTACTCTAAGAGGTTATGTCCCCTATTATAGTAAGCTTATAGAGCAAAAGACCCTGACACGAATCTTTCTGATATCGCATAACAGAGAGTATAAAAAGCATAGGTCAGTGGGAAACCAACCCTAGGCATATCTCGCTGAGTATTATACAATAAAGATGCTACACTCCTGGGAATGGAGGAAACCATGAGCAAGAAGAGCGTATGTGCTCTTACTGCGGTTTTGAGCACACCGTATTTTTTTGGCATCGGTCTTGTTGTTGGCCGTGCCTCAGCTGTCGAATTCCCGGTCGTACGCGCTCTCGTATTTGCTGTTACAGCAGCTGTGATGAGTGCCGCCGGCGTATTCATACTTATGTGCGATTCCGATTCGCTAGCCTAGCTAGAATTTACGTTGAGTCGACGGGAGTGTAGCAATTCCCTGCACCTAAGAGGTGAGTTCATTCGACTCTCCGCCGTTTCTTTTCTTCCAGGCCTTCTCGACACGCCGTCTCGCTGAACGTACATTAAAGTACGCAAGAACCCAGGAGGCTAACAGTAGAGTTCTTGTGACTGTGATGTATCAGCCAGTACTCTGTGTCGGGTAGGCGAAGTAGCCGCATTGACTATTTGAAAGCCAACAGCACAAACCGCAAAGTCTTTGACAGAAAACCACGATAATCACTCTAAAACAAAATCTCCCGCTGTGTGACCTGAAAACCACTCGCCGGAGATTAGAGTGACACAGCGTTAGCCTGTGTCTGCCTAAAATTATATGCCTCCTGGTATCATTGTCAACAGCAACTCTGGAATTCACGTCCACATAAGCGCGCTGATCCTGTTACGACTCGTCAAGGATCTTTTAATCAAAACTATCTATTTCTGTCCGACTTTACTTCGAAATTTTCTCAACATTTATCTTTTTTTGTTTAACCTGTATAGTTTCTACCACTTTTATCATGGAGATTAATAGACAGGAAAAACAATATTGAGAAGTTTGAAGGCGAAGATTGTATGCCGCGAATGAGTTTGAAAACTTGAGGCGCAAAAATTTCACCTCAAGTTGGGGTCGTCCAAGGTACCTACCAAATGCCTTTACGGAGCAGGGTATTTATATTGCTTCCTCTACCTATTCCTTTGTTCAAGGTCACATTTTGTGATCTTGAAAGTTCGTCCACTTCCTCATCAGTTAATTGGAATATAAAATCTTCATCAAATTTTTTTATTATTTCTTTTTACCTATTGATTAAACGCTCTTGTTTCACACCTATATATTTCAGCAAGTTCTTTATCTTGTTCATACCAGGTACAGATCGTTACATCCGTCGTCTTGATACGTCTTTAACCCGACTAACGCAGTGCCGGATGGCCGAGCTGTTCGACGTCGATGTGTGCACCATCAGCGAGCACCTCGGGAACGTCTTCTCTTCTGGTGAGCTGGAGCGTGAGGCAACTATCCGGAAATTCCGGATAGTTCGATCCGAGGGTTCACGCCAGGTGACACGCAGCATCGACCACGACCGGTTAGAGCAGCCCTCTCAAGCCGCCTAGCACAAGCGCCACGCACGACTAAATCAAATGAGACACCGGCTTCTATGCCAGTATCTCATTATCTTGCTCCTTACGACGCTTTACGACACAATAATCGTCCCTTGCTCACCGGCCACAGCGGCAGCGGCGTGCTCTAGGTTGGCAATAATGGCGCGCCGACCAGGCTTTGCCACGAAATTGAGCGCGGCCTGCACCTTCGGTAGCATACTACCCGACGCAAACTGCCCCTGCTCGGCATAAGCCTGCATCTCCTGGCTGGTCGTCCGGCCAATCGCACGAGCCTGCGGCGTACCATAGTCGACCATCGCGTTATCGACAGCCGTAAGAATTACCAAAGCTTCAGCATCAATCGCATCAGCCACCACCGCAGCGGTAAAGTCCTTGTCGATCACCGC
>CALIJG010000004.1 GCA_938018005.1 uncultured Candidatus Saccharibacteria bacterium | reverse complement strand
CGGCCGCAGATGCAGCGGCTCTATGGCGTGGCCTTTGCAACGCAAGCGGAGCTTGATAGCTACCTACAGATGCGCGAAGAAGCCAAAAAGCGCGACCACCGCAAGCTTGGCAAAGAGCTCGATCTCTACACAATGTCGCCACTGGTGGGGGTGGGCTTGCCACTCTTTACCCCGCGCGGCACGATCTTGCGCGATAAAGCAGCGCAGCTCTCCAACCAGCTGCGTGAGAAATACGGCTTTGCCAAAGTCTGGACGCCGCACATTACCAAGAAAGATCTGTACGAGACGAGCGGGCACTGGGCGAAGTTTGGCGACGAGCTCTTTCTCGTGACGAGCCAAGAGACGAGCGACAAGATGGCCCTCAAGCCGATGAACTGCCCGCACCACACGCAGATTTTTGCGAGCCAGCCACGGAGCTACCGTGATATGCCGGTGCGCTACCTCGAGACAACGACCGACTACCGCGACGAAAAAACTGGTGAGCTGGGCGGCCTGAGCCGGGTGCGCTCACTGACGCAGGATGATAGCCATGTGTTTTGCCGGCCGGATCAGATCGAGCAGGAGATGAGTAATTTGCTGGCTTGTGCCGAGGAGTTGTACCACATTGTGGGGATGAAGCTGCGTGTCCGCCTGAGCTATCGCGATGAGGGAGAGGGCTACCTTGGAGCGCCAGAATTGTGGCAATCGGCCCAGGCTCAGCTCAAGGCAGCTGTGATGGCTAAACAACTGGACTATTTCGAGCAGGAGGGTGAGGCAGCCTTTTATGGGCCGAAGATCGACTTCATGGCGACGGATGCGATTGGCCGCGAGCACCAGGTAGCGACGGTGCAGCTCGACTTCGTCCAGCCCGAGCGCTTTGGCCTTGAATATACCGATGAAGCAGGTGACATGGCTCGGCCAGTGATGATCCACAGTGCGCTGCTGGGCTCGATTGAGCGCTTCCTGAGCGTCTTTATTGAGCACACGGCGGGGTGGTTCCCCTTCTGGATCGCGCCCGAGCAAGTTCGTATTCTCACTATTAACAACACCGTAGAAGACTATGTTGATGAAATCACATCGATACTTAAAACAGTGGTACTGATGCATCCTATAAAATACAACGAGGTAAGATACACAACAGATATGCGCAATGAATCGCTTGGCAAAAAGATCCGCGAAGCTACTGTTGTAAAAATTCCGGTGCAGATTATCGTTGGCCCACGCGACAAAGCCAACCGCCAGGTAAGTGTGCGCACCCAGCAGGGTGAGACAACGGTGCCGCTGGATGAGCTAGCAGCGTACCTAGAGGGGCTGAGCTAATGCGCCGCCTGCGCATTGCTGTGGATATCGACGACGTGCTGGCGGAGAATGCCGCTGGCATCGTCGCCTTTAGCAACCAGCGCTGGGGGACGAACCTGACCGTCGATGATTATGATGAGCATTGGGCCAAGATGTGGCAGGTGGATAATGCCGAGGTGGAGCGTCGCACTGCCGAGATTGTGAGTACGAGCCTAAGCGCGGGCTACGGGCACATTGGTGGAGCGCTGGAGGTGCTAGAGCATTTGGCACAACATCATCATCTGATGATTGCAACGTCACGCTGCCTACAAGTAAAGGGTGATACAGTAGCTTGGATCGACGAGCATTTTCCAGGTATCTTTGCGAGCACAGCAGTTTATTTCTCGGGTATTTGGGATGAGTTAACTAATGATTCGCACCGTGCCACGAAGGCAGAGTTGATGACGCAGATCAACGCCGATGTGCTGATAGACGACCAGCTCAAGCACTGCCAAGCGGTAGCAGCGCATGGCCGCAACGCGCTGCTCTTTGGCGATTATGCCTGGAACCAAGCCGCAACGCTGCCAGCTGGGGTGGTGCGCTGCGCAAATTGGTACGAAGTGGAGGCGGCAATTGAGCGACTTGCCAGTGATGACCCTGCGTGATGCCGTCTATGAGCTGATGGCACAGCTGCCCGATGACAAGGTAACGACCTATGGCGACCTGGCGGCTTTTGCTGGCCACCCATACGCCGCACGGCGAGTGGGGGAGATTGCTCATGGTGGGCCGGAGGAGCTGCCGTGGCATAGACTTGTTAATTGCAAGGGAGGCCTTGCGGTCGGCTTTCCGGGTGGGCAGGCAGTGCAACGGCAATTACTCGAGCACGATGGGATCCTGTGTGATGATTCGTACCGCGTGGTCGATTTTGCGCAGCGTCGCTGGCGGCCACTTGCTGCGCAGCATAATAATCTGAAAGGTAGCTCGCATGCTCACAAAAAATAACACACCGCCTCTCGCGCCTGCCACTCTGCCACTCATTGCCATCGTTGGGCCAACCGCCAGTGGCAAGACCAGCCTGGCGATTCGCCTTGCGAGGCAGTACGGTGGTGAGATTATTTGCGCCGATTCGCGCACCATCTACAAGGGTATGGATATTGGCACTGCCAAGCCTTCGCTGCATGAGCAAGCCCTTGTGCCACATTGGGGGCTCGACTTAGTGGAGCCAGGTGAGCGCTACACAGTTGTGGATTTTCAGCGTTATGCTAATCGGCAGATTGCAGCTATTCGCCAGCGTGGGCGCATCCCATTTCTCGTCGGTGGGACGGGCTTGTATGTCGATGCAGTGTTGTATAAATTTCAATTTCCGACGGTGAACAAAAAGCTTATGCAGCAGTTACAGGGCTATTCTATAGAAACTTTGCACGAACATTGTCGAGTACACAACATAGAATTACCCAATAATAAATACAACAAAAGGCATGTCATTAATACAATAGTGCGAGAAGGACAACAGTTACAGAGGTCAGCGCATGTTGATAAAAATACTTATGTTGTGGGTATTGCAACGCTGCGTGATGTGCTGCGCAGGCGCATTGCTGAGCGGACAGAGCAGCTTTTTGCGCATGGTGTTGTGCAGGAAGCAACGGAATTAGCTGCCCACTATGGCTGGGAGAGTGAGGCTATGACGGGGAATATCTACCCAATTATACATAAATTACAACAGGGCGAGTATACGCTTGAGCAAGCCAAAGCGGCATTTTGCATAGCAGACTGGCGCCTGGCCAAGCGGCAAATGACCTGGCTGCGGCGCAACCCAGACATCATATGGCACAGCCTGGAGGATGCTGAGGCGTACCTTGGTCGGGTGCTCGCGCAAGCGCGCCAGATGTGATACCATAAATCTAGTTGGTGACCGTAATGATAGATGCACTGTTTGGATCAAAAACTCGTGTGAAGTTGCTCCACCTTTTCTTGAACAACCCAGGAAAGGCATTTTATGTGCGCGAGATTACGCGGCTAATTAATGAGCAAATTAATTCGGTGCGCCGCGAGCTGCTCAATATGCTGGAAGTGGGGATCATTACGAGCGACAGCGTGGATAACAAATTGTACTACGAAGTAAACCAGCAGTACGAATATTATCCACCACTGCGCGTCATCTTCGCCGATCAAAAAATTGCTCCAGCCAAGAACAAATCGGGCTATCGGCCTGCTTGGCAAGATGCGATTATGCAGTTGCCACGCTTGCGTGTGGCGATTGCGGCGGGGGCGTTGGTGAAAGGATCGGCCAGTACGATCGACCTGCTGCTGGTGGGTAACCTCTCGGCTGCCAAGGTGCGCAGCGTGGTGGCAGTTATCGAGCGACAGGAGGGGCGCGAGCTGACGTATA
>CALIJG010000003.1 GCA_938018005.1 uncultured Candidatus Saccharibacteria bacterium | reverse complement strand
AAATCGCCACCCCATGCGGCGTACACAGAGCATTATCCTCAATGAAGACGCTATCCGGATACTCTTCATTGGGCTCCAAGACCGTCACTTCAAGGCCACACTGACGGAGCAGTGCAACGTACTGGTCGTACTGTTGCATAGCCCGCTCGTAGTCTGGCTTGCCCTTCTCTGGTGTTTGGCTAATACCGTTGATCAAGCTACGGCTTGGCCGGCGAGTAATCGCGTAATGAAACATCACACTCCTTTCTCTTATGCAATGCGGTGCGCCTTTCTCGGCGCACCGCATGATTACTTGTTAGTTAAACAGCTTGGGCATTGTAATACCAAGTGTCTTATCCAGCCCGCCAGTCAGCAGCTGAAGCAGCGCATAGGCCAGCGCCACCAGCAGTGCTGCGACAAGCAGCCACTCAAGCGTCGTAAATGGCTTCTTGCCTTGCTGCTTGCGCATGAGGCCATAGACCACAATGCCCGGCACATACAAGAACACTGTCACCAGCAGGTTCTCTACTCCGGCAGCATAGACCAGCCAGACGCTATAGACACTAGCCATCACACCAATCAAGATATTGGCTGCCCGGCCCTTCGTCTCTGGGTTCTCGAGAGCCGAGTACTTCAGCTGATAGAAGGCCGTCAAGGCATAAGGCACCAAAATTGCCGATGTCGCAATCGCAATACCAATGTTATACACCGAGCCACTCGTCAGCGGTATCGTCAGGATAAAGAACTGCACCAAAGCGTTGGTCACCAGCAGCGAGTTCTTTGGCACGCCAACCTTGTTCTCTTTGGCAAAAAACGTCGGAAAAGTGCCAACCTTTGCCGCCTGGTAGGGCAGCTCGGCCGCAAACATCGTCCAGGCCAGCCAGCCACCGAGCACCGCAATGATCAAGCCAATATTGACCAGCCAGGCACCCCACGGTCCAACCACCTTCTCGAGCAAGAGCGCCATCGCTGGGTCTTTGAGGCCAGCCAGCTCCGGCTGCGTTGCCACGCCAAAGGCGAGAACGGTCATCAAGACATAGAGCGCAAGCACGGCAGCAAAGCCAATGAAGGTCGCCTTAACGACATCGCTGCGCTGCTTAGCCCGGCCCGAGAATACAACCGCACCCTCGATGCCAATAAACACCCAGACGGTAACGATCATCATACTCTGCACTTGGCTCAGTACTGACCCAAGACTGAAATTACTGCCAGCCAGCCCCCAGAGATCTTTCGAGAAAATATCGAACTTAAAGGCAGCGATGATCGCCACAAGAAAGATAATCAGCGGAACAATCTTGGCAATCGTTATGAGCAAGTTCACTACGCTCGCCGTGCGCACACCTCTGAGAATCAGACAATGCACACCCCACAGCAAAATCGACATACCAATCACCGAAGCCCAGTTTTGGCCATCAGCAAACAGCTGCGGGAAGAAATAGCCAAGCGCTG
>CALIJG010000002.1 GCA_938018005.1 uncultured Candidatus Saccharibacteria bacterium | reverse complement strand
AAATCGCCACCCCATGCGGCGTACACAGAGCATTATCCTCAATGAAGACGCTATCTGGATACTCCTCATTGGGCTCCAAGACCGTCACCTCAAGGCCGCACTGACGGAGCAGCGCAACGTACTGATCGTACTGCTGCATTGCTCGCTCGTAATCTGGCTTCCCCTTCTCCGGCGTCTGGCTAATGCCGTTGATCAAGCTACGGCTTGGCCGACGGGTAATCGCATAGTGAAACATCACACTCCTTTCTCCTATTATCGATGCGGTGCGCCCTTTTCTTGGCGCACCGCATGACTCCTCATTAGTTAAACAGCTTCGGCATCGTAATACCAAGTGTCTTATCCAGCCCGCCAGTTAGCAGCTGGAGCAGCGCATAAGCTAGCGCCACCAGCAATGCCACGACGAGCAGCCACTCCAGCGTCGTAAACGGCTTCTTGCCCTGCTGCCGACGCATCAGGCCATAGACCACAATACCCGGCACATACAAGAATACCGTCACCAGCAGGTTCTCCACCCCGGCGGCATAGACTAGCCAGACGCTATAGACACTAGCCATCACACCAATCAAGATATTGGCCGCTCGGCCCTTTGTCTCTGGCTTCTCCAGAGCCGAGTACTTCAGCTGGTAAAAGGCCGTCAAAGCATAGGGCACGAGAATTGCCGATGTTGCAATGGCAATACCAATGTTATACACCGAGCCACTCGTCAGCGGTATCGTCAGGATAAAGAACTGCACCAAAGCGTTGGTCACCAGCAGCGAGTTCTTTGGCACGCCAACCTTGTTCTCTTTGGCAAAAAACGTCGGAAAAGTGCCAACCTTTGCCGCCTGGTAGGGCAGCTCGGCCGCAAACATCGTCCAGGCCAGCCAGCCACCGAGCACCGCAATGATCAAGCCAATATTGACCAGCCAGGCACCCCACGGCCCAACCACCTTCTCAAGCAAGAGCGCCATCGCTGGGTCTTTGAGACCAGCCAGCTCCGGCTGCGTTGCCACGCCAAAGGCCAGAACGGTCATCAAGACGTAGAGCGCAAGCACGGCGGCAAAACCAATGAAGGTCGCCTTAACGACGTCACTGCGCTGCTTAGCCCGGCCCGAGAACACAACCGCACCCTCGATGCCAATAAACACCCAGACGGTAACGATCATCATCTCCTTGACCTGATGGAGAATCGCTCCAAGACTCAGATTGCTCCCAGCCAGGCCCCAGAGGTCCTTCGAGAAGATACCAAGCTTAAAGGCAGCAATAATCGCCACAAGAAAGACCATCAGCGGGACAATCTTGGCAATCGTGATAAGCAAGTTCACGGCACTCGCCGTGCGCACACCTCTGAGAATTAGGCAGTGCACGCCCCAGAGCAAAATCGACATACCAATCGCTGAAGCCCAGTTTTGGCCATCAGCAAACAGCTGCGGGAAGAAATAGCCAAGCGCTG
>CALIJG010000001.1 GCA_938018005.1 uncultured Candidatus Saccharibacteria bacterium | reverse complement strand
ACCAACCCAGACCGTGTTACTCATGACCTAGGTTTGGGTAAGGCTATCGTGGTACACTCGGCGCGATTCGAACGCACGACCTTTGGCTCCGCAAGCCAACGCTCTATCCAGCTGAGCTACGAGTGCATACCTGGGAAACAAACGTTGCCCAGACCAAACTATAAGGTGCACTGGATAATACCAGATCGCTTATTATTGTAGCACAGAGGTGCGCCGAGGGCAAGACGCTGTGGCTAAAACCACTACTGCAGCCGCAGGTAAATAATTAGCCGCTCAAGCAAGTCGGGCTTGCGCTCGCTCATTGGTAGGTGAGAGGCGATGAGATCAACGAGTTGCTCGCCTACATCCTCGGGGAAGTACATGACGATGGGCATAGCGAAGCGCTTGCGTGGGATGAGTGTAATCCAGTTTTGCGTAGGCTTGGCAGTAACGCTAAAAGAGCGGAAGGTGTCGTACGAGTAGGTGCGCTGGCCTACCACCACCTCGGCGTGGCTGGCGCTGTAGTTTACCAAGGCAGCCGGCCGCTGCAGCGAGACGATCAACGCCACCGCCATAATGGGAATAAGCAGCGCAAAGGTGTAGGACTTAAACAAAAAGATCGAAATTGCGAAGAGCACCACCACAACCACACCAAAGATCACATACCAGCCACGGGGGCGAGTGGTGTCATTTACCTCACGCTCTTGCCAAATGAGGAGCGGCTCGGTGGGGTCGGGGAAGGGCGAAACCTGCGACGAATTGCTATTGGCCTCACTTGGCCCACGGCGAATTTCGAGCGGTGGGTTAGGCTCATCAGTAGCCTGAGTCTCAGCACGAGTGGTGCGCGATGGGTCGGTGGCATCTGAAGACGATGACTGATCGAATTGCGATGGTTGCATATGTTTAGTATAGCATAGAGTAGAACTCAAGGCATACTCCATCGGAGAAGAATGGCAGAAAAATAAGATAAAGAAGAATGAAGGGTGAACCTTTGAGGTCTGGGTTGTGTAGCGGCTTGATTCAATATAAAAATACCCTCGGCAGCGCACCAGCTACCGAGGGTTCGAGTAAGCCCAACATGGCGGAGAGAGTGGGATTCGAACCCACGGTAGGGGGTGCCTACGCCGGTTTTCAAGACCGGTACCTTCAACCACTCGGTCATCTCTCCAGTCTCGCCTATTATAGCATGAGATGGAGCAGGACAAAAGACGAGGGTTGTTTTCATCGATATACTACGGAAAGGCTACCGCTAAAATAGCCTGTTATCCAAACGGCTGATGAGCCACCACCACAGCAATAACCTGCCGTGCACCGGCAGTGCGGAGGTGACGCGCGGCATAGCGAATCGTTGCTCCCGTTGTAGAAATATCATCAATAAGGCAATAGGTGACCTCTGAAGAAAGTGTGCGTGGGCAGGCGAATGCTTGGCGAGCTTGCCGCTGGCGCTGGGCACGGCTACTCCCCAACTGCACACTGTGCTGAGCGCGCGTGAGGACTGGCAGGCAGGGTAGGCCACGCAGCCGGGCAAAGGCTTGAGCCAGCAACCGGCAGTGGTCATAGCCACGCTGGCGCTGGTGAGCCGGAATGGTTGGGATGGGTACGATGATGGTATCGGCTGGTAACGGTGGTGTGACGGCGTCGAGCAAGTCTGCCAGGGTGTGCTGAGCCGCCTGGGCACGCTCAAACTTATAGCGGTCGATCAGTCGCTCTAGCGCGCCCTCACGCTGCAGGGCACACCAAGCGGCCGCATAGGGCAGGGTGCAGGCTTGGCACTGGCCAGACAGGGTAGGTTGGCCACATTCGAGGCAACGGTAGAGTGGGGCGAGAATGATGTCGTTTTTACAATTATCACAGAGCAGTGTCCCTGTGATGTTGCAACCACAACAGGTATGCGGGGCAAGGAGGTTGGCAAGGTAGGTCGGTATTGTGATTTTTACACTCATGAGGCCTCTCCGGTTGATTATACGCCATCGATTAGCTATAATAAATCCAGACTGTTGTCGAAATGGTAATTGTGAATTAGCAAAAGAAAGTATGTGGAGGAAATTATGGCCCGGAGTCAAGATGATGATCTTTTGATCGGTGATGAGCTTGCGGCAGCATTTTTGGAGGGTGATGACTCGCTCGCACCAGCTGCGCCAACTCACCAGCCAATGAATCACGCTCAAGCAAACCCAATGCCTGCCCAGAGCCAGCAGAGCCAAACTTCGCCGTGGGGCGAAGAGCCTGCCCAGAGCGAGGAAGACTACACTGGCCAACTGGCAGTCGATGTGTACGAGACCGAGACACAGCTCGTAGTAAAGGCCCGCACCGCTGGAGTGAATCGCGAGGAGCTGGATGTGAAGATTAATGATGGGCTCTTGACAATCGTTGGCACGCTAAGCAGTGGCGACGACACCGTAGCTACTAAATGGCATAACCAAGAGTGCTATTGGGGTGAATTTAGCCGTACGTTGGAGCTACCTGTAACGGTACGTGAGGATGAGACGACTGCCGTGCTGAAGGATGGCGTGCTAACCATCACCTTCGAGAAGGTCAAGCAAGAGCAGGCTAAGAAGATCCCGATCCTGTAGGGAAGGGAAAATGAGCTTTGAGATAATGACCCCGCTGATGCGGGGTTGTTTTGTGCTTTGGGTAGCTAGTAGGTAGTGTGAGACTTGCTCGTAGTATCTAGCCTTACATGTTTCTATTTCGTTTAGTAGAGCGTGAATATTGGCAATCTGGGGCTAGTAGACGGCGCTCTAAGAGGTTAGCGCTGTAGTAATCGGAGGAGAGTAATAGTTCAGTAAGACAAGAAAACACTAAAAACACCGCTACAATAGCACCAACGGCTCTATTATGGGAGGTTATGAGCTAGAGTAGGGAAATGGGAATGCAGGTGGAATTTCTTATCTAGAGTAGAATAGTGTGGCTAGTGCTACGCAAAAACGGCTAATATTAGACATCTCTGCAGTAAGAAGAGACAAGATTTCTTGCATGAGCGTCAACAATTATATTCCTAACAAAAGTACCACCCTACGAGAGGGTGGTATAAGAGAGCCAATGAAGAAAGGTGGTTGTGTTATTGCCCTTGGTTGGCGCCGATGTTGACGACGACGAAGTTGACGAGCGCGTAGGCGATGATCGCAACGACAAGACCAACGATGGCATACATGATGGTGTTCTTGGCACCAGTAACGGCGTTTGAGTCACCGTTTGAGACGGTGTAGCGCACACCGCCGATCACGATCATGATAACGGCGACCGCACCAACGATGAAGAGAATCACGTTAACGATCGTTTGGAAGATACCAGTACCATCAGTACAGCCTTCTTTTTCGCTGCCAAAGAGACAACTTACCTGGTCGTTCCCCTTAGCAGAGCCAACTCCCTTCCTGAGGCCAAGACCGTTGTCGGATGCAGCTGCTGCGCCAACGTGTGGAGCTACCAGCCCAGCAACACCTGCAGCCAGCATTGGCACGGCGAGGAGTGTAAGCATAGCTTTTTTGATATTGATTTTCATTGTCATATCCTTTCTATTGGCGTTAGTACTGTCTTGTACTACCTGTACTATCTATATATACCAAAAATTTGCCAAAATGTTAAGAGCTAACGGAGAAAATTACCGAAAAAGAGCCTATTTTATTGCAGAATGCAAGCAAAGTAGATGATAGAGGTAGTTAGACGTAATTATATTGAGCGGTTGGGGTGGATTGGCTGCCGCCACTCACGAGGTTATCAACGACAAAGTTGACCATGGCATAGGCGAGAATAGCCACAACAAGGCCGACAATAGCGTAGAGAATGGTATTTTTGGCACCCTGGATGCCGTTTGAGTCACCATTGGATGTCGTGTAGCGAATACCACCGATGACGATCATGATGACGGAAATGGCGCCGAGGGCAAAGAGCATGATGTCGATAATGCTTTTGATAGCCGAGCCGATAGTGATTTGGTTGCTGTCTCCACCAGCACCCTTGATACCTTCCTTAACCTTTTCCTTTGCTGTGGTGCTTGCCGCAAAGGTGTTGATGGGTGATGGTGCTGCAGCGCTGATCGATGGAGCAATGGCACCAGCTACAACAGTGGAGCAGATGCTTGCGCTGAGAAGTATTTTTGTAAAGGTATTCATGATGGTTGTATCTCCCTTATGTTATCGATATTCTATCAGTAATCCAACTTACTATACCATAGGCAAGTATAGCGATGACAAGACCTGTTACTGCATAGAGGATAGTGTTGCGAGCGGCCTTAACTTTCTGTGGGTCGCCACCAGCTAGTGTAAAACGAAAGCCTGCATAGACAATCATAAGAGCGGAGACGCCACCAAGAACAACGAGGGCAATGTTGATACCACGTGTGACGATAACCATTGGGGTGAGAGCACCACCTTGTGAACTTGAGGTGACGGCATGACAGGCATCATTGCCATCGCTGTCGGTGGCTTTGTTACAAGCATCGTTCGTCTTGAGTTCTCCAGTGAGGTCAACACGTGCAAAGGCTGGTGGTGCATAGACGAGAGCAATGCTGAGCAGTAGGGCTGCGCTAGCAAAACAGCATATATATCGGAGAGATAACTTCATTAAAAAACTCCATTTAGAACAGTATTGGTAATGACAAAAGCGAGAAGAACAACAGCAAGGCCAACGATGGCACCAAGTAGGGTGTTCTTGGCGCGACTTACTTGGCTTGGGTCGTCTTGTGATACGGTATACATAAAACCCGCTACAATAATGACGATAACTGCAACCACCCCGGCCCAAATATAAGCAGTGTTAAGGACATTTTGGAGAATACTTGAGTTATCTGCGGAGCTTTGGTACTTGATATCCTGTGCACTAACACCTTTGAGGGCTGAGAATATACGCCACATTTAGATAATCCCCGCTACCATATCAACAATTGCTGCCGCGGATATCGCAATAACAAGACCAATGAGCGCATCGCGGATCGTGTTCTTTGCCTTGGCCATTGCATCAGGGCTGCCTGAGCTCACCATATACATATAGCCACCTTTGATAATAAACCCAACGGCAACATAGGCAACGATAACCATTGCAGCCTGAAGGATATTGAGGGCAATTGTGAGGATCATCGTCTGGATGTCGGTCGTTTGGATCGAACTGCAATCATTTGAGTCTTGGAGACCGCGATACCAGGCGGGCATACCAAGAAAATTTGGCGGTGAACAGGGTGCAGCAGCGTGCGCTGGAGTAGCAGACGCAAAGGAGAGTATGGTGGCAACAGCAAGCCCAAACCCAGCAAGACGGCGAATCATCGGATAATTCCTCCTGGTACAAGGAAGTTGAGTGCAATACCCATCACCGCATATGCCAAAATACCTATAACAACATTGGTGATAACTGTCTTAGCTTGGGCTGTTTTATTAACGTCACCGCTAGCGGTTGAGTAGAGAATACCAGCGTAAATAAGCGCGCCAACTGCTGCGATGCCAACACCGATGTTCATGATTCTGAGAACGCCAATGAGTAGGCTAGAGATGTTGTCATCTCCCTTATCTTTTGGGTTAGCCTCTTGAGAACAACTTACACCTGTGAAGTCAATGATCCCGCAGCCACTGCCTGTTGCCATCACCTGTGCTGGCACGGCAACACCGCCAGCAAAAATTGCCAGCATTGCACCGAAGCCCAAGATCAATCGCTTATATTTCATGATACTATTCCTACGCTGTAGTGTATACGATATAAGCGGTGTTGTAAAGACTGGGGCGGGGCACGAACAGAGTAGGAGCGAATGGCTGGGTGGTGGCATTGGCATAGTGGCGCATAAAACTTAGGCTGCAAGGTCGATATTTTCTGGGTTGGTTCGCTGTTGCTGCTGGGCTGCTTTGTGAGAGATGAAATAAATAGTGATAATTTTTAGCTCTGCACAGGGGTAGGATTATTCGCCAATAGCAGCCCGTATAACGCTAGAAGGGGTTGCGCAATAGATACGGTTTGATATGCAGGCAGCAAAAACTTGACCACTGTGCGATATTATGCTAATGTCGAACAAGACATGAACAGAGCGTGGCGAGTGGTTGCGCGGGCGAGGGGTTGTCTGCGGCAATATACGGGGTGGCTGGCACTATTAGTGACGGTACTCTTAGGGCTCACGCTCGCTACCCCTGTGCCGGTGTATGCTGCTGAGACGGCGCAGCGCCAGGGCGAGAACCTTATCTTTCGTCATAATACCTTCAAACCATACCGAGGGAGCGACAAAGGGGTGGCAGATCGCGGCCTACCCGCTGGTGTGCACCTCTACGAATATACACCAACGACCAATCGGCGCCAAACCATCGTCTTCCCGGCTGGTAGCGACCCACTACGTGCCAAGGAGGCGACGTATGTGGAATATGTCTTTGTTGAGCCAGACACGTACAACAAGATGGATGATGCCATCGCTATCTCTGTCTCGGGGCAGCAGGAGGCCGGGCCGCAAAATAACGGCGGTCAAGCTGAGCAAAACGCTGGTAATAATCAGAATAACGCCAACGGCCAAAATGGTGGGAATAACGGCCAAGCGGCAAATAACAACAATAATAATAACCAAAACAACAACCAACCCCAAGACAAACCCGCCGAGCAAGCGGACAAAGACGATGGCGCCACGACCAGCTGTAGTGGCACAGCGCTGGGTAGCATTGGCTGGATCGTCTGCCCAGTGAGTAACTTCATGGCGTGGATCACCGACCAGCTTTACCAGCAGGTGGCGCAGTACTTGGCGGTGCAGCCGCTGCAATCTGGTAGTGATGGCACACTCTTTCGCTTTTGGGCGATCATGCGCGACTTGGCCAACATCGCTTTTATCATCGTCTCGCTCATCGTCATTTATTCGCAAGTTACCAGTGTTGGTATTAGCAATTATGGCATCAAGAAGATGTTTCCGCGCCTTGTCGTGTCGATTATCGTCGTTAATATGTCGTTTTGGCTGTGTGCGGCAGCGATTGATATTTCCAACATACTTGGCTTCCAGCTGCAGCAGCTGTTTGTTAATATTGCCTCGACGGTCAATGGGGCAGATTATAACACGCTCAACAAAATCACCTGGCCTAATGTCATGAGCGCTCTGCTGACGGGCAGCGCTAGCGCGGTGGGTGCGGTGGTGGGAGTGGGTGCGCTGGTGGGTGCGACCGATGGGGCGCTGGCGATGGCCATCCCGCTGCTGGTCGGTGTGCTGCTGGCGGTTATCATTGCTGCGGTGATTATTGCGGCGCGCCAGGCGCTCATCACCATTCTTGTTATCATCTCGCCCTTTGCCTTCTTGTTACATGTATTACCCAGTACAGAAAAGTATTTTGATAAGTGGAAGGATCTCTTTATGACGATGATGTTAATGTTTCCACTGATGTCGATATTGTTTGGTGGATCGCGCCTGGCAGGGGTGGCTATCCTGACGAATGGTAAGGATGCGAATAACCTTAACCTCATCATCCTTGGCCTGGCAGTGCAGGTGGTGCCACTGGTACTGACACCCTTTGTGGTGCGGATGAGCGGCTCGCTGCTAGGTCGGCTGGGCGCGATTATGAATGATCCGCGGCGTGGCATTGTCGACCGGACGCGGACTTGGGCACAGCAGCGGGCAGACCTGCGCAAGTCGCGCGTGCTTGCTGGCGATGCGCAGCGCAACTGGCTGGGTAATGCGGCGCGGCGGCGGGCCCTGAAGAAGCGCGCTCTTCAGCAGCGAACTGATGCTTATACTAAGCGCTTTGAAACAATGGCCGACTTATCAGCGGTGGGGCGGAGCAACGATGAATATAACCGCTACACCGACCTGCGTGGCAAGGAGGGAGCAGCACGGCGCGACCGAGCCTGGAACGCACGCCTCTTGCATGATGATGAGCTTAAGCAGCGGGCACTCAATACCCAGCTTACCACTGATGAAGCCAAGAATGCTGCCCACAAGCTTGATGCACTCTATGATGAGCTGAAGCTTGGCGGTGAGGTACCAGCTGGCCTGAGCCATGGCCTGGGGCGGCGCGCCTATGCAGCGGCCGAAGTGGGTGCGCTAACGGATATCCGCAGTGCGATGGCGCAGCGCGAAGTGCGGGCAAAGATCGACCGTGAGCTCCTTGCTGATGGGGCAGTGGCCAATGCCGATGGTGTGGTGCTGCGCGATGGCGATGGTGTTGCTCTGCGCCGCCGGATGGTCGATGGCCAAACGCTGCAAGATTACGCCACAGGGGTAGGGCATAAGAACTTGATGGTAGCAGGCCAGACGGCGCGGCTGCGCAAGGAGTTTGGTGAGCATGTTGCAGCCGAAGACCAGCTGATGCGCCACTTCAAGCTCAACAGTAACCAATGGCAAGCTATGGCTGCTACTGGTGATACTGCCATTACCCTCACCGATGCCAGTGGCAACCAACACACCTTCCGGGCGGATAATGAATATGTGAAGGAAGCGGCTATCGAGCACCAGTTCCGCGCTGGCTCGGCTGGCCAAAAGCGCGAGATCATCCGCGAGACCGGCCGCGAGATTGAATACGTGGCAGACGACGGCACAGTGCAGGTGCGTCAGGGGTACAACTACGATGCTCGCGCGACTGTCTCGGCTGAGGCGGTGGCCTCTGGGGTGGCGGGTGCGGTGCCGTTTGTTAATGACGTGACATATGATGCGATCTTGCGCGGCGAATACAACGGCGCAGCTGCTGAAAAGATGCACTCGCTGCGTCAGGTCTTTGAGGGGCGGCTCAAGGCAGAGAACTTCGCAGGGGCAAATGATGGCGCACTAGAGCTGATCTATAGTATCCCCGACTTGCCCGACTACCAGCAGATCAAAGACTCGTACCTTCGCACTCTCTCGCCCGAGAAGCGGGCTGCTATTGAGCCGACTTTTGACCAAGCTTATGCTGAGCGTCATCAAGCCCTTCGCCACGATGCTTACCGCATTCTCAACACTCCAGAGCTCCGCCGCAATACCAACGCTGCCAACCGTGCTGTGTATGAGCGGTATGCAGAGCGGCCACAGGGGTAGAATAATAAATAAGCAGAGGAATACTAGCGCGCGGCGTTTGCTTCTGCCATTGCTTTTTTATAAGATCTTCGAGACAGTTGGCCTGCCAGTGGTGCTGCCGCAACAACTCCCCCCAAAGCCAGCTGCTATTGCTTTTGCTGCATTGCTTTGCTGGGTTGCAAGCCTCTCTTCGCGCGATGGCTGTGCGCCCAGACCGGCTACATCTGATGGGTCGACGGCAGTATCATCGGTTGTTTCGATGAAGACTTTTGGAGGAGTAAGGTGGTCGATGTCACCCGGATACTCGCAAATTACTAAGCACCCCATATATGAGGCAGCGAGTGATGCAGCCCCACCCAGTATCAATGCCATGCCACCCATTTCGCAGGCAACATCAAGTCGTGACAATCGGCGACTTCTCCGCTCGAAATACTCGGCACGAGCCCCATGGATCGCTCTTTGGGTTGCCTCATCCATAGCTGCTTCGTCTGGGCTAGAGCCACTGGTCGATAGCTCGGCTGGCGTCTGTGGGTAGGATTCAGTCATTGCTGGAGTAGGGAAGACTGCTGTTGGGTTGCTTTTGCTATCGGTAGAGTCAAAACGTGATGCTATAAAGGGTGGTAGCTCAGTCGCAAGATTGGTTGATGATTTTGGCAGTATGGCGGGCGGTTGGTTTCTCATGACCGAGGTCGATTCCTTGTGTTTGTCAGAAATTATTGTGAATGATAGTTTAATCATACGAGCTGACGGGGTAATTGTCAAGCGGCTGGGACTTGGATAGCACATACCTCGCATCAACTAACCATATGATGCGAGGTAGAGTGGTTACTGAGCTTGTATTGTGGACTAATAAGTCTATTCGTGTGTTGGCAGTGGCGTTGGGATTGCCGTAGCTAGGTCGGTGGCAGTGGCCTCTGGGCTCGGAGTGCCCGCGATGTTCTCTGGCGTTTTACCGGTACACTGGGGGTCGTTGGGGGAGACTGCAATATTACCACCACGGCCTCCACTCCTGTAGACAAGATTTGGACCGTCACATCGCTTGCCAGGACTGTCGAGCTCAACACCAAATCCATCATCCCATACCTGTGTCCACTCTTCGCTATTAGCAGTGGTAGGTGCCGAGCTCTCGTTACTGGAGCAGCCTGCTACGCCCAATACGGCGACCGGTACCAATGCTACTACAGCCGCTCCTTTTTTGGCAGCTCGCAATACCGCGCTAGATACGGTTTTATCCTCGTGAGTGGAGAAGTGTTCTCGTGTCATGGTTTGACCTTTCTTGTGTATCATATATAGGCACTGTTAATAGTAGAAAGAATACACTATTTTGTCAAGGGAGTAAAATTGAACCCAAAACCCACCGACCAAGCGGTGGGTTATGAGGCACGAAACAGAGGTAATGTGCCAGTTTTTGCTGTAATAGACTAGCACGCTGTGCTGCTACTTGCGGGTAAAGATCTCGCGCAGGCTGAGCTTGCGGCTGTACTCGAGCGCACCAAAGCGGAAGAGGCGCACGCCCATCATGATGGCGATGGCAGCACAGACAGTCAGGATACTAATGCTAATGGCGGCATCCATGGCGCTGAGGTTGCCAATCGCATTGCGCAGCATGAGTGGTATGGGCGAGGTGAGTGGGAAGTAGGTGATGATCTTGCTTGGCAGCGCGTCTGGTGTGGAGACGAGCATAGCGGCGGCATAGAGCGGCGCAAAGAGCAGGATCATGATGGTGGCAAAGAAGCTACCGGCTTCCTTAGCGGTGGGCACAGCGGCGCCAATGGCCACCAGCATACCGGTGAAGAAGAGGAAGCTTGCGCTAAAGGCAAGGAAGCCTATCCCAATCCGCACGGGGTCAACCGCAATGTGTGAGAGGTCGACATCGGGCAGCTGCAGCCGATCTTTGAAGAAGAGATAGGCAACAAGCACCGGCAAAATAACGAGCAGCCCTTGAATAAACGCCAGGACGATGAGCGAGATAATCTTGCCGATGATGAGCGTGCGAGCGTGCACCGTGGTGAGGATCATCTCAATGACACGGTTTTCTTTTTCCTCTGTTGTGCTGGTGAGCATTTGGTTGCCAAAGAAGCTAATGAGGAAGTAGAACAGCACCAAGAAAACCCCCGGTAGGATCATCTCGTTGATGGCGTTGTATTCTTTGCCATTTTTGTAGACGGTGTTTTTGGTATTGACCTTGTCTTGGATAACCATGCGCACTGCTGGGCTGACCTCTGATTGGACAGAGTTAGAGAGTAGACTGGTGGCGATGCCGCTGTAGCGGCCGTTGTCGAAGAGTCCCACGTCTTTGCCATAGACTTCCACCCGTTCCTTAGCGATGTCTTTGGGGTAGTAGATGTAGGCGTCGAGCTTACCTTCTTGGACTCGCTTGATGGTGGCGTCTTTGTCTGCGGCAGCGACAGGCTGAGCCTTGGTAGCGGCAAGCAGCTCTGGCTTGACGAGCTTCGATTCATCCGTCACAGCAAAGCTAAAGGCCTGCTTCTCGAGGTTCTTGGCAGCATCCTCCGAGGCTTTGTTGGAGAGGAAGATGACGGCAAAGACTATGGCAAACACCAGTGGGAAGCTGATTGCCGCAAGCCAAAACGACTTCTTCTTGAGCGAGCGGGTAATCTCGAAGCGGATGACGGTAGATAGGTTATGCATGTTAGTTGTCCTCCTTGCTGGGCTGGCTATAGACCTGGATGAAGATGTCGTCGAGTGATTTGCCGCCAAACTGCGTGCGTACCTCAGCTACCGTGCCGTAGGCATGAGCCACGCCATCTTTGAGCAGCAAGATGCGGTCGCACAGGCGCTCGACTTCGTCCATCTGGTGGGTGATCATCACGACTGTGGCTCCCTTGGCTTGATGCTCCTCAATGATCTCCATCAGTAAGCGCCGGTTGACTGGGTCGAAACCTTTGGTGGGTTCGTCGAGAATAATAAGCTCTGGGTCGTTGATAATGGTGATGCCGAGCTGAACTTTTTGTTGCTGGCCACCACTGAGCTTGTCGAGGCGGGTCTTGGCTTTGTTGGCCAGGCCAACTCGCTCGAGGAAGGCGAGTGACTTGCTGCGAGCTTCGCTGCGGCTCAGGCCCTTAAGCTGGCCAAAGTAGATCATCGTGTCGATGACGCTCTCCTTCTTGTAGAGGCCGCGCTCCTCTGGCAGGTAGCCAAGCTTGACGTCGCCCGAGACAGAGTATGGCGTGCCATCGATGAGCAGCTTGCCACCAGTTGGTTGATAAATGCCGAGGAGTGAGCGGATCGTGGTGGTCTTACCCGAGCCGTTGCTCCCCAAAAAACCAAACGTCTCGCCGCGCTTGACCTCAAAACTGAGGTCGTCGATGACGCTGGTCTTGCCAAATTTCATCGAAAAATGGCTGACGGTGATGATAGAATCTGTTACTTCCATAACGATATCATATCATATCGAGGTGCGATGTAAAGCGGGTCGGTGTATTAATTTTTATGGAGTTGAGAGGCTGATGTTTGCCATAAGCGGCCATCATGAGCCAGCTCTCGTGCTACAATACCCTTATGAAACGACTGATAATACCGCTGCCGTATCGGCGCTTGGTGATTGCGTTTGTGGCGGGGTTTTGTGTGATGGTGTTTGAGCTGGTGGCGGCGCGGGTGATGTCGCCAGTGGTGGGAGCGTCGACCTATGTGTGGGCAAGCATTATTGGTGTCATTATTGCAGCGATGAGCCTGGGCTACTGGCTGGGTGGGGTGTTGGCCGATGCACGCTCGCGCGATGGCGATGTAGCGTGGCTGCTGCTTGGTGCGGCGCTGCTAATGCTAACGGAGCTATGCCAATACCACGATATATTGCAGTGGGTGGCGCAGCTGCCGATCGATATTCGCCTGCAAGCTACAGTGGCGGCAAGCCTCCTTTTTGCTCCGACCAGCCTGGTCCTGGGAGCAGTGAGCCCCTACCTGGTGGAGCGGCAGACTGAGACGCTGGCGCGAACGGGGCGGTCGGTGGCGTCGCTGAGTGCGGTGAATTCGATTGGTGGAATTGTCGGCACCTTTGCGGCAGGGTTTTTCTTGTTTGGATGGCTGGGGATTCACGACGTAGTAGTGGTGCTTATTAGTCTGCTCGTGCTGGCCAGCTGGCTGGTGGTGCCGGGCCAGCGTTGGCAGTGGCGCGTGGTGGTGAGTGTGCTGTGCGTGGGCTTGGCGCTGGGCTATCGCGTGGCACCAGTGGTGCAAGCCCAGGCCGCGCAGACGATCGATACCGCCGCGGCGCACTACACACTTCAGCAATGGCGTCGGCAGGATGGTGCGATTATCCGTGGGATTGCCAGTGGCCCGGCCGGTGTGCAGTCTGGTGTGGTGGTAGGGCAGCCGCAGCAGCTGCCATTTTGGTATACGCGTCAGATGATGCACGCGGTGGAGCGCGCGCCGCAGCGCCAGCGCATTTTGGTACTGGGTGGTGGGACCTTTACGGTGCCGCGTCTCCTTGCCCAGCGCTATCCGCAGAGCCAGATTGATGTAGTAGAGATCGATCCAGGGCTCTTGCCGATTGCTCGCCAGTATTTTTATTATCGCGACCCAGCCAATGTGCGGCCGATCTTCCAAGATGCGCGTGTCTTCCTTGAGCGCAGCACCGAGCAGTACGATATCGTCCTTGTTGATGTGTATAACGACGGCGATGTACCCGCCTCACTGGCAACACACGAGTATGCTACCGCACTCAAGCGGCATCTCCGCCCCCAGGCTCGTGTGGTGGTTAATATGATTGCCAGTCGCCAGCCAGCCTGCCAGCCACTGTTTGCTGCTCAGGATGCGCCGTATGCTGCTCTATTGGGGCAGGGGAGTTTTCGTTATGAGCGGGCAGATGGCTGGGATTATACGAATGTCGTGGCGACGTACGGTGGCGACGCCTCTCATCAGCCAGCTCCCTTCGCCAGCCAGCCGCCCTACCATGATGATTATGCTCCTCTCGAGCGATTGCGACAGGAGTGCCGAGAGGTGTCTGAGAGTAAGAGATAGCTAGCTCTCCGATAACAATGGGAAGGGTCGTACATAATGCTTTGTTGTTATATAAATATAATGAAGCTAGATATTCTCTGCGTTAGCTCCACCTCCCCATACTTCATCCGATGGAGTGTGAAAACTCGTTGTAATAACGAGTTTTCAGCCCAGCGCAAGAGGTCGATATCCAGTGAATATCGACCCTTATAGCGTTCCTGAGGATGGAGTGTGGGGAGGTGGAGCGTGAGATAATGCCAAAGTGCTGAGTTTTTGTGCGCTATCACCAACAGAGGTCACCCGCAAAATCGGTTGTAGTTTTCACAAAACCTCTTGCCAAGCACCATATCTGGCGCCTATAGTAGGACCCAGACGCTACATATATAGCGAGCACACATAAACACGGGAGAGACAACAATACAGCTTGGCTCCAGGCGTGCCCTGGTGGCTGGTTTTGTGCACCGTATGATAAGGAGCCTAAGGGGAGGGATAATGACGATTCATATTACTAAGCGCGATGGCACGACCGAGCCATTCGACACAACCAAGATAAATGCCACGTTGTTGGCGGCAAGCCAGGGGTTGGCTGATCCGTTGCAGAAGATCGTGCAGATTGCTCGCGAGCTGCAGCTGACGCTCTTTGATGGGATGACGACCAAGCAGCTGGAGGAGACACTCATCCAGACGACGGTGCAAAATATTAAGGATGACTCAGACTACGACACAATTGCGGCGCGCCTGCTGCTGGGCACGATCTACCGCGATTTGCTCGGCGTATATACCACTGATGAAGAGCTGCGCCAGCGTCACGCTGAGGCCTTCCCGCGCTATATTCGCCAGGCAGTGGCCGATGGCTTGCTTGACCCGCGTATGCAAGATGAGACGATCTTCGATCTCGAGCGCCTGGCTGCTGCACTCGACCCCAGCAAAGATACACTCAGCAGATATCTTGGCGTGGTGACCAACCGCAACCGCTACGCCCTGCGCAAGCAAAACGGCGAGCCGCTCGAAGTGCCGCAGTTTACTACTATGCGCATTGCCATGGGCCTGAGCTACAATGAGGAGCATCCTACTGAGGCAGCCATTGAGTTTTACCAGCACATGGCTAATCTCGAATACAGCCCGGGCGGTAGCACCCGCGTTAATGCTGGTGGGTTGTTCCCGCAGCTGAGCAATTGCTTCGTCATGGAAGTGCAGGATGATATGGAGTCGATTGCTAAGAGTGTGCGCGATACAATGTGGATTGCCAAAGGGACGGGCGGCATTGGTATTAGCTTTACCAAGCTGCGGGCGGCAGGTAGCCCCGTCAAGACAACCAACACAACAAGCACCGGGCCAATTCCATTTATGAAGATGGTCGACACGGCACTGTTCGCGGTGTCGCGCAAAGGCAAAAAGATGGGTGCGGCAGCGGTGTATATGGAGAACTGGCACATCGATTTTAGAGAATTCATCGACCTGCGCTCGAACTCCGGCGACCCGTATTTGCGGACACGCTACCTCGACACAGCGGTGTTTATTAGTGATGAATTTATGCGCCGGGTGCAGGCTGATGAAGACTGGTATCTCTTTGATCCAGCCGAGGTGAGTGACTTGAGCGAGCTGTATGGCGCGGCTTTTGCTAAGCGGTATGCGTATTATATTACCCAGGCCGAAGCGGGCAAGCTGCGTGCTTATGATAAGCTGCCTGCGCGCCAGCAATTCCACAGAATCCTCAGTAGTTTGCAGGCGACCGGCCACCCGTGGCTCACCTGGAAGGATGCCATCAACCTCCGGGCGCTTAACAATAACACTGGTACTATTCATCTTAGCAACCTCTGTACAGAGATCACTTTACCGCAAGACGAGCATAATATTGCGGTGTGTAATCTGGTGAGTATCAACCTCAGCGCTTTCCTGGATGACGCGACCAAGACGTGGGATTGGCCACGGCTCGAGCAGGCGACGCGCTCAGCTACGCGGCAGCTCGATAACCTTGTAGACATTACCACAACACCCATCCCAGAGGCGATGAATAGCAATTTGCAAAACCGCGCGATTGGCCTGGGCTTTATGGGCCTGGCCGATGTGCTGGAGAAGCTGGAGCTGAGCTATGAATCTGAAGCGGCGTACGAGCTGATCGATCAGCTGGCGGAGTTTATTAGCTACTATGCCATCGATGAGTCGGCCGAGCTAGCAGTGACGCGCGGTAGCTATCCTAACTTTGCTGGCAGTGGCTGGAGCAGGGGGGAATTGCCTATCGACACGATCGACCGACTTGGCGCGCAGCGGGGTGAGGCAGTAGCAATTAACACGACTCGCCGCCTCGACTGGGAGGCGCTGCGCCCCAAGGTGAGGCGCGGCATGCGCAATGCCACGCTTATGGCTATTGCGCCCACCGCCAATATCTCGCATGTGACGGGCACCACCCCAGGGATCGACCCACAATTTAGCCAAATCTTTAGCCGCAGCACACTCAACGGTAAATTCCTCGAGGTCAATGCCAACCTTGTGCGCAAGCTCAAAGCCCTCGGCCTGTGGGAGGAGCTTAAGGATGAGCTGCTTACTAACCAAGGCGACATCCAGCACATGGAGCAGATCCCTCAGGCGGTGCGCGATGTGTATAAGACGAGCTTTCAGCTGAGCCCGTATGCCTTCATTGAGGTGGCGGCCCGCGCTCAGAAGTGGGTTGACCAAGCGATTAGCCGCAATATGTACTTAGAATCGCGTAATATCGAGGAGTATATTACGATCTACAGCGAAGCCTGGCGTCGCGGCCTGAAAACGACGTATTATTTGCACGTGAAGCCACGCCACCAGTCCGAGCAGGTCTCCATCCGCGCTAACAAAACCGAACAAAAACTTCACCAAGACGCCAAGCGCGTGGGCTTTGGTGGCTTCTACCGCGCACGCAAGAAACAAGAGGAAGGGAAGGAGAAGGAATCGTGAGCCACGAGTATAGCGACACGCCAAAGATAAGGGTGGACTCAACGGGTCATCGAAATGCAGAACTGTCAGTTGATGAAAAGCAGCGACTGGAGCCTGCACCAGATAGTATCCAGCACACTATCGGCATTGTAGCAGTTGCAGAAGGAGATAGCGCAGCGTCAATACATTATATACAAGATGCACTTGATGCTGGTGTGGACCCACCACTCTTCCCAGTGCCAGAGGCGTCCGAGAGCTCGCGCCAGCAAAATAGCAACTCTGCGGTTAAACGGCGTCACCCAGCAGATATGGAACCAGAAATATAAGCCTAGACAATATAATAATTAATTCGTTTTTTACAAAAACAAGGAGGTAATAATGGGCATTTTAGGATCGGGCGTACGCGATGGCTTGCAACTCAAGCCGGTGCGCTATGACTGGGCGTACCGCCTATACAACCAAGCGGTGGCCAACACGTGGTTCCCGAATGAGGTGCAGCTGAGCCAGGATTTGGCGGATTTTGAGAAATTGAGCGAGGACGAAAAGCACGCCCTCAAGACGGTGATTAGCTACCTTAATCCTAACGAGCTGCTGATTAATAAGTCGCTGGCTTTTGGTATTTACCCTTGCGTGAACGCCGCTGAGTGCCACCTGTATCTTTCGAAGCAGATGTGGGAAGAGGCGAATCACTTTATGACGTTCGAGTATATTATCGAGACCTTCCCGTTTGACCGTGAAGAAATTTATGCGGCGGGCTGGGGCAAAAAATCCCTGGCCGATAAAGCTGCCTTCCAGACCAAATACGTCACGCGCATGATGGAGGAGCGCCCGGACGTGACGACGCTGGAGGGCAAGAAGGATTTTGTGCGCAACCTGGTGGCGTATAACATCGTGCTAGAGGGGATTTGGTTCTACAGTGGTTTTATGGTGGGGATGAGCTTCCGCCGGCGTAATCTGCTGCGCAATGTTGGCACGCTGCTCGACTGGGTGACGAAGGACGAAAACCTGCACCTGGAGTTTGGTATTAACCTGCTGCTGACTATTTTGCACGAAAACCCGGACCTACAGACCGAGGAATTTGCTGAGGAAATCCGCAGTTTGATCCTGGAAGCCGTTGAGCTTGAGAAGGCCTATAACAAAGACATGCTGCCGCGCGGCATTCTGGGCCTAAACGCCGACTACGTTAACCAATACGTGATGTATATGACCGACCGACGGCTGGAGGAGCTCGGCTTTGAGCCAGAGTACAACGTGACCAACCCGGCCAAGTGGATGGCTGCTGCCAACGACACGCTGGAGCTGGTGAACTTCTTCGAGAGCACCAATACGAGCTATGAGGTGAATACGACGAAGTAGCTGCTAGCGCGTAAATCACGAGCAGTTTTCTGTGCTTGTCGTATAATAGCGACGCATCGCCTGAGGGGTTATTGCCAGACAAGAAAATATCTGGAGGCCAGCAAACAAGCAAGCGGAGAGCTACTGTAGCATAATCTGGCCGGAACATTTTCGGTCTGGTGATAACCCCTCAGACAGTCTCCTCAGTCCACGACAAGATAGAATAACGCAAGAAAGGAATATGAGTTTATGAATACTCTCACGCAAACAGTCCTCGATACAGTCCCAGTTGGTGCGCTGGCTACGGTGAATCGCGACCGCACGCCGCTGGTGACGCCACTGCACTTTGTCCGGGTGGGAGACGTAATTGCCTGGTTGTCTGATCGTGAGGCGCGCCACTCGCACAACGCCTTTCGCACTGGACGGGCAGAGTTTGTGGTGTGGAATGACGCGAAGCAGGCTGTCTATCTCCACACCACGGTGCGCGAAGCCCGCGAGGACGAGATCGCGGCCATTACCGAGGCATATACGGCTAAGCTGGGAAATTTTCGTCCCCAGTGTGCTCAGCCGCAGTGGTATGTTGCACCAATTGGCCAGCTGGATGATAATTCCACAACAGAAAATTGGGTGCATTACCTTGCGTAAAACGCTATATATAGCGTAGAATAGACATTATAACCACAACGGGTCGGGAGTAATTATTATGACACAAACCACAGCAACAATAACACCAATCACAGATACAACAACGACAACCACCACGCAGGCGCAGGCTAGCAAGCCTCAGCTGACGGACGACATGACGCTCGAGGAGAAGCTCGATGCTATCGAGCAGGCACTGCTGGCTGCTCAGCAGGTTGCTGTCGACCAAGCAGCGGCGAGTGGCACTCCTGTTATTATGCCAGATCCAGCGGAGCTAACCATGTGCGAGGGCTGCCAATAGGTGGCGCGTATCAATAACCAGCAAAAGACCAGCGATCGGGCTGGTTTTTTGCTAGTATACTGCTTATGGATACATGCTACAATAGAACGCGAGAGGGAGATTGTATGACACAGACACACCAACCAAAGTATATTTTTGTCACCGGTGGGGTACTCTCTGGGGTGGGTAAGGGCATCACGGCGGCCAGTATTGGCGCGGTGTTGCAGGCTAAGGGCTTATCTGTCTCGGTGCAAAAGTGCGACCCGTACCTTAACGTCGATGCTGGGCTGCTTAACCCCAAGGAGCATGGCGAGTGCTTCGTAACCAAAGATGGAGCAGAGACCGATCTCGACCTTGGTCACTACGAGCGCTTCTTAGACCTTGAGCTGACCCAGCGCAATGCTACGCTAGCGGGGCGGCTGCTGCGTGACTTGATCGCCGATGAGCGGGCTGGGAAATTTGGTGGCCAGACGGTGCAGCTGGTGCCGCACCTCACCCACGCGATTACGCGAGCTATCCACCAGGCAGCAGCGGGGCAGGTGCATATTGTGGAGATTGGTGGCACGGTGGGAGATTATGAGGGACTAAGCTTTGTCGAGGCAATCCGCGAGTTCTCATTAGAGGTGGGGCGCGAGCACTGTCTCTTCGTCCATGTGGTGTATGTGCCGTTTCTTGCGACGAGCCAGGAATACAAGACCAAGCCAGCCCAGAATGCCATGGCCGACCTGCGTGGCTTTGGTATTATGCCCGATGTGGTGGCGGTTCGCACCGAAGGCAGCATCGCGCCACCGCGTGGTGTGGCGGATAAGATTGCCATTGCCAGTGGGGTGCGGCCAGAGGGGATTATTATGATGCCGAATGTCGATACGGTCTACAAGGTACCCCTGATGGTGGCGCGCGAATTAGGCCCGGTGCTGGCGAGCTTTACTGGCAATATGACGGTACCAGATATGACGCGTTGGCAGCAGCTCGTCCGGCATGACAGCCAGACCTACCGCCAGCGGCTGACGATTGGTCTCGTGGCGAAATATGTTGATAATGCCGATACCTATCTCTCTATCACTGAGGCGCTCAAAGCAGCGGCCTGGGCGCACCGCAGCGAGGTGACCATCCAGTGGATCAATGCCGAGACAGTGACCGACGCAGCGCTCAGCGCTGTGGATGCTGTGGTGGTGCCTGGTGGCTTTGGCAAGCGCGGGGTAGAAGGGAAGATTGCGGCGGCCAGTTACTGCTTGCAGCACAATGTACCATATCTTGGCATCTGCCTGGGGATGCAGGTCGCCGTGATTGCTGCTGCCCGCCGTGGTGGCCTGGCGCAGGCTGGCAGTGCAGAGTGTGGTGCCGCGCCGGATGATGCCGTTATCTACCTCATGCCTGGCCAGCAGGGTAAGCAATCGACTGGCGGGACGATGCGCCTAGGCAACTACCCGGCGGTGCTGCAGGCTGGCTCGCGCACCGCCAAAACATATGGGATAACAGAGGTCGTGGAGCGTCATCGCCATCGCTATGAGGTGAATCAAGCGCATCTTGCTGCTATTAACGCGGGCGGGGTTGTGGTGTCGGGTACGTCACCCGATGGCAGGCTGGTCGAGTTTGTCGAGGCACCGACCTGCGACTACTTTGTTGCGACCCAGGCTCATCCAGAGTTTACCTCGCGGCCATTCCGAGCTCATCCCCTCTTTGCTGGCTTGGTGCAGGCGGCGCTCAAGCGGCAGAAGCGGAGGAAGGGCGAGGCGTAGTCTTCTTGCTATAGCTTATTACTTTTGTGCTAAAAGTCTTGGCTGGATAGCATCAGAAGACCTCACCCTCCATTAGGATAAAGCAGTCGAGAGTTATAGTCTTGAGAGGTGGAGTTTTGTATATAATACATAATATAGCTTGATAATATATAAAAGTCCTCACCATCACCCCTAGCTGTCCCATTCCATCCTCTCTCGCTGCATCTGTTGTATACTATAATCATGGAACAGACGATTCGTGATGCAGTATATACTCTTTATCAACAAACACCGCCGGTGGAATTGACGCGGCCAGAGCCGAAATTTGGCGATTTTGCGACCAACGTCGCCCTCAAGCTTGCCAAGCCACTGGGCAAGAGGCCGCGCGAGATTGCCGAGGAGGTGGCGGCGGTGCTGCGCCAGACTGGCCAGTTTTCTGACGTGAGCGTGGCGGGCCCGGGTTTTATTAATCTTCGCTTGAGTGATGAAGCGCTGTGGCAGGCGGCCAATACCGCACCGCAGCAGATCTATGGCGGCATGCGCTACACGCTGGAATACAGCTGCCCCAACGCCTTTAAGGAGTTGCATACTGGCCACCTGTACCAGACGGTGTATGGCGATATATTGGCGCGGATCATCGAGTCGGTTGGCGCGTCGGTAGACCGTGCCAGCTTTGGTGGTGATGTTGGCCTGCACGTTGCTAAGTGCTTGTGGGGGATGCGCCACACGCTGGGCGGTGAGCTACCAGAGAAATTAACAGAGGTAGAAAGCGATGTCTTTGCTCGAGCACGGTGGATTAGCCAGGCTTATGTGATTGGCGCCAAAGCGTACGAAGATAACGACACAGCCAAGCAAGAGATCATCGAGCTCAACAAGCTTGTCTATAGCTACCACGAGCATGATGAGCATAATACGCCGCTCGCTCAGATCTATTGGACGACGCGCCAGTGGAGTTTGGATTACTTCGATGCCTTCTATGCGATGATTCAGGTTGATCATCTTGACTATATCCCCGAGAGTAGCACCGCACCAATTGGCCTCGCCGTGGTGCACGAGCAGCTAGAGCGGGGGAATTTGCAGCGCTCTGAGGGGGCAGTGGTCTTCGTCGGCGACCCAGCCAAGCACCTGCACACCCGCGTCTTCGTCACGTCCAATGGCCTGCCAACGTACGAGACAAAGGACATTGGCGTTATCTGGAAGGAGGTAGCAGACTACCACTTCGACCACCGAATTCTCATCACTGGCAACGACCAAAAGGAATATATGCGCGTGGTGTATGCTGCGGCAGAGCTCTTCCGGCCTGAGCTAGCTGGGCGGATGACCCACCTGACCAATGGTACGGTGCGCTTTGGTGATGGCAGCAAGATGAGCTCGCGCCTGGGTAATGTGGCCCGGGCGGCCGATGTGCTCACCATCGTTCAAGAGCGTGTGGCAAACCTCACCACAAACCCAGTGGTGCAGCGCCAGGTGGCACTTGGAGCGATCAAATACGCCTTTGCGAAGTATCGTATGGGCAACGATATCTCCTTTGATATGGACGAGACGGTGAGCCTGCAGGGCAACTCTGGCCCCTATATTCAATACGCTCATGCTCGGGCGTGTAGCATCCTAGCCAAGGCGAGTGCCGAGCCTGCCGAGCCAACCGATTGCACTGATGACGAGCGCCTGCTCCTGCGCAAGCTGAGCGAATACCCAGAGGTCGTTGAGAAGGCTGCCCGCGAGTATCTTGTGCATGGCATCTGCCACTACCTCTATGAGCTTGCCCAAGAATTTAACCGCTTCTACGAGAAAAACCGTGTCGTTGGCAGCCCCCGCCAGGCCGAGCGCCTGAGCCTAGTGCAGCGCTACCGCGACACCCTGGCTGCTGGCCTTGCTCTGCTCGGTATCGAAGCACCGGAGCGGCTGTAGTGGGTGAGTGTACGCCACATACCGACTCATCTGCCTTGCACGGGCCGCTAGCGGCAGAGCTTATGACGCCAAAGCATCGTATTGCAGCACAAAATATCGAGATTGGTCGCGAGCGCTTGCTTGACTCAAAGCAGCTCAAGATTATCGGCGCAGCCTACGAGCAGTCGCCGCTGGCCTTTGAAGACGCCACTAATGCAGCAGTTTTGGTGGGGCACTTGGTGCGCCAGACGCTTGAATTTGCACCGACCACAGATGGTACACCGCTTCTTACCGCTGAAAGTATTGCCGAGCGTGAGACAGCTAATTGCTATGGTTATACTATTGTGGCATCGGAGTGCCTCGATCAGATTAAGGGGTTAGAGCACTATATTGGGTATGTTAACCAACATGCCGTAATTATGTTGTTTGACCGGCCAAGTCAGCGCTCGTTTTTGCTTGATGTACCTACGAATGAGCTATGCAAAGAGACAACAGAAGCGATAAGTGGAAAAAACCCGCAAGATCAGTTGATGAGTGGTGAGCTTCGCGCAGTGAATTGGCTGCAGACCAGCGAACTAGTGAAGAATCTCCCGCCGTCAATCAACCGTGATGCCTTTGTTTCATCTCGCCCATGGTTAAACTTTGCTGATGTTACTAGTCAGCAGTATCGTGATGGTGACAGACGAAATAGTCTGCTACAGCTTATTACACTGCCATCTATCCCTGGGCGTGAGCTATTGCGCGTTCATTATGATGCAATCATCCATAATCGCCATGACGAATTTGGTGCTGCATACGAAAGTTTAAGCCAGCTACCAGGCATCTACCCAGATGTTGATCGACGTAACGACCTGAAAGAGGCCAACCAGCTGTGCAAGAAGCTTATCGCCCAGGGTATGGGTGAGCAAGCAATTGAATTAGCGCAGACTGTCCATGCGAGCCTTTCGCCGGGTGACACGACAGTTAATCGCTTTTTCCTTGGTGATATACTACGCAAAGTAGCGACTGCCACGGGCAATGCCAAACTTGTCGAGCAAGCGATACAGACGTACGAGCACCCATTTGTTATCTTTGATGATAATGCAGATAATATCGCGACTCCATCACAACGCCTGTCGCGAGGCTTTAAAGATTTGCAGCGTAATAAAGTCAACAAAGCACGCAAACAAGCTAAGCGAATGAAGCAATAATGAAATAACGACCATAGAACACCACGAACACAAGACCGCTAGCAATTAGTGCAGAATATGCTATAATTTGAATAAACAATGGTTAATAAGGAGAACCTATGGCAGAACGAACAACAACCAAAACCAAAGCAGCTGCTGCAAAGAAGCCTGCTGCACGCCGCACCCCACGCAAGGCTGCCCAAGAGGCTGCAGCTGCTGCCCAAGCTCTAGAGCAGAAAATGAAGAACAGCCACATTGGCGGCTTTGCTGAGTTTATTCGCGAGCAGGGCGTGGTTGGCCTGGCTGTTGGTTTGGCGATTGGTACCGCTGCCGGTGACACGGTCAAAAAATTAGTTCAGGGGTTCATTAGCCCGGTTGTGCAGTTCATCGTGGGGTCGCAGAAGGGCCTCGAGGCTGCCAGCACACATATTGAGATTGCTGGGCGCAGCGCCGACTTTGCGTGGGGAGCCTTCGTGAGCTCGCTGATCACCTTGATTGCCACAGCATTCGTCATCTACCTGATCATCCACTTTCTCAAGCTCGACCGCTTGGACAAGAAAAAAGACTAAGTAGGCAAGAGCCTGCGTAGCGATCAACCACACCCACCGCGGTGTGGTTTTTCTATGGTGAATAATAAATTTGCGCACTACCCAAACATCTACGTAGCCTGAACACAATAGTGAACCATTCGGAAATAACAGTGGTAGAGGAGGGGATTTATCCCATAATTGCCTCTTGAAGCGAGAAGATAGAAGGGCAGGCAAAGGCTCCTGAACAAAAAAGTAGTACACCAACTTGCATACCAGTAAATCTTATGCTTATAACAGTAATAGCTAAGGATGAGCGCTATGCGGTGGGCATGTAGTATACTAGAAGCATGAAACCAAGCTTCAAACCAAAACGGATTTTGTGGGTAGACCTAGAGATGACGGGGCTGGACCCTACCACGGATGAAATATTAGAAGTGGCGGCGATCGTGACAGACTGGACCTTTGCCGAGATTGCAACGTACGAAGGGGTAGTGCATCACGACGAAGCCAAACTCAAACGCCTCCTCGATGGCAACGCCAGCTTTTGGGATCAGCACCCGGCAGCGCGGCGTGGGCTGGAGGAGCAGAATGCTCAGGGTAAACCGCTGGCAATAATTGAGCAAGAGCTGTTGGCGTTTTGTGATGCGCAGTGTGCTGGCGAGGGGCGGATATTGCTGGCGGGAAACTCCATCCACCAAGATCGCCGCTTTATCGATCACTGGTGGCCGCAGCTGGCGCAGCGTTTCCACTACCGCATGCTGGATGTGAGCGCCTGGAAGGTGGTGATGGAGGGCAAATACGGCAAGAAATTTGCCAAGCCGGAAGACCACCGCGCGCTGGAGGATATCCGCGGTAGCATTATGGAGCTGCGTTATTATTTGCAAAAGGTCGCTCTGTAATGCCCGAGCTGTGGCGCGATATTACGATCGACACAGCCGAGCAGCGGCGAGCATTGATAGATGAGCTCCACCTGCCCGAGCTGCAGGCCCGCATGGTGCGCGAGCATCGCTGGCTGCCACAGGCGGTAGAAGGGGAGCAGTGGCTGCTGCTGACGCTGGATATACCATACGTCAGCCGGCACAATGTGAAGTACCATACCATTACTATTTTGCTCAGTAAAACCGAGATTATTACGCTGCACCAGGGTGAGCTGGATGATGAACTCATTCAGCGCATTACCGCGCTGCGGCCTAGTAGCAAGACGCCATCGCTTATTCTGGCTACTATTGCGCAGTTTTCTATTGAGCAATTTATGCCGCTGCTGAATCATATCGACGATGTGACCGACCAGCTGGAAGATACGATGATCCGCACCCCAGACAATCGGCAGCTCCAGCAGCTCTTTGTCTATAAGCGCCAGCTGGCCGACCTGCGCAAGGTGGTGCTCCCTTTGATGAATGTGCTCAATGGCCTGAGTAACGGTCGCTATGCCTTGTTTGACAAAAAATGCGCGGTGTATGTGCGCGACAGCTACGACTACGCCTGGCGCGTCCACGAGCTTATTGATACGATGCGCGACCTCCTCACCAGCGCGCTTGATATGTATCTCTCGGTGGTGTCCAACCGTATGAATGATGTGATGAAGCGCCTCACCTTGGTTGCCACTGTCTTTATGCCGGTCTCATTCTTGACGGGCCTGGGCGGGATGAACTTTGTGCAGCTGCCGTTTCGTAGCGATATCGCCTTTTGGCTGATGATTGGCCTGATCGTCCTCATACCACTGGCGATGGTGGGGTATTTTGTGCGGCACAAGTGGGTGTAGTATTATAGTGCTATGACACACAAGCAGCTCGAAGAATTTTTGCTCAGCCTGCCCGGAGCGTGGCTCGACTATCCCTTTGGGGACGATATCGCGGTGTACAAGATAGGGCACAAGGATGTGCCTGGCCAGCAGGAGAAGATGTTTGCGCTCATTGCCGAAGGGTCGCAGCCACTAAGGGTGAGCCTCAAATGCGACCCGCAGCTTGCCCGTACTTTGCGCGAGCGGTATGAGTCGGTTCAGCCAGGCTACCACCTCAACAAAAAACATTGGATCACTGTTATTTGCAGCGGCCAGTTGAGTGATGACGAGGTGATTGACCTGGCGCGGCTCAGCTACCGGCTGGTGACGGAGTAGGACGTACGTTTCGATAAAACACTGTAAGATGCGGCTACTGGCTACTCCCAAACTTCGACCTTTTGATATCTAAAATACACCCTACTAAATGGAATAACAGAAGAGAATTAGCGCTTCGGGGCTTCTCGTATTTAAATTTATAATAGCCCAAAGAAGAGCGGCTAGAGAAACGTGACAATCGGCACATATAAAACACCAGCATCATCCAGTGCCCTGCGGAGAAAAACCGCTCCGCGAAGTTATATACAAACAGAATACCTAATACAGCAAAAGCCCGCCAGAGAGGCGAGCTTTGTCGATAGGGTAGAAGTACTCTCGTTACTTCGTTGAGGTAAAGTTGCTGAATGACTTGGTGGCGGCGTCGAGCGTCTTGCTATTGGTGGCAACGTAGTCGGCAATGGCTTTACGGTTGCCGCTGGCGGTTTTGAGCTTCTGGAGGTAGCTCTTGAGGATGGACAGCTGGTAGCTCATTTCGCGTGCGTAGACGCGGTCGAGCGAGCCAGTGAGATAAGCGTCTTCGAGTGTTTTGGAGAGCTTATCGGAGTAGGCTTTTTCGGTCTTTTTGGCGTCGCCGACTAGCTCGGTCTTGATCTTCGCATCCTTGAGCGACGACTTGAGCTCTGTCCCCATACTACCGAGCGAGGTGGTGAGTGTGGTGTTCATACTTGAGAGCTCATTCTCTGTCAGGCGTGATTGCTGCTCCTTGGTGGCCGCTTGCAAGGTCTCGATGCGGGCTAGCGTGCTTTGGGCTTGCTTGGTGTAGTTGGGCTGGCTGTTGACCATCATCATGACGGCACTAAAGGCGAGCAAGAGTACGCCGCCGATTAGGCCAAATACCGCAAAGCGGTTAATCTGTACTGGCTGCGGTTTGGGTGCGATTTCGTTGAGGTAATCTACCGGGAAGGAGGTGTCTGGCTCGCTTGCTGCACCAAGGTCTGCGCCGGTAGCAGCCATAGCAGTGGCACCGAGTGGCTGCTGTGGGTTGGCGTATGTCTGGCCAGTGTAGCCGCCTGCTTGTGGCTGGTAGGGCTGCGCGGCGGGTTGACTTGGGTAAGCGCTCGCATAATTTTGTGATGGGTCTGCGCCAGTGTGTGGACTGGGTGAGTTAGTTGGTTGGGGCGTCGTAGCTGGCGGCTGCTGTAAGGGCTGGGCTGGCTGCTGCTCGGGCTGCGGCGCGTAGTGATATGACTGACCTGTGCCGTAGCTGGCGGCTGGTTGGTTGTGTGGTGGCTGATACGGCTGGTAGGGCGGGGCTTGAGGTTGCGGTGATGAAGGAGTGGGCTGCTCTTGATACGGTGACTGGGCTGGTTGGCTCTGCGTTGCTGGATTGTATGCACCATAGCCATAATCCTGCGCACCCGACGCCGCTTGGGTAGCATAGTAGGGGACATACGGAGCAGCTGCCGGCGCATTGGGTTGCGGGGGCTGTTGCTCAGGCTGCGGTGCCGAACCATTCGGTTGGGGAGTGTATGGTTGCTGTGGATTCATAGTTACTATAATACCATTTAAACACAACCACTAACAGAGGTAAAGAGGATAATCTATAACAGAGGTCAGATGGATGAAGTAAGCATAGTATATACCCCTCTATACTATATACTCTATACCCCTATATACTATATAAAAATATCTCATGTTTTGTAGTAAGAGACAGGTGTATTTTTCTATACCACACAAAGTTTTTCTAGCTCATTAAAGATACGTGATGCAGCTAGCGTACTGACAAGGTCCAGCGTGGCGTGGATGCAGCAAGCTTGATGAGGGGATGAGAAAACAAGACAGTAAACACAGTTCGATTGGCCTATGCCATATGCGCTATACTATACCTATGGATGCCAAAGAAGAGGTGCGGGCGCGATTGAATATAGAGGATGTGGTGGGCGAGTATGTGCAGCTCAAGCGGGCGGGGCGGAGTTACAAAGGCCTGAGCCCCTTTACCAGTGAGCGGACGCCGAGCTTTTTTGTGAGCCCGGAGAAGAATATTTGGCATGATTTTAGCAGTGGGCGCGGGGGTGACATCTTTAGTTTTATTATGGAGGTGGAGGGGCTGGACTTTCGCCAGGCGCTGGAGTTACTCGCGCGCAAGGCGGGAGTGGATCTCTCGCTGTATGAGCAGAAGGGTAATCGCGACCTGGCGCTGCGCAAGCAGCGGCTGCTTGAGGCACATCGGCTAGCGGCGAATTTTTATCAGCATTGTTTGGTGCGGAGCCAGGATGCGCTGGCGTATGTGTTTCGAACGCGGCGGCTCAGCAAGGCGATTGTCCAGCAGTTTCAGATTGGTTATGCGCCGCGCGATGGTCATGCTCTGGTAACGTATCTTAAGAAAAAAGGCTTCTCGCTGGCAGAGCTGCGCGAGGCGGGCTTGGTGAACCGCTACGATGGCGACCTCTTTCGTGGGCGGATGATGGTGCCGTTGATGGACGCGGGTGGGCAGGTGATTGGCTTTACGGCGCGCTTGATTGCTGATGTGCCTAATGCACCCAAGTATCTCAACACACCCCAGACGCTGCTCTATGATAAAGGCCGGCATGTCTTTGGCTTGATGCAGGCCAAGCAGGCGATTCGGGCCCAGGGCTATGCGGTGATTGTCGAGGGTAATATGGATGTGATCAGCAGCCATCAGGCGGGCGAAGCAGCAGTGGTGGCGACGGCGGGCACTGCTATGACGGAGCAGCATATTCGGGCGCTCAAGCGGCTGGCGGGCGATATTCGGCTGAGTTTTGATGGTGATAACGCTGGGCGGGCCGCCACAGAGCGAGCGATTGGTTTGGCCGCCCAGGCGGGGGTGGAGCTAAAGGTGGTGTCGCTGCCGGCAGAGGTAAAAGACCCTGATGAACTTATCCAGCAGCAGGGGGTAGCGGCCTGGCAGCAGGCGATAGCGGCGGCTCAGCCAGCAGTGGATTGGCTCCTGGCGCAGTATCGGCAGCAGCTTGATCTTACCACAGCAGCAGGTAAGCGGCAGTTTACGACGGTTGGGCTGGCACTTGTTAATCGTTTGGGTGACCCGGTCGAGCGTGAGCACTACCAGCGGCAGATTGCTCAGGCAGTTGGCTCGAGTGTCCAGGCCGTTCAGACCAAGGCACAGCAAACGGCACCGTCCGCACCCATCCGCAAGGCCATTAAGGCGACAGCGGCCGCGCCACGCAATCGCTATCTCTCACAAGATGATGCGCTTGCACTGGCGATGCTCGATGGGCCGAGCCAGGAATTGTTTGGGCGAGTTGACTCACAGCTCTTTGCGGGGGAGGCGCGCCAGGCCTTGGCTCAGTACTATGCGGCGCACCACGGGCAACCTCTTACCACTACGCCGCCGCCATTGCAAAATTTTGACGAGTATATTACAATGGTGCGGGTACGTGCCGACGCTCGGTATGGTGCGTGGAGCGAGACCGATCGCTACTACGAGACCGCCCGGCTTTTGCGGCAGATCGAAACCGAACACAAGCAGCAACACAAACAAGATCTCATCACCCACTTGCGCCAAGCAGAAGAGAGCGGCGATACGACTGCTGCCGCTGCTTTGCGCGAGCAACTGAACCAATTAATCAAGGAGATAGCGCGTGGCAACCGACGATAAGGATACCAAGCAAAAAAAACCAGCAACCACAGCTCAGGCAGCGCCGCCCGATGCCCAGCCACCGATCATGGATCTAGCCGTCGACGATATGGAGCCCGACCTCGCAGCACTTGAGGAAGAAGACACGCCAGAGGAGATTCTCAACAGTAACCAATACTTTGATGATATTAGTGACGACTCGGTCCGGCTGCATCTGCGTGAGATCGGCAAGATCCCGCTACTGAGTGCTGACGAAGAGGTTGATCTCGCTTATCGCATCAAGCAAGGCGATAAGCGGGCGAAAGACAAAATGGCCGAGGCTAATATGCGACTGGTGGTAAGCATTGCCAAGCGGTACAGTGGTCGTGGCCTCGATTTTCTCGATCTTATCCAAGAAGGGCACACGGGGCTATTGCGGGCGGTGGAGAAGTTTGACCCAGACAAGGGCTTTAAGTTTAGCACCTATGCCACCTGGTGGATTCGCCAGGCGATTACCCGTGCGATTGCCGACCAAGCGCGCACGATTCGTATTCCTGTCCATATGGTGGAGACGATCAATAAGCTGCTGCGCACCCAGCGCCGCCTCACGCAAGATTTGAACCGCGAGCCAACCATTACGGAGCTTGCCAAAGAGCTCGATATGGAGCCGGATAAGGTCGAATATGTGATGAAGATTAAGCAAGACATCAGCAGCCTGGATGCTGGTGTGGGGCGCGATGGCGACGACTCGGAGGAGTCGGTGCTCGGGGACTTTATCGAGGACGAGGACACGGTCAGTCCTGAAGAGTCGGCCTCTAACCAGCTTCTCAAGGAGCAGGTGCAAGACATCCTCTCGACCTTGAGTGATCGCGAACAGAAGATTATCAAAATGCGCTTTGGCCTGGAGAATGGCAAGAGCCATACACTGGAGGAAGTTGGGCAGGAGTTTGCCGTGACGCGCGAGCGTATCCGTCAGATTGAGGCCAAGGCTCTCGCCAAGCTGCGCAAGCACAAAGACGCCAAGAAGCTGTACGAGTATTTGCAGCAGTAGGGGGTAGTGCACGAGAATAATCGGCATACAGTATGTATGTCGATTTTTTGGATAAATTGCTTGCAAAATTCGTTACTGTATGGTTTTTTGGTGAAGCTTCTGTATAATAATGGCTATTTACTTTGCTGTGAGGGCACAAACCTCTCGAATACCCACTCCTACTATCGCTACCGAGAAATAGAGATCATGATTGTAGAGGGGTGAATACGAAAGCCCTAAAAATGCAGAAGGTACTCCCAAAATACTTTACATAAAAATACCCAGTAGTGTGCTGGGTATTTTTATATCGAAGTAAGTGGCTTAGTAGTAATAATAGTACCACCAAGATGGCTTGGACAATACACCAACAAACACAAGTATCCAGAAAAGCCAGATAAGACACCAGCAGACTGACCCAAAGATGCCCCAGCCCAGACTAACGTTACCCCACGTTGTAGACATACCGGCTTCCTTAGACTTATTGCGCGAAATAATGCCAAGGAGAATACCACCGATAGAGATACCAAAGAAGCTCAAGACGCATCCAATAACACCCAGTGTCTCACCAGGGTTGTCATAACGAACGGGGTAGGCATATGGTGTTGGCTGTGGCTGAACAGCTGGCTGTAATACTGGCGCAACTGGCTGCTGGTAGGGTGTTGTTGATATTGATATGTCTGTTGCGGCTGCGGCTGCGGCTGGGCCACCGGTTGTGGTTGCGGTGCTGGCTGCGGCTGCGGTGCAGCAGGTTGCTGGGGTGTTGGCTGGTTGTTCATAAACTCCTCGTATTAGGCTATTACCGTAGTGTGCATTTGCCTTATGCACACGTAATCTGTGGGGGAATTATAGCAGAGGAAGGGTGTTGTGTCAATTATCTGATGATTTATATACCCCACCGGGGTATTTTACAGCCAACCAATCTCGCGGCAGAGGGCGTCGACCTGCTGGTGGAGCTCGGTGAGATTGTGGCTGTTGGAGATGAAGTGGTCGGCAATGGCGATGGGGCCACCCTTCTCAATATCCTCAATTTCCGACCAGTCGCGGGCGATTGCTTCCTGCGCAGTAAAGGGCCGTTCGGGCCGCTGGGCCAAGCGGCGGTGGCGCAGTTGCTTGGGTGCCACGATGGCCGCCACAACGAGCTCACCCGGGAAGTGGTGGGTGAGATACTTGTACTCCGTCCAGGAGTAGAGCCCGTCAAAGAGGATGTGGCGCTGCCCAGCGGTGGCAAGGCGCTGCATTTGCTCGGCAGCGGTACGGATGATGATGTCTTTGCCAGCTTCTTCGCGCCAGGCTTTGCGAAACTCGGCTTGCGACTGCGGGGTGATGGCGATGCCGCGGCGGCGCATTTCGTCGTAGAGGATGCCGCCGGCATAGACCTTGGGGATGCCAAGGCGCGCGACGTGGTTGACTGCCTCGCTCTTGCCTGCGCCTGAGAGGCCAACGAAGGCAAGGATTGTTATCGGATGAGATGGATGATTCATGTCTCTAGTATAGCAGATAATAGCGCTTATGGTTGGCGGTGCAGTGAATGATACAATAAAAATATCATGAAAGAGCAGCCAGTGGCATCGCCACCACCAGAGCAACCACGACGCTATGCACCAATCGACCTTGCGTCGCGCATCTTCTACTTGCGCATACGAGTGCGACAGCAAAAGGGAGAGACACTTCCGTCACAATGGATGCGCGATGCTGCCTGCAGCCCGGCCACAAGTGAAGAATATTTTAGTGGCAAGCCAGAAGACACGGCACTGGCGCTGCGGCGCTGCATTGGTTGTGCGGTGATTGATGTGTGTGCGGCATATGCGGTGAGAGAAGGAGTGTCGGGGATCTGTGCTGGTTTAACGGCACAGCAGCGCAGACAACTGACGGATGGTCCTATGCCAGCCGATCTCCCTAGCCAGTCCACGATGCTCACGGGTGCTATGCACCACGCTGTTCATGCTAATGACACGCCTCGGGCGCGGATTGCCTGGGCAGAGCAGTGCATGGCCGAGCGGCGGCACGTTGGGCACATTCCCACGTCGCAGGCTTTTGCTCGCTTGGCACTGTGTATCGATGCCGAGACAGGGCAACGGCTAGAACCCGAGCGGCGCGAAGACTGTGCTGAGTGCCCAGTAGCAGCCGAGTGTTTGCTCTTTGCGCTGCGGGGCTATCAGCGCATTATCGCTGCTGGTGATGTCCGTGGTGGCACGACCCAAGCTGATCGTCAACAGTGGGGCGCACCCAAACCCAAGCGGCGGCACGTCCGGCGGCGCTGAGCAATGGGGGTAGGGCGATAAGCAGCGCACTACTCTGCTTATGCTTGGCAAAATAACAGGCGTGTGGAATAATGCAGAAGCTAACGTTATTTTTATAGCAAAAGAGTAAACATCTATGAAACGCGAACAACCAAGAAAGCCAACACCTGCCACACAGGCAATGCGAGAACGAATGAAGAGCGATGGTGTAAGTCCTGCGCGATATGTTGCAGAGCAGCTGCTCCGGGGAAAGAAAGTACCAGATATGTCGGAGTGGATTGCCTTAGCGGCGTGTGGCTCACAAGGTGCGTTCAATTTTGACCTCGATATCCCTAGCCCTGATGCAGACAAACCAGAGTATTCTCGGAAGGCCGATATCGCTCGGCGAGCACAGTTTGCAAAGCAGGTGTGTAGTATGTGCTCGGCGCAGTATGAGTGTCTAGCAAGTCAGTTAGGTCGCACAATGAGGGGTGAGCAGGATGATGATAGTTTGATTGTTGGTGGCACAACGAAGAGACAGCGCGAAGCAGCGCGTCGGTGGGCAGGGCAAGTCAAAAAAGCCCAAGCCTCAGACGGTCTGTGATAAAACACCAACCTATACACTCGCACAAACAATACGTTTTATAGCAAAATAGCACCCCTCTTAGCACGTAGCAAGGGGTGCTATTGAGTGGTAGAGGTGCGGCGATGTGGGTGTGGTGTGCCTTGCGACGCAACGCCGTGTTTTATCCTGCAAGACACCGCTCATGCTATAACAATTGAAAAATCCGACAAAACGTGTACACTTATATAATAACGTATATAAGCGCGGATAGTGCAGACTGAGGAGATAGGAGTGCAGCGACAAGGTGGGCTGGTGTATGGAGTAGTGGGTGTCCTTGTTGCGGGTGCTCTGTCGGTGATGTTTGGTGGGGCTGCCCAGGCGCAGCAGTGGCAGATGGTGTATAACGAGGAGTTTACGACGTCACTATCGAATTGGAAGGTTCTTCAGCAAAATAAAGATAATTATGGCAAGGAGCATTTGGCATATAGCGCCAACAATGTTGCAGTGACTAATGGCGCTTTGCAGATTACGACCCGGCGTCACTGTGTGTCGAGTGTGGCTGAGCCACTGGGTGATAGCAACGCGAGCCAAGAGCCGTGCCCATCTGGCAAGATGACACGCTACCAGAGTGGGCGAGTGGAGTCGGGTCGGGTGCTCGATGGGCATAAACCATTCCGCGTGGAGGTGCGGGCGAAGATTAACTGGAATGGCGAGAATGGCACGCGCCCAGCTATTTGGCTGCGCAATAGTGTGACGCTTGCCAACTGTAGCAACAACAAGCAAGCGAATGACCCCTATGGTGAGCTCGACATGCTAGAGTGGTATTCATGGACGCCGACCTACACATGGTCGACGACGCATATTCGCTGCTACCACAGCCCATCATCGCAGATATGGAAGACGAAGGGGTTAGGGCATAGCCGAGAGAACCTCATACCATCCCCAGTGACATTGGCGAACAACTGGCATGTCTGGGCGACGGAATATGATGGTGAGACGGTCAGATTCTTCGTGGATAACCAGCCAGTGCTGGTGTATAACTATCGAGCGGGCGATGAAAAAAGCCATCCAACCACTCGAGTTCCGGCAGAAAAACCAGCAAAAATGGGCATGGATGCAAATCAATTCAAGCAGGTCTTTGACGATACGTGGTATGTTATCCTCAACGATTACGTGGAGTGGAAGAGTGAGGAGCACCCGCCCGACTCATCGAAGAAGTTTGCCAACCAAACCTTCCTTATCGACTATGTCAAGATATACCAAAGTGGCACTCCAACCACTAGCGAAAAACCACCGGCTACTCCACCAGAGAAAAAGGACGACAAGAAGGATAAAAAGCCGGGCACCAAACGGATGACGGTGAAGAAGAAAAAGGGTGCGTTTGCTGCGCAGGGTCCACTGGCTGAGCTGATGAGCAACTTTGTGCCAGCACTGCTGATAAGCCTGTGCTTACTGCTTATCGCACTAGCTGGCTGGCTAGTATGGTGGTGGCGACGGCGACGCCACCGCGCTCCACCCGCGCCGTAGTGCGGATGGCAATTAGCAAGGGAGAGGTGCGGCTGCGAGATACTCCCATGCCGCTCAGCGCTTCACCAATGCTATACTAGAACTATGATGAAGCGTCTGGTGATTATCGATGGCAAAAGTGTGTTCTATCGTGGGTACTATGCCATGCCCAACCTTTCGACGGCCGATGGTACGCCAACTGGCGGGGTGTATGGCTTTGCGGCGCTGAGCCTGGAGCTGATCAAGCGCCTTCAGCCAGACTACGTGTGTGTGGCGTGGGACAAGCCCAAGACGAATATCCGCCGCCGTCTTGCTATTTACAACCAATACAAGGCTGGTCGCAAGCCGGCTCCGCCAGATTTTTACGCCCAGATACCACTACTCCACGAGCTTTTGCAGGCGTTTGGTTGGCCGCTGTATGAGTTTGATGACTATGAAGCAGATGACATTATGGCGACGCTCGATGCCCAGGCTGAGCAGCAGGGGGATATCGAGACGTATCTCATTACGAGCGATCTCGATGCTTTGCAAATACTCGACCAAAATACGTATCTCTATGCCCTGAAGAAAGGCTTGACCAACATCGATAAATTCGACATCCCCGCCTTCGAGCAGCGCTATGGTATTCGGATTGGCCAATTCCTCGACTTTAAGAGCCTCAAGGGCGATGCGTCGGATAATATCCCCGGTGTGCCGGGGGTGGGGGAGAAGACGGCGGTCAAGCTGCTGCAGCAATTTGACACGCTCGACAACCTCTATGATAACCTCTGGCAGGTCAAAGATACGCTGCGGCGCAAGCTGGAGCAGGGTAAAGAGTCGGCCTATATGAGCCGCGAGTTGGCGCGGCTGTATACTGATGCACCAGTGACGCTTGACCGAGCAGCGATGGCAATGGATAACTGCGACCCAGCGGCGGTGCGGGCGATGTTGCAGCGGCTGGAGTTTCGTAGTTTGCTGCGCCACTTGCCGCCGCAGATGCAAGCGGCAGAGAGTGCTCAGCCATCTGATGCACCAATAGTGCAGCATGCGGCCGAGCTGCCTGCTCACCAGGCTAAGGCGCTCTTCCTGATGGCCAAAGAGCTGCTGGTCTGGCCGGTCGAGGGCGGCGTCTGGGTGAGCCACGAGCGAGGTAAGGCAGCTCGCCTGAGTTGGCGTGATGCGATTGATGTTATTCCGCATGTGCCGATTGTTGGGCACCGCACGAAGGAATTATTACGCCAATTGCTGGCCCGTGGGGTGCAGCAGCTGCCAGTGGTGAGGCATGATACCGCCCAGGGGTCGTTCTTGCTTAATCCACTGCGCACGTCGCGGGCGTTGGCTGATCTTGCGGGGCTGGAGTCGCTCGATGACCCACGCCTCGCCATTAGTGCGCTGTGGGCGGTATACGACGAGCAAGCTCGGGCACTCGATGCGCTGCCCGATCTTGCCCGAGTGGCTCGGACGATGGACTTTCCGCTCATTCCTGTGCTAGCGCGGATGGAGTGGCGCGGTATCCGGCTCGATAGCCGCACACTGGCGGCGATGGAACACACCCTCAGCAGCGAAATCACCGAGCTGCAGCAGCAGATCTATAGCATGGTGGGGTATGAGCTGAATATTGGCAGCCCAGCCCAGCTGGCTGAGGCGCTCTTCGTCAAGCTCCAGCTACCAACGGCGGGTATTAAGAAGGGCAAGACAGGCTACTCGACGGGTCAGAAGGAGCTGGATAAGCTTCGGCCACATCACCCGATTATTGGGCTGGTGGAGCGCTACCGCGAGCTGACCAAGCTGCAAAACACGTATGTCCAGGCCTTGCCGCAGCTGACCGACGACGCAGGCTATATTCACACTACCTTCAACCAAGATGTGGTGGCGACGGGCCGGCTGAGTAGTACCGACCCAAATTTGCAAAACATCCCCATCCGCAGCGAATTAGGGCGGCACGTTCGCGATGCCTTTGTGCCAGCGCCGGGCAATGTGTTTGTCAATGCTGACTATTCACAGTTTGAGCTCCGTCTGGCAGCGGTGCTGTCGGGGGAGGAGGCGATGATTCGCGATTTTAATACCGATATCGATATCCACGCGAACACGGCCGCCCAGGTCTATGGGGTACCGCTCGATGTCGTGACAAAGGAGCAGCGCCGTCGGGCCAAGGTGGTGAATTTTGGGGTACTCTATGGGATGAGCCAGCATGGCCTAGCCGCTGCGGCTCATATGAGCTATGCCGAGGCGCAGCACTTTATTGATGAGTATTATCGCCTTCGGCCAAAGCTCAAAGCCTATATGGCGCAGACTATCCAGCAAGCGCATGATGCGGGCTTTGTCCAGACGCTGTTTGGTCGCCGCCGCTGGACGCCGGATGTTGCGTCGCGTAACTTTGCGGTGCGCAGCGCTGCCGAGCGAGCGGCTGCCAATATGCCGATCCAAGGTACCGAGGCTGACCTGATGAAGCTTGCCATGCTGGCGGTGGAAGACAAGCTGGCCCAGGCTGGAGAGCAGCTGGCTGATGGCGATGGCCAGCCGATCGGTTGGCAGGTGGTGCAGATCCACGATAGCATTATGGTCGAGTGCCCGCGCGCCCATGCCGAGCAGGTGAGCCATATCCTGCGCGAGACAATGGAAAATATCTACCCTCAGCTTGGTGTTAAGCTCAAGGTCGATGTCTCGATTGGTGAGCATTGGGGAGCAGTCTAAGAACACCGACCGAACAGAGGTCAGACTATAGACAAACCACTGGTAATGGTGTATAATCTGGGCCATCACAAGCAAAACAGAATAGAGGTTGGGCATGGAACAGCGCGAAGTAGTAGATACATCATTTCCTCGTGGTGGAGCGTGTAGTGGCCTTGAGCTGCCTAACCCAAATGAGCTACCAGCGTATGTCGATAGCGTAGGTCGCTACAGCCCCGAGCAACATCCCACCAGCTACCACGCCATGCGCAGTGCTATCGTCGAAGCAGCCCAGGCGAGTGGTGAATTGCAGCCCTTGACTGAGGCGGAGATGGAGCGGCGAATGCAGCAGGAGGCAAGGATTGAGCATCTCTTGCGAGAAGCAAGACGGGCTGAGATCTATGGACGAAATCTGCCTGCAGAAAAAACCTGCGCCGCGCTGCAAAAGCTAGAGCAAAAAACAGTGCCAACTTTTGGTTTTTTGTATAGCCCACAGGGAGATCTGGTTGCATTTGACCACTCTCGGTTCGACTCGATGAACCCGGCCGATTGGCGAGTGGTCTGCTGTGATGTGGGTGGCGAGCCGTATGAGGCTCGAGTGACCGATGTGTATCAATACACACCAAAGACACACAAAAAGTTGACCGAGATGGGCATCTTGCCCGCAGCGATCGATGCACGCATCGTCGTCACTATAGAGGTAGAGCAGGGTGGCGAAGCGGTGTATCATATCGATTGCTACGATGGTAAATCACCAATTGTAACGGGCAAAATACTCAGCCATCACGCAGCAAACGGCGAACCAACAGTGTACTTGAATGAGTGGGGTGGCACAGATGCTGCCGAAGTGAGTGCACGCGAAGCTCAGGATGATTCTGCTCGCGATAATAACGAAACAACACTCGTTCGTGCGGCCTAGCGGACGGACACGTATCTACTCTCCCACTCTGCATACGCACAGTAGCTCGGTATGGAAATACGCTAGGCTATGCTGGCTTGACTTTTCTTGCGGGAGGTTCTATTGTGTAACAAACCAATAACAACACACTCACGGAGATATCCCTTATGACCTTAATGCCACCAAACGGTAGAGATTTGAGCCCAGATCAGCTATGGGAGCTCAAGGGGAAGCAGCGCCGCAAAGGATATGACAAAACAGCCACGCAGCAACAAGCCGAAAATAAAGCTGCTGTTAATAGTCTCTACGCCGGCCTTGGCGGCAACAGCGCGCCCAGCAGTACCTTTGACAAAACAGATACTGCTACGCAAGAGAATAGCGACCCGCGGATGAATGACCTTGCCGCGCAGGTGGGTGCGCTGTATGGCACTCCCCAAGCCCATAAGCGAGAGAACCCTGATGAGATGGCGACAAATCGCTTCTACTGGGACGTGAGCAAGACTGGCGAACCTAATGAGGCAGAGAAGGATAGTGCTCTGCCAGCTAAGCAGTATGAGCCACTTACTCCTGAGGATGAAGGCGATCACTTGCTAAATGGCCGCCGGACGAGTGCACGCAAGGTATATAATCAGCTTGATGCATCGACAGCTGATCGTTTGGCTGGGGAGGGTGACTCGCGGCTTGCGGCGCTTGATGTGATCGATGGCCTGGGCGACTCGATCCATGTCAACCAGAAAGGGAAATTTGACAATCAAGTAGGCAAGACTAAGACCGAGGTTAAAAAGCTTGGCATTGACGAGCATCTTGATACGCGCGACGGTGACTTCACGCAGCGCATAGAAACCCGCGTTACCACAGAAGTGCTGGAAGCTGGCGTGGGTGACACTGGTGAGTACGTGATGGGTAAAGACCAGATATATACTGGGACACACGGTGATATTCTCAATACCGAAAAAGCGCATGAAACAGTGCGAGCTGTTGCAGCAGAGGAGTTCTTGCTGTGCATCAAAAATGATGATATTGCATATAATGCGCTTGCAGCAGCTGACCCATCACTCGCACGTTTTGTTAGTGGCTATGGGAGCTTTTTCTCTGATCGCAATATTGAGAGTGAGACGAATGAGAACCTTGCCGAGCTGGGTCGCCGTCTTGAGCAGTCGGAGCCTGCTATGCAGTTGATGCAGCAGATGCAAGAGCAAAAGCTCGCTGCAGCGCCATCTCCCGAGAACTCGCAAAACACCAAACAACAGCAATCTATTGCCGAGCACTTTGGCTTCGATCTCGCGGCATAATCACAGGGATTTTTCCGCATTATACTCTCGGATCTATTGAGTTTTTGTAGGCTTTGTGGTATTGTACTCTCATGTATAAAGGCGAGCGGCCAAAAGTTTTTCCGATTATTGTCACTATCTTGGTGATTTCGTTGGTGGTGGCAGCAGTTGCGTCGGTCATCCGTATGGTGGCGACTCGCCAGGAGACGAACAACACCAACACGCAGCAATCAGCCGAGAGCTTCTACGACCAAGTGGTGGCGCACAACGCGACCAACAGTGTCCGCTGGACGGTGCGTGGGCCAATTGTGGCAGATGAGACCTTCCGCTCGTACCAGATCGAGATTTCGCCCAATAAGCGGACGTATACGGTGTATCAGGGCTACTTAGACAAGCAGCTCGACCGCAAAGAGTTTGAGAACAACCAGCAGGCCTACGAGCAACTCGTGTATGCCCTGAGCAAGGCACAGATCCAAGATACGCGCACGGTGGATGATGACGACGTGCGTGGTGTGTGTGCCACTGCTGGGCGGCTCTACACCTTCGAGACGATGGAGAGCGGCACGATGAAGACGCGCATCTGGACATCGAGCTGCCAAGGCTCGCCCGGCTCGATGAAGGCCGATGTACCCAAGATTCATGCACTCTTTGCCAACCAGATCCCTGGCTTTGCACCGATGTTTGATAAGACGCAATAAAAAGGCGCTGTACGGCTGATGTCTAGGGGTCGAGTAGCCCTGGCAATCTTATGCTGCTTCGCTTTATATTCCCATCGAGTGGGACATTATATAGGCCGACATTTTGCTCGTATGTCGGCCTCGCGTGCTGGGCTTAAAAGCAATGATGATGATTTGCTTGTACAATTTATTGGATAAGAAAATAGGGAAGAAGAGCTCATGCTAGCCACACTCTATTGCCAATGGTATAATCGAGCGTATGATTCGTGCAGTAATTTTTGATTGTTTTGGCGTGCTCTATGGTGGGAGCATCGAGGTGCTGATGGCGCAGTGCCCGCCGGATCGCCGGGCCGAGCTAGAAGATGTTAACAAGCAGTCGGACTATGGCTATATCTCGCGGCAGGAATTTATTACAGAGGTGGCACGGCTCTCGGAGCAAACGCCAGCCCAGATAGCGGCATTGCTCGAGCAGGTGCATGTGCGCAATAGCGAGCTGATCGCCATGATCCACACGCTGCGTCAGCACCACCCAGCCATCAAGGTGGGGTTGCTGAGCAATGTGGGGAGCGATACGATCGAGCGACTGTTTACTCCTGATGAGCTGCGCGAGCTCTTTGATACTGTAGTGCTCTCGTATGCCGAGCACGTTGCCAAGCCAAGCCGCGAAGCCTTCGAGCTGGCGGCAGATCGGCTCGGTGTGCCGCCTGGCCGGTGCGTGATGATCGACGACCGGCTGGACAACTGCTCTGGGGCTGAAGCTGCTGGCATGCGTGCTATTCTCCACACAGCCAATCGCCGCACAATGGCCGAGCTTGAGGAGCTGCTGGGGGAGTGATGACACCCGTGTGGCTTGGGCTGATGGCCGGTTGTTTGCTTGTGCTGCTTGTCTACACACTATGGATGGTGCCGCCGCAGCTTGGCAAGACGCTCAGTATGCATATTGAGCAGCGGACGAGGACGGTAATTGCGGGCAAAATCCTCTTGCCACTGACTGGCCTGAGCCTTGCACTGTGGGCTGTGCAGTCGGCATTGCCACGAGCGATGCAGCTACTCCTTCTTGTCGTGAGCCTTAACTTTTGTGTGATGGGATTAGTACCATTTGGCGTGAGCCAGCGGCGCACCTTGGTCCATAACATTGCAGCGTGGGGCTGTATACCAGTTATAACGATCATTGAGGCGCTTGTCCTGCTGAGCGATACTCATCCGGTGGTGCGGGTGGTGACGAGTGGTGCTATGGTGTGCCAGGCCATTATTCTTGGCTGCTACTTCTTTGCTAAGCCGTGGCATCGTTATATTATGTTGGTGGGGCAGGCGATTTATTTTTCGCTTTTTGTGGCGATGATCTGGGCAATGGAGTGTGCTCATGCCTGAGCTTCCCGAAGTTGAGACGATTCGTACGAGCTTAGCTCGCTTGGTGGTGGGAAAGCAGATTGTGGCAAGTACAGTGTACGACTCGCCTAAGAGCTTTCCCAACGACCCTGCGGCAGTGGCGCACTTTCTCCATGGCGCAACGATCACGGCGGTAGAGCGCCGCGCTAAGGTATTGCTGATTCGCCTGAGCACCAATTACACACTGGTGGTGCACCTGAAAATGACGGGCCAGCTGCTCTTCGTTGGTGAGGAGCGCTGGGGCGGTGGCCACCCAAACGATAGCTTTCTTCATGAACTACCCGACCGCTTAACGCGGGTAGCGCTGACCTTTGCGGATGGCGCGCATTTGTACTTTAACGACCTGCGCAAATTTGGCTGGATGAAGCTCTATCCTACACCAGAGGTGGCGCAGCTGCCCTTTATGCAAAAAGTCGGGCCCGAGCCGCTTGACCCGCATACTACGGCGGCGCAGTTTATCACGCGTATCCGCCGGCGGAACGGCACAACTATGAAGGCGGCCATCCTTGACCAAACCACCATCGCTGGCGTGGGGAATATCTATGCCGATGAATCGCTATGGATGACGCAGCTCCACCCCGCCACGCGGGTGCGTATGGTGGATGATGAGCAGCTTGTCGCGCTCTTTACCCATATTCGGCAAGTGCTACAGCTCAGTATCGACAAAGGTGGCAGCACCGACCGCAATTACGTCGATGCTGAAGGTAAGAAGGGGAGCTACCTGGCCTTTGCGCAGGTATTTCGGCGTGAGGGGCAGCCCTGCCCGCGCCACCCTGATGTAGAGATTATGAAGATTCGCGTGGCAGGCCGCGGGACGCATATTTGTCCAGTGTGCCAGGTGAAAGTGGGGGAGTAGCCGATGCTTTATCTCATCGTGGGGAAGAATAGCTACGTAGCAGAGCAAGAGCTGGCGAAGATCACTCAGCACGCGCCAGTGCCAGCAGAACACATCGATACTCAGCAGCTTGATGCCGCGGGCTTGACTGAGTTGGTGCGCGGCGTGTCGCTCTTTGCGGCGCAGCGGCTTGTTGTGCTGCGACGCCTGTCTGAGCGCCCAGACCTCTGGGAGCAGCTTGGCCAGTGGGCACATGATATTCCTGATGAGACGACGCTTGTGCTGGTAGAGCCAGGGCTCGATAAGCGCACCAAAACGTACAAAGCACTAAGCAAAGCCGCGACTATCATCGCTGCTGACCCACTGACCGACCGGCAGCGTCCTGCCGCCGAGCGGTGGCTGCGCCAGCTCGCCAATGCACGCGGTGTGTCGCTGAGCTCAGCGCATGTGCGCAGTATGGTAGAGCGAGCTCTGATACCGGATGAAAAGGGATATGGTGGGTCGATCGACCAGCTGCAGCTGGCGCACGCCATCGACGCGTTGGCTCAGCTCGAAGCCGTTACCGATGATGCAATTGCCACCGTGTTGCCACCAGCCCGTGAGTTCTCAGTCTTTGATATTGTGACCCTCGCAGTAGAGCGCCGAGGTCCAGCTTTGCGAGCTGCCTTAGATGAGCTGCGCCTGAGTCATGATCCATACCAAACTGCGGCGCTTATTTGGGCGCAGTGGGCTCAGCTGGCGGCGATTGCATGCTATGGTGAGGCAGGGGAGGCAGAGATTGCGCGAGAGCTCTCGCTCCACCCCTACGTCGTCAAAAAAACCAAGCCGCTCACCAGGCAGGTTGCGCCAGCTGATATTCGCACCCTCACCCAGCGCGCTGCCCAGCTTGATGCCGACATGAAGACGACAGGCATACCACCGTGGGATGCAGTGGAGAGCTTCTTATTTGCGGTGGCGGGGCGGTAGTTTATGTCACAAAAGAGCGAGCGCCAGTAGCCCCGTGGTGGCTCGGCTCTTTACAAATCCTGCGCCATGCCTTATAATGAGCGCTTGATTGTAGTACTAACCCATAATAACAAGCGATAGAGGAAATTAATGCCCATCATCAAATCAGCTGTCAAACGCATGAAGCAAACGGCTACTCGCCGCCAGCGCAACATTGCTACCAAGCGCGCTATCAAGGCTAGCACCAAGGCCTTCGTTGCTGAGCCAAGCGCTGCTGCCCTGAGCCAGGCCCAGAGCGAACTTGACAAAGCCGTCAAGAAGGGTTTGCTCAAGAAAAACACCGCGAGCCGCCGCAAGGCATCGCTCGCCAAGGCTGCCAAGGCTGCTGGCGTCAAGCTTGCGTAAGGCAATAGGCACGAGCATATACCAAAACACCTCGAGGGAGAGGTGTTTTTGCATGTAGGCTAGGGTAACTGTTACGGAATAGTGTGAGATATAAGGATTACACATTTTGGGAATTTTTGCACAAAGAAAGGTGCTATACTTCGCATGACTACCTCTGTTAATTGTGACTTGCCATTGACGAAACGAAATTACTTATGGTAGGATAGATGGAGTTTTGGGTAAGGCAAAAGTAGGAGTTATGGACGAGATAAAGGTGCGGCAACAAATCATCGACAAACTAGGTGAGAGTAATAATATTTTGGTGGCGGTCAACGCCCACCCCACGGTAGATGAGCTGAGTGCAGCACTGGGGTTGACGCTTTTGCTCAACAAGCTCGACAAGCACGCCACAGCCGTCTTTAGTGGGGATGTGCCAACGGCAGTGGGCTTCCTTGAGCCAGAGCGTACCTTTGAGAGCACGGTGGATAGTCTGCGAGATTTCATCATTGCCCTTGATAAGGAAAAGGCCGACCATTTGCGCTACAAGCTCGATGGCGACCTTGTTAAGATTTTCATCACGCCGTATCGCGCGACGATTAGCCAGAGTGATTTGGAATTTAGCCAGGGCGATTACAATGTGCAGTTTGTTGTGACGATCGGTGTGCGCAGCGAGGATGACCTTGACCCAGCGCTCAAGGGGCATGGCCGTATTCTGCGCGAGTCGCCAGTGGCGGCGCTGCACATCGATGCGCCAGGTACGTTGGGTAATATCGTCTGGACGGATCCTCAGGCTAGCAGCTATAGTGAGCTCGCGGCCAGCCTCGCTCAGGGCTTTGATAGTACGGATGATGAGCAGCCGCTCCTCGACAAGCATATTGCCACAGCCTTTTTGACCGGCATTGTAGCGGCCACCGAGCGCTTTAGCAACGAAAAGACCACTTCGCGTGTTATGACCCTCGCCGCACAACTGATGAGTGCTGGAGGTGACCAGCAGCTGATTGCGGCCAAGCTCGCCGAGGCCAAGCAGCTCGCTGCAGGCCCAATGCCTGCTAAGCCGGCCAGCAAGAAGCCTGCTCAGGCAAATAACAAAGATAAGTCACTCGTCATCTCGCACAACGCTGAGGCTGGAAAAAAAAAGCTAAGCCAGACTGACGCTGACGAAGCTGAGCTAGCCCAGCAACTGGCCAAGAATAACCCACAGCCTGAGCCCATACCAGCCCCACGGCGCTCATCGGGGCGCAACAGCAGCGCCGAGCCCTGGCGTCAGCCCATTGAGACGCCGCTGAGTGAGCCAAGCCTGGGTGGTACACTCAATGCTACGACCAAGCAAGCAGCCGATGACAAGCGCCGCGAGCGTGAGAATGGCCGCAACAAGACCATCCTCTCGCACAAGGGTGGGCGCTACCTCGACAGTGACGACACACCGGGTAGCCAAGCGCCGCTCAACGCCGCCACGGCAGCACTCGACCATGAGCCAACTGTCCCCAATGTGAATGACATGCCGCGCGTGCCAATGGCTCACAACGACGACATCCTCCCGCCACCAACTGGCAAAGAAACCCTGGCCGATCTCGATGCCAAGCACCGCACCGCGCCAACTGATGATGCCGAAGGGCCAGCCTTGCCACCGCTGCCACCAATGCCAGATTTCTCCAGCTTGCCACCATTGCCACCAGGTGTGCCACCACTGCCGGGCCCTGATGCCGACAACCCCATGGCCCAGCTCGATGCTGCGCTCCAATCTGAGGCTAAGGCCAAGAAAGACCAAGCCAACCCATCGCAATTCCACGTACCGGAGAAGTAGGGGTTACCACCCTAGCAATATAAAAACACCCAGAGAACCAGCTACCACGGCTGGTTTTTTGTTCCATCATGCTATACTAACCACATGACGCACCAAACATCTGATTCATCATATAACCGCATTCTCCATATCGACAAGCCAGCTGGTATGACGAGCTTTGGGGTGGTGGCGCGGGTGCGGCGGGTGCTGAGCCAGCAAGCTGGCAAAAAGGTGAAGGTGGGGCACTGTGGTACGCTCGACCCCTTTGCAACGGGCCTTTTGCTGCTGGTGACGGGCACGGAGTGCCGCAATGCCATGCGCTACACCAAACTCGACAAGACATACGAAGCGACGATCATCCTGGGCCAAACCAGCACCACAGGTGACCCAGAAGGGGAGATAACGCCGTATCTGCCAGAAGATGCCAAGGTGCCCATCGCACCGCCATCACGTCAGCAGCTCGATGCAGTACTGCAGCGCTTTACTGGCCAGATTCGCCAGCGACCACCGATCTTTAGCGCCATTAAAATCAACGGTCAGCGGGCTTATAAGCTCGCGCGTGATGGTAAAGAAGTGGAGCTGCCAGAGCGCACCATTACGATTTACTCGCTGGAGGTGCTGGAGTATCAGTATCCGCGGCTCGTCATTCGCACGCGGGTGAGTAGCGGCACATACATTCGCAGCCTGGCGGTGGATATTGGCAGGCAGCTTGGCACGGGGGCGTACTGCGCGGCGCTGCGGCGCACAGCGATTGCCGATTGGTCAGTAGCAGAGGCGCAGCAGCTGCAGGATTTTGGGATTGTTGATTAGCCATACACAATAAAAAAGAAGCGAGGAGCAACCGATGAACATCACGCTACACACTGGCACGACCACCGCAACTATCACCACAAGCGGCGCGTATATCACCAGCCTGGCTGACGAGCATGGGGATGTATTCTACCCACTGCAGCAGCTCACGACCTCTGATGGCGAGCGCAAAACGCGCGGTGGCTGCCATGTTTGCCTACCCAACTTTGGCCCGGGCGGAGCGAGTGGCCTGGCGCAGCATGGCTTTGGCCGCACCAGCCAGTGGCAGGTGATGGAGCACACCAGCGACCGGGTGGAGCTTATGCTGCAGGGGAGTGGTGCCTATGCTGGGCTGGAGTCTCGCTTGGTGTATACAGTGGTGGAGTATCAGCTTGCAATGCAGCTCACACTGGTGAATGTTGGCGAGGATGAACTCCTCGTGGCGCCAGCCTTCCATCCGTATTTTGCATATGATAGCACGCTTGTACTGGATGGCCAGTCGCTCACCGACCTTGCGCCACTCGCCGATACGATCTTCGTTGATGGGCCCACGCGCCAGCTTGCCACGGGCCGGCGCACCATTACGCTGCAAAGTGAGGAATTACCTCGCTGGGCAGTCTGGACAGATGGGCTGGGCCCGTACCTCTGTGTTGAGCCAACACACAGCGGCAACTCCTTCGCCGATAACCCAGCTCATGCCACAGTGCTAGTGCCGGGGCAGACGGCGCGGTATGGCGTGCGGGTGGGGTGGTAACAAACCCCTCGATTTGACTCATTGTCCTACTACTGCCATACTTGATATATGGCAAATAACGAGATAAATCCAGACAAGGTAAGAATAATTGGCGGTATGACGCCTGAAAAACAAGCAGCTGAGCAAGAACGACTCGGTAAAGAGCTGCGAGCTATTGCTGCAGCAATCGACGAGCAGCTACAGGGTCACGAGCCTCTGGTAAGTAGTATGCAACCACTTACGCTCGCGGAGGCTAAGCAGCGCCCAGGTGCAGACGAAGTGGCAATAGATGAGGTGAATGCACACTGGGGATGGCCGGCAGCGGATAGCATGGTGGACCGTACTTCACCATATAAGGACGAGGACGAATTTTGGGAGGCATTTCTTCGCCAGCATGGGTTGCGTAATACAGAAGACCCAAACAACTTTCGTGCTCGTTTGCGTGCTCCAACGGTCGATGTAGCAACACTGGAGTCGGAAGAAGATATAGAGAGCATCGGCTTTGTAGATGTGTACCATGGAACGACGCCAGCATTGCTTCGTGCTGGAGCGGTGTTTCCCGAGGTTGAGCTCGTCCGAGGACTGTATAGCACGTTATTTAAGAAGCATCTAACGATGACAGATGATGCGCGAAAAGAACTGAGGTCACTTGCTCAGGAGCATCCAGCGGTGAAGATGGCGTTCTTTGAAACGTATAATCATGCACGGCGCTTGGTGAAAGATGATGACGAGAAGCAATTTATGCAGAAACTTTCGCAGCTTGGTTATATAGGAGAAGATGCTGCCGCGCAGGTTGCTTCGATTGATCAGGCACACCAGGCGCTTTGTCGCTAGTGTCTACATTGACACTGCGCCACCCTCCTGCTACAATACACCAGTATGATTACTAAGGATAACAAAGCGAAAGCGATTGCTTTGACTCAGGTCAGCAAGAACGACGTCGGCAGCCCACAGGCGCAGGTGTCTATCTTGACGGCTCGTATCAAAGAGGTGACAGAACACCTTAAGTCCAACAAGCACGACAACATGGCTCGTCGTGGCCTCAAGCAAATGGTCGGCCGGCGCAAGCGGCTGCTCCGCTACCTTGAGCGGACGAACTTTGATGCCTACAAAGCAACGCTTGAAACCCTCGGCCTGCGCAAATAAGCGCCCGCTATGAGAAACAAACCTCCTCATTATGTTGGGGAGGTTTTTTGGTGGTGGGGTGGTAGTACAGCGAACTATGATGACAGGGTATAGATATCTCCACTGGTGAGGGTGGAGATTGAGAGCCAAACTAGGGTCTATTGACACACCGCCTAAAAATGTGTAGGATATAATCCTACAAACAATCTTGAACAAGAGGAATATATGACCGAACTAACATTAGCATCACGATCCGCTAGTACAGCGGATATAGAGGGAATAGAGGGAATTACCTCACGATATGAGGCAGATCGTGCCGCTGCCGTTGCCGAGAGAGAAGAACGGGTAGCAGCCTTCGACAAGATGGTGGGTGCGCTATTGCAAAAAAACGATGCTGGCGAGAATGGCTCGCTTGGCCAGGGCAGTGATATCGAAAACAAGAGGCATTTGCCACAACAAGCAGAATTTGATTCGCACTATCTGAACATGCCAATACGCATTATAGTGCGGGATAGCGGAGATGGCCGGCGAGAAATAACGCTCCAGCCCATCCTTCGTGAAGGTGAGAATGAGACTACCTTGGCTAATAACAAGCAGGTCTATTTCACAGCTCCAGACAAAGCGGTGACGGGGGTGCAGTGTGAGTACTTTCCACCGCGCAAGCCAGGGCAGAAAGAAGCGGAAACAACTGGTGTGCGCGATGCGTCAAACCGTGAGCTTGAGAGCCTAAAAGCCATGGTATCGGTAGCCGAATTGCGGGGCAGCAAGCCACCCTCTCGCTAGTGCTGCATTAAAAAATAGAAAAACACCACCACAAGGGAGTGGTAGCATTGCTATAGCATACGCAATGCTTTACAAAACTAACCACTGTACGCTATCATGCAATAATGAGCCAAGAAAAACAACCACCAGCTGAAACGACTTCGCCAATGTCTTCCTCACACGAAAGAGCGAGGGAGCTACTATGTACAGCTGAGCGGCTTGCGCAGGAGCGTCGGCAGTTTGTGGTTGATAAAGCAGCGCGCATGGCAAAGCGGTTTGCACAAGATTTGGAGACGATGGCAGCAGGGGATAAGGTTGCGGAATATCTAGTGGATGGCAGCCCGGCAGATATGATACCTGAGGAGGTAGTGCCACTGCTAAATGGCGCAGTCGTTGCAGTGGACGAGACGATAGACAAGGCGCGTATCCTCGAGCAGCGAACCATCACATTATGCCGAAGACGGGATGATGGGCTGACAGATGATGAATTTTGCCAGGCTGTAGCAGATGCATACCAGCAGTCGCCAGCTATGCGGCGCGTACAAGAGGTGGCGTACCAGATTACAAGTGGTGTTGAGGATTTGCACGCTGGCAACCCAACGATCTCCATCGGTGTATTTGACCCAAGCATCTACATTGACCGCGTCTTGATGCGTAGAGTTCAGCAAGATGGTGGCAATAGTGCATTACAATGCTATGGGACGGCACTGCTTGCCTGCTACAAAGAGCAAAATGATGCAGACAAGCATCTATATCTCCACACCGCATCAGCGCGAGCGCTGTTGGATGCCTGTGATGCTGGTGGTGTGCGTCTTGCGGATGCTGCTGAGCGGGAGCTCATTACCGAGCGGGGTAGCCGTTATGGTAATGCTTATGCCTGGATGTCTCGCGAGATTATCAAGATGGCGGCTAACCAAACGGGCCGCCTTGTGGCGGATGACGAACATCATGCAGAGCTCCAGTCAACTGGTGAGCCAGCGGCGGATGTCTTGGTTGCCTTGCTGAATCAAATTGCCACTCGTGGTGCCGACCGCACTAGCGATCTGCCTATGCCGACCGAAGCAGTGCGCCTCCGTGAGGGTGGCTGCAAAGATGTTGAGGCGTACTTTGCCCAGGCATATATGATGAGTAGTCGGTCAGTGATGAGTGAGACGGCCATAGCTGGCAAACGCTTTATCAGCAAAACACATGGGGCGCATACGTTCCTTGCCGCCGATGCAGTACGGTACTGCGGTGTTGAATTCCCGCCCGGTACGGTGTGGGGGCAGTTTGGCGATGGGTATGCTCCGCTCAGGCTGACGGGCTTTTGCTTCGACCAAAACACAGCTGCGACGGTCTTTGGTGCTGAATATATGGCTAATGTACTCGAAGCGAACCAACGCGCTGTGCACGAATACTTTCGCGGTATTGTGCAAGCGTAATCACTTCATTCTTCCATTCTATAGTTAATATGGATGAAGTAATGGAGACAATAGACTGATGCCTCAGAGCTTGCAACCACCACACCACAACAGAGAAACCTCCGCAAAACCATTGTGACATACACAACATAATACCCATTTGCGCACAAAGATGCTATCATAGAGAGTGACTATGCAGGATGTGACAGACGCAGCACGGGCGTCCACGGGTGTGGCAATGCGGTGGAGTATGCAGCAGGCACGGCGGGCTGTGCTGGTGTTTGTGGCCGCTGTGGCGGTGCTGGGGCAGCTGCTTGCGCCGCAGGCGAGTGCCATAGCGCCGCAGCAGTCCATCATGATGCCAGCCTATAGCTACCCCATGCAGGGTGGCAACAACCAGTATTGGAATGATATGGCTAATGTCTCGAGCAAGATGCCCTTTGCAGTGGTTAACCCCTCGAGTGGGCCTGGCACGGCGGTTAGTAGTGATTATGTAAAGGCCCTGGCGCGGCTCGATTCGCTTGGTGTCAAATACATTGGCTACGTCAAGCATGGCCGCCAGACGCGCAATATTGCTGAGGTGGCAGCAGAGATCGACCGCTGGTATGCGCTCTACCCCAATGTGAAGGGGATCTTCTTCGACGAAGCCGACAACCACAGCAGTGGCCAAAAGACTTGCTACCTGGCCAATCTCTACAACTACGTCAAGGTCAAGCACCCTGGTTCCATCGTCATTCACAATGCGGGCACACGCTTCCTCGGTGAATCAGTCATGCCCTATGGTGATGTATTTCTCAATGCCGAGACCTCGGCAGCGCGCTACCTGAGTGATAGCTACTACGACCTAACTCACCCAACTGCCACCAACTTCGAAAAAAACCCGGCCAACGCCTACAAAATGTGGCACGTCATCCACAGTGTGGGCAGCAACGAGCAGCAGGCTCAGGTGGTAGCCAAAGCCCGCGAGCGCAATGCTGGCTGGGTGTATACGACTTCCGATCGTGGCCCGACCACACCAGCCGAGGAGGCAGACCCAAACATCAACCCGTATAATGATTCATCTACCTTGCTGGGTGGTTTGGCCGGCCTAGGGAGTATCCAACGTGGTAATGTGCCAGTGGGTGCAGCGACGCCGCTCACGGCTGATTGCGCTGATACCTTTGGCCTGAAAGTAACAGCTCAGCCCGCGCCAGCACCTGCACCAGCGCCAAAATCTGCTCCCAAGCCCGAGGAGAAGAAAAAAGACGACAAAGACAAGAAAAAGGACGAAAAGAAGGATAAGAAAAAGCCGCAGTCAAGCAAAAAGCACCAGCAGCCCACTGTGCGCAAGCAAGAGGCAGGGCCCAACTGGACGGTTATCATCCTTGTCGCTGTGGCAGTAGTTCTCGCTGCAGCGGGTGGCGGTGGTGCCTGGTGGTGGTTTGTTGGCCGCAAGCGCCGCCAAGCGAAGAACCGCAGCCGGTATGATAACACAATGATCTAAGCGACAAGTGTGCCGCATATGCCACCAATTCTCACATATCCTCTTCTCACTACTCATTGCTCGGATAGAGTAGTGGGGGAGAGGGGTGAAGGATAGAGGCGATGAGGCTGTGATATGTATAGTTGTGATGAGGGGTTGATTGACGAATCTGGAATAACTTGTTAAGATAAAGCTGTTTTGGAGAAACAACTCTCTCAACGCAGTGAGTATATGATCTATGACCAACCACAGAAGGTGGAGAATGGCGTCTCGTTTGCTGTCATAGGGGATCAAGGCGAAGAAATTACGGTTATGCCACGTGGTGTCGAATGGCTGAGCCCAACGTACGTACGATTTATAGGCAGTGCAGCGATTAAGGGCAGTGGAAATATTCTCTCTATCAAGGGTTCGCAGACTACATATGAAGGTGATAATACAATGCGCCTGGTAATAATTGACCATAGCAGCTCAGATGGCGTGTAAGCTCTGAAGCTGTCTGATACGAAGCACTACTAGTATATCCCAAAATGCGGTATACTAAGGGGAGTATATTAACGCGGCAGTGATAGCGTTGAGGGCTTGCATGGAAGTGATGAATGCGAGCATTCACCCCTGTTACTTGCCGCAAGAAAGGAGCTCTATATGAGTATTATTAATCCAAGCGGCAAAGATGTCTTTGCTGTGACGACCGAGCTATGCGGCCGGCCCCTCACCCTGGAGGTCAACCGCGTTGGCTTTCGTTCGACGGCTAGTGTGCTGGTGCGCTACGGCGACACGGTGGTGCTAGGCACCGCCCAGGTGGGCACCCGCCCGGTCACACTGGATTACTTCCCCTTAAGCATCGACTACGAAGAGAAGTTCTATGCCTCGGGCAAGATTAGCGGCAGCCGCTTTATTAAGCGTGAGGGCCGCCCCAGCGACGAAGCGGTGCTGATTGGCCGCCTGATCGACCGGCCGATCCGCCCACTCTTTCCCAAAGGCTACCGCCAGGAAGTGCAGGTGGTGGCTACAGTGCTCAGCATGGACCCAAGCTTCCGCCCCGATATGGTGGCGATGGTTGCCGCTAGCAGCGCCCTGATGCTGACGGGCACGCCGTTTGATGGGCCAGTGGCGGGCCTGCGTGTTGGCCGGGTGAACGGTGAGTTTAAGGCCTTCCTAACACCAGAGGAGCGTGAGCAGTCCGACCTTGACCTCGTAGTGGCAGGGATCGAGCGCGGCATTACCATGGTAGAAGCTGGCGCTAAAGAGGTACCCGAGGAGGTGATCGTCGATGCCATAGCCTGGGCGCACCAAGCCATGCAGCCAGCGATTACACTGCAACAAGAACTGGCTGCCAAGGTGGCACCAGCACCGCAGGAGTACGAGCTCGTTTTGCCAAATGAAGACATCCAGGCCGTAGCCAACCAATGGGTTGATGGCAAACTAGGCGAGAAGATCCGCCGCCCATACCCCGAGCGCAATGAAGTTGTGAATGAAATTCGCTGGGCTTTCCACGAGGCCATGGCCGAGCAGCTGGGCCTCGACGCCGAGGAATACGCCGCGGTGCGTGATGAGTACGACGAAGCCTTTACTCTGGCGCTGCACAACGATGTACGCCGCGGCATTGTGGAGGAGCGCACTCGCCCCGATGGCCGCGCCCTCACAGAAATCCGTCCGCTCTCGAGTGAAGTTGGTATTTTGCCACGTACCCACGGGAGCAGCCTGTTTACCCGCGGGGTGACGCAGGGGATGAATATTGTGACGCTAGCGCCGCTCAGCTACGCACAGCTCGTCGATACCATGGAGGTAACAGAAGGCGAGCGCCGCTATATGCACCACTACAACGCCCCGGGTTATACAGTGGGTGAGGTCAAGCGCCTTGGTAGCCCTGGTCGGCGTGAGATTGGCCACGGGTACTTGGCGGAGCGCGCCCTCACGGCGGTATTGCCGAGTGAAGAAGAGTTCCCCTATGCCATCCGCAGCGTCACAGAAATCATGAGCCAGAACGGCTCTACCAGTATGGCGGCCACGTGTAGTAGTTGCTTGGCCCTGATGGACGCTGGCGTGCCGCTTAAGGCACCAGTCAGTGGTATTGCCATGGGCCTGATGATGGATGGTGACACGCCCTACGTACTGAGCGACATTGCCGATGCCGAGGACTTTGCTGGCGACATGGACTTTAAGGTGACGGGTACCAGCAAGGGTATTACCGCCCTGCAGATGGATATGAAGGTGCATGGTCTGCCCGTGCAGGTGCTGCGCCAGGCGCTGGAGCAGAGTAAGGCTGGCCGCGCCCATATCCTGGAGCACATGCTGAGCGTGCTGCCTGGCCCGCGTAAAGAACTCAGCCCCTATGCGCCGCGTATCGAAAAGCTCAAGATTAACCCAGATAAAATTGGTGCTGTTATCGGCAAGGGTGGTGAAACCATCAATAAAATCACTAGCGAAACTGGTGCCGAGGTGGATATTAAAGAAGACGGCCTGATTACCATTGCCAGCCCCAATGGTGAGGCGATTGAGAAGGCGCTCGCTTGGATCAAAAGCCTGGTGGAAGAGCCCGAAGTTGGCCGCACCTACACCGGCACCGTGGTGACGATTAAGGACTTTGGCGCCTTTGTAAACATCCTGCCTGGCGTGGATGGGATGGTGCATATCTCAAAGCTCGCTAAGGGCCGAGTTGGCAAGGTGACAGATGTCGTGCAAGAAGGCCAGACCGTGCAGGTGAAGATCACCGGCATTGACGAGCGCGGCAAGATTAATCTGACGATGATCGGATTGTAGCGCTAGCCTCGCAACAAAAACACCCCAGCAAGGATGCGTGGGGTGTTTTGCTGGTAACAACCTCCGCTTTCTTTGGTGCTGTATGAGTGGATGTGAAGGAGAGGAGGGTGCGCAGCCACAGCAAGATATATATTGGCCAATTGCTGCTATTCCGGTATAATAGTTATGGTGAATAATAGCCAAGTTAACAAGGAGATGCATGAGTAATCAACCAGCAACCCCCCAGGAGCAACCCCCAGAGGCTGTTCCAACCTTTGATATGAACAACCCACCTTATACTGAGGAAGAGAAGGCCGCTCTGGCCAGCAAGCGTGCTGCCGCTGAGCCAGCACCTGCAGCTCAGCCTCAACCTCAACCTCAACCTATTTCACAGCAGCCAGCTCAGCCAGCACCAGGCCAACCTCAGCCAATGCAGCCACAGCCAGGCCGGCCAATGGGCCCAATGCCACCCAAGCAGGGCATGAGCAAGGGCTTGCTATGGAGCTTGATTGGCGGCGGGATTGGTATATTTGTGCTGATCATCATTATAATCGTGTGTATCGTACTATTCTCAGGGCCAAGCACCGAGGATTACCGCAAGGCATACGCTATGATGAATAGCTTCGACTCAACCAGCCTTAATATAGACAGGTCAGACCCAGAAACGTCAATCAACGAGGTGGTGCGCAAGGCGGATGACCACTTCGACAAGCTCGGCAAAGCTGCTGCTATGCGCGATAGTGAGGTCAAGAAAGCCTTTGAAGAGTACAAGAGTGATTACGAAAAAGTCAAGCCGCTGCTCAAAGAATCGGGTGCGGTTGCTACTGCCTACAAAGAATACAGCAATTCGTGCCGCACGAGCTACAGCTCGCCACTCAGCAGCGCATCTGGTGATGAAGCTGGCCAGAAGTATGATGAGCAGCAAAAATCTTGCCTTAACGCCCTTAATAAGATGAAAGACTCACAGTACGCCAGCGTGCGCGACTATGCCAACGAGCAGATCAAGTATCGCAAAGAGATGCGCGCTTACTATGTCGCTCTCGTCAACTACTACAAGAACCGTGATAGCAGCAGCAGCTCACCAAAGCGCCCCGAGATCCCAAGCACATCTTTGACAAAGTCGCTCTACGACAAGCTCAAAGATGCACAGTCATCGAGCAAAGAATCTGTCCGCGAACTGCGCGATATCTTGCGCACCAAGGGTAAGATGGATACCCTTGGCGACTAATTATTGGCCATGAGATAGATCGTCTCTCGACGTACCGTGTGCAAACACCCCAGATACTGCTGGGGTGTTTTTTGTTGTGCTTGGAGAAGCTGAGGGCTCTATGTCGTTTGGGTTATCCTTGCGTGGCTGGGCCGGTAGTGTGACTGGCCTTTTTACTTTTGCTGGGTTTATGGGCGGTAAGTAATGCAATAAACGAAGTACTTGTACTCAAGAGCAGTATATATGACCGTCATATCATCATGCGCAAATAGCCTACGTATGCTACTCATGAGCAAACGAGTCTGGCTGCGTACTGGCATAGTGTTTGCCGATAGTAAGTGGGGCTTATGATGGCAGCGGGGTAGGGCAGCAGCAGAACAAGACACCAAAATGGGCTACCAAGAAAGACATAGAGTGGACGGAATAACAGAGGTAGATGCTCACGTTACCCACTGCGTCTCTCAAGAACTTATCCAAACTATACACTAAGTGTATAATAAGGCTTGCACTCGCTAGTCACTCGGTGTATAGTAGAGATATGAACGTTCAATATACATTACTCGGATTGTTGGCGAATGCGCCAAACTATGGCTACGAGCTGAAGAAGCAGTACGATGGCTTCTTTGGCAAAGATAAGCCAATTTTGCCAGGGCAGGTCTACTCGACATTGGGGCGCTTAAAACGCGACAACAAAGTGGAGGAGATTGCCGACACCAGTGAGTCTGGTGGGCCAGACCGGGTGCGCTATGCCATTACCGAGCAGGGCAAGCAAGACCTGCAGGCTTGGCTGGAAGCGCCCGAGCTGCCATCGCATCAGTCGCAGGCCAATATGTACGTCAAGACCGTGCTGGCAATCCTGCGCGAAGGTGATGCCGCGCCCTACCTAGACAACCAGCGGCAAGCCCATATTCAGCGGATGCGCGACCTCACAAGCCGCCGCCGCGAAAGCAACTTAGCCGACACGCTACTCATCGACCACGCACTGTACCATCTGGAGGCAGACCTGCGCTGGATTGAGCTAACGACGTCGCGCTTAACCAAACTTAAGGAGGAACTGACCAATGAGACCAACCAATCAACCAATCATTAGCGCCCGCAACCTGAAGAAATCCTTCGGCCAGACGGAAGCATTGCGCGGTGTATCGCTGGATGTAATGCCCGGTGAAGTGCTGGCCATTATGGGGCCGAGCGGCTCAGGCAAGAGTACATTGCTCCATAGCTTGGCAGCGATTACCCCTGTCGATAGTGGCGAGATTCACTGCACAGGTAAGCGGATCGACCAGCTCAATGACGATCAGCGGAGCGTCCTCAGGCGCACAGCCTTTGGCTTTGTCTTCCAGTTTGGGCAGCTCGTGCCAGAGCTAACGGCACTGGATAATGTCGCGCTGCCACTACTGCTCAATGGTGAGAAGCGTGCCGTAGCGTACAAAGCAGCCCAGCGCTGGCTGGACAATGTAGAGCTGGGCGACAAGGCGGGCAACATGCTCGGTGAGCTCTCTGGTGGGCAGATGCAGCGGGTGGCGATTGCCCGGGCGATGGTTATCAAGCCGAAGGTGCTGTTTGCCGATGAGCCAACGGGCTCGCTCGACAGCCTCAACTCGCAGCGTGTGATGGAACTATTTATCGCCACTGCTAAGCAATATGGTACCACGGTGATTATGGTGACTCACGAACCAACCATTGCTGCCTATGCCGACCGCGAGATCATCGTGCGCGATGGGCAGATTTCGGGAGGGATGTAACATGAGCGTTAGTTGGTTATTATTAAAAAAATCGGGCCGGCAATCGATGATGCGCCTGGGTCTCACAGCAGCAGCTATCTCGCTTGGAATCGTCATGCTGTGCTATATGGCTGCTGGGCTCAATGGCTTGGTGGGCCGCCAAAACCGAACGATTATCTCGAATACCATTACACAGGCTCAGCGTACACCCCAAAAGCCACAAGCAACTGGCCAAGCGCCACTCAAAGCTGGTGGCATTGAGCGGGGCAACAAAGACGAGTGGCGAGGCAAGACGATTAGCGTCATCTCGCTGCAGGGCACCGAGAAGTCCGCCAAATTTGCCAAGATGGACACGCCAAAGGCAGGTGAATACTACCTCTCCAAGGGGCTAGCAGCGGCGATCGCCCAGCACCCAGAGGACAAGATTCTCGAGCGCTTTGCTGGCCTCACGACCAACCTTGGCACACTGCCAGACGAGTACTCTGCGAGCCCTGATGACCTGTACTTGGTCAAGGGTGTGAGTGCGGAGGAGGTTGAGAAGAGCAACCAATATGCTAAGAAAAATGGGCAGCCCAACTCCTACGCCGACGTCTATATCACCGATGTCAATGGCGCGGCGCAGAGTGTTGCCTTCGACCCATTCTCGCTGATGATGCTGGTTGTGGGCGGATCGATCTTACTCTTCCCAATCGTCACCTTCGTTGCTGTTGCTACGCAGCTGGGTGGGGCACAGCGCGAGAAGCGCTACGCCGCCCTGCGCCTTGTGGGCGCGACCAAGGGGCAAGTAGCTCGTGTGCTGCTACTCGAGTCGCTGCTGGCCTCGCTGGCTGGTGTGGTGCTAGGTCTCGTTGTATTCACACTCACACAGAGTTCGCTTTATGGCTTCTCCTATGGCGACATGCGTTTCTGGCCAGCTGATCTTGCGCTGCAGTGGTATCAATATATTATCATCGTCGGTGTAACCCTTGGCCTGACGACGTATGTCAACTGGCGTCGGATGCGCAAGGCACAACTCTCACCACTGGGCGTCTCGCGCTCAGCCGAAAAGGCAAAGAAGCTGCGGGTGTGGCGCGTCATCCCCCTGGCATTTGGCCTTAGTATCTTTGGCTGGATGGCGTCGAAGCCTGGGCACGACTGGATGGCTGAGCGAGCAAGTGAGAGCTCTATACCGACCCTCATTCTCTTCGCAGCCTTCCTCAGTGTAATGTTTGGCTTGGTGCTGGCTGGTGGCTGGCTAACGAACAAAATCGCTCGCATCGTGGCACGCTACGCACGCAGTGGCTCGGCCCTGATTGCGGGCAAGCGGATTGCCGTCCATTCGCAGACCGTCTTCCGCAGTGTGAGCGGGGTCGTGCTGGCCCTCTTCGCGGGGAGCTTCTACCTCTCGGCGGTAAGTGGTATTGATGCCCTCAACGCTTCATCGGTGGCGAGCAACGGTTACTCGCAGCTGCGTAGCAACGCTGTAGCGATCACTTCGCAAGATCATACCTTGCAGCCGGATACTCAAAAAATCCTGAGCGAGCAGCCATACATCACCAATGTTGCCCCAATGTATCCTATTGCTGGTGACAATGGTCGCGTCCAAGCTCGCGCCATCCGCTGTAGCGACCTTGCTACCTACACCGAGCACAGCTGCCCCAGCGGTGCACAGAGTGATCACTATGCTTTGCTCGATTTCAACGGTGCCGTCGTCAAGACCGTCTCGCTCGCCGAGCAGCCAGTCAATACTAATGGCCCCAAAGACTACCTCCTCACCGTTGCTCACAATGATGACGTGGAGAAGGTGCGCGCCCTTGTCTATGCTCGCCAGACTCCGCAGGATTTCCTCTACATCCGCAGTGGGGACTTCGAGAAGCACCCGCAAATCAACCCCGTTATCAAAAACTTTGCCGAGATGGCCTACGCTGGTATGGGCGTGACACTCTTCGTCGCAGTGGCAAGCTTGATTGTCTCGACGATTGGTGGATTATTTGAGCGCCGTCGCTCACTCTACACGCTGCGCCTCGGTGGTATGCGTCTTGGCCAGCTCAAACGCCTCATTATGACGGAGTCGCTGGTGCCGCTACTGAGTGTCTCGCTTCTCTCGTGCGTCATTGGGGTGTGGGTTGGTACCGTCTTCGTCACAACCTTCTCCGCATCGCTCAAGCCAACGCTCTCGCCGCTATACTTCGGCATCGTTGGTGGGGGGCTCGTTGCTGCCATCATTGGCATCTACCTGGTGCTGCCCATGGTGCGCAAGCTCACCGACCCAGAGGCAAACCAGACAGAGTAGGGAGTAGTACACTCAGCACATCGCTTCCTCGCATAGCAAAACACCTCCTTTGTGGAGGTGTTTTTGCAACAAAAGTAGAAAATTATCCCATGCTATTGACAAATGTAAAGTAACATACTAACATAGCAGTATATCCTCTCCTTATCAGAGGTGGATAGCAACTTTTTGTGGTGAGGAGTCGAACTCTCTCGACTTGCTGCTAGAGGAGCTGCCGAGCGCTATAGAGCGCCCAGCTCTCTGATGGCGCTACACCGGAGCGTGCACAGCAATGGAGAGAGCTCGACACAGGGTTGAGCTCACTGTTGCATCCAAATGGATGCAGAAAGGGGGCCGATTATGGCTCTGTCAGCTAGCGAGATGCAGGAAATTTCTGTCGCATTTCATACGTCAGGAACTCCCAGCCCGAATGCAGAAGAGACAGTTCAAGCTATTACCACTATGGCCCAGGTAGTAGCTCAGCAAGGTGAGTGGAACCTTGCCTACAAAGGCAGGGCATTTGATCGCCTGGACGTGGGCGATGAGCCAAACCCCATCCAGGAAGACATCATAGATCGTCTAGTGTTCTTGGGCTATAGCCCAAGGATCGAGCGCCTTGGTGGTGGCTTGATAGTCGGCTGGTAACCTCACCACCACCCGCTCCCAGCGGAGGTATCGACGCGTCCATCCGGATGCTCTACCTCCGCGGGAGCGGACTACTCTTGATGGATAAAAGCAATGCAGGATTGCTTTTTTGTTTTTATACCTCGATTGCGTTTGTTTACTATCAACCAGCATCGCAATTACACCCCTCAATATTGCAAGAGCTAGGCAGTAGATCCCAGTGTCAAAACTAGAGTGATCAATCACGGCTGATTTTTGCTCCATCCGCCCATCGATTGTTATACTAGATTGTATGACCCATCCACGCCAGACCAAACCCAAGCCGCCCAATTAGTGCGCCTTGCTGAGGATATTATCGCCGCCAAGCTCTGCCCCGAGCTGGCTGCCCAGGCCACGCAGCTAGTGCTGGGTGATGGTAACCCCAGTGCCGATATCGTCTTTGTGGGGGAAGCGCCTGGTAAGAATGAAGACCTGCAGGGCAAGCCCTTTGTGGGGGCAGCAGGGAAGTTTCTCGACGAAATGCTAGCCACAGCTGGCCTGGTGCGCAGTGATGTGTACATTACTAATATCGTTAAATATCGTCCGCCCAATAATCGCGACCCACTGCCGGAGGAGAAACGCGCCTTTTGGCCGTACCTCATGCGGCAACTCGATATTATCCAGCCAAAGGCAGTGCTTACTCTTGGGCGACACAGTGGTGGCGGGTTCATCCCCGATCTACGCATTAGCCGCGACCATGGTCAGCCGCGCAAAGTGCGTTTGCACGAGCGTGAGTTCGTCGTCATTCCGCTTTACCACCCAGCCGCTGCGCTATACAACGGTGCTATGCGCCAGACGCTCATCGACGACTTCGTCCGGGCAGTGGCGTATGTGCAGCAGACGACGCAGCGTAAATAATGAATATTATAGGAGATATAGCCAGACGCATCGTGTCTCATAACCAGCAGGAGAGGAAGCGGCAAGCGCTTTGCTATGTAAACGAAAAAGGTAAGCATTGTCGCAATACTTACCTTGGTGTGCATATTTATGGAGCTAGTTAGGCGGCCTTCGTCTTGCCGGCCTCTGGTGCGGTCACGCCGTAGCCTTTGCGCTCGAGGAGCTCTTGGGCGGTTTGGAGCTCGGTGGCGACCTTGGCTTGCTCGTCGGCTTGCTTTTTCTTGGTGTTGTAGTCGGCCGTGGCTTGAGCAGTGGCATCGGCGACGTAGTCATCGAGAGTAAGCTCTTCTTTGGGCTGAGGGCCAACACGAGTGAGGCCAGCTGGGCCATAGGGGCCAAAGCTTGCACGGCCCAGGTCGCGCTCGATCAGCTCGAGGTTGGAGCTTGGCAACACCTGGAAGGGCTGGCCATTGTACGCGCCATTGACAGGCACACGGCGGTGCTCTAGCTCAGAAAAAACACGCGACACCTCCAGCGCATGGCTAATGTAGTCGCGTGCACTGGTGCCCAGCTGTGCCTCACCAATCTCGACGGCGGTCACGTGCTGCAGTGCCTTTTGCAGGGTGGCAAGCTTGTTCTTGGCAGCATCGAGCTCGCTCTGTGCGGTTGCCGATGTGGTGCGCTCGGCATCCTCAGCGGGCTTTTGCCGGTAGGTGCTGCTATCGCGGATGGCAGGGTCAGACTGGCGCGTGGTTTGTCTGCGGGCTGCTTGGGCTGGCCATGGCAGGCCAGCTGCTTCTGGTTTTGGCATTGTGTTTCCTCCTCACCTCATTGGTATAACACTTATACTTATACATGATACTACAAATCGCCCCATTGTCATAATTATGATATCGCTCATGCTTTAATAAAATAGGCCTATCGGAGGTAGAGAAAATAGAGTGAGTGGAGAGAATCTGAAAGATGGCAAAGAGGAGGAGGGAGCTAGAGCGAGGGCATACCAGGGAAAGGCCCATAAACCCGCTATATCCACTGGTTCTACGCTATACTATAGAATAAGTATAGTAACAAGGAGAAAATGATGAACACAAAGAACAACGGTGTGGCAGCATACTATTCGCGGTTTGGCTCGTGGGCGGGCTACAACATGGTGCTGGGCCGCTCGCAGCACGCTGGCTACTGGACGAGCGAGACAAAGAACGAGCGGCAAGCCCAGGCGAACTTCTTGCGGATGTTTGCCAAGGAGCTGCAGCTTAAGCCGACCGACCGTGTGCTCGATGCCGGCTCGGGCCAGGGCGTGATGGCGCGATACCTCGTCCAGGCCAATGGGGGGGGGTGAGGTAATAGGTATTACCATCACTCCACGAGAGGTTAAGATATCTGAGAAGTTGTCGCGGCATATGACTCCTGCGCCGCGCTTTGTGCTCGGCGATTATTCGCACACCGACTTCCCAGATGGGTATTTCGATGTGGTGTATGTGAATGAGACACTATCACACGCAAAGGATATGCGGGCCACGATGCAGGAATTTTATCGCATCCTTAAGACTGGTGGGCGTGTAGTATTTGCCGATTATGAGGTCGATGCTCGCCATATGTCGGTTCGTCAGCAGCGCATGATGGATTTTTTGGAGCAGCATGCTGGTGGCTTTGGTGTGCGGCAGCAGAACCCCGGTGAGATATCGCAGGCACTGCAGCAGGCTGGCTTTGCAAATATAAGCGAGACCGATTGGACAGAAGCCGTTATGCCAACATACCATCGCTTGCGGTCGCTCGCCCGGCCATTTGCCTGGATCCAGCCAGATGCGAAGCTTGCGCCATTCTTCGTTAATGCCGTGATGGCATCGCATGGCTATAGCACGCTGTATGAGGCAGGGCTGTTCCGCTACCTACTCTACAAAGGCACGAAGCCGCTTGCCCGCCGCGCAAAGTAGCACAAAAAGAAAATGCTGGGCTGTCATTCATCAGTCCAGCAAAATACATGTTCAAGACCACAGATGAGACCTAGCTCTCAGAGGGTTAGCAAAGGTCAGCGTTATTTCGCCGTTGCTTCGCTATTCTCTGTATTTTCTGCGATCTCTGCCAGCACTGTCTTGAGCGAAAGAGGTATGCCGACCCTCATTGCCTTGCCATCATCAGTCACAACCCAGGGTGCCATCCCCATAGGCATATTGGCGCGGTCTGCCCAGCGGAACACCCAGCAGCCTGTCTGGCGCTCAATTTTGAATAGGTCGTGAGCTCTATGATTTGATGAGCCACAGGCTTTTGCAAAGGCCTCCCAGGCGTCATTTTCTGTATGGATGGTTTTTTCCATAGTTCTTCTCCTTACGCTATGTGTCGCTATTCTACCATATTTTCGGTTTATTGCATAAAAAGTTGTTATGGTGAGAGGAAGTTAGAGATATGGGGAGCTTCTGGTATATTCTCATGCAATAGGCTTGAAAAAGAGGGTAGCCTATGATAATCTGGATATTAGATATCCATTATCAACAATCAAAGAAAGGAGGAGTGAGGTGCTGCATAGTGCCTCGCATATCAACTATGAGATTATCAGGAGCAGTCGAGCAGGCCTGTTGCATTGTGATTTTGCTGGCACATCCAGACCTGCGATCACCAGTGACAAACCAGAGCTTGGCGAAGCAGATGGGGGTGTCGCCAACGTATATTACCAAAGTAACGCGTAAGCTCGTAACAGCCCAACTGATTACCTCGGCGAGGGGTGCGGGTGGTGGCTTTCGCCTGGCGCGGGCTAGTACAGAGCTGACGCTGTGGGATATCGTGGCGGCAGTCGAGGGGACGGAGAGCTTCGTCCAGTACCAAGGAGTAGCCGAGCGGATGTTTGCCCGCCAGGCGGATAATAGCAAGATCAAACGCGGTGAGGTGAGCATCCTTGGTGCCTTCGATCGGGCTCAGGCACGCTGGGCTGAGACGCTGCAGAGTGTGACATTGCAAGATATTATTCAGGAGTTAATGAACAATGGGTGAGAAAATAAAACAAGCCATCCGGCGTCGCCGCAGTGTGATGGTCCAGGCCGAATGGCGGCACTTGCTGCAGAGCAAAACACTATTGGTGGCAGTGATAGCACTGGCCTTTGTGCCAGTGATATATGCGGCGTTTTTTCTGAGCTCGGTGTGGGATCCGTATGGGCATACCGACCGACTGCCAATTGCCTTTGTGAATGAGGATAAAGGGGCGCAGATCAATGGTAAGGAGTTGCAGATCGGCCGGACAATGACAGAGTCTCTGCATAAGAGCAAGGCGCTTAAGTGGGAATTCGTCTCCAAGCAGCAAGCCGATGATGGCGTACGCCGTGGCTACTACTATGCAGTAGTGACGGTGCCAGAGGATTTCTCACAGCGTGCGGCGTCACTTCGGCAGGACAAGCCGCAGCAAGCAGTGGTGTCGTATCAGCTGACGCCAGCCAAAAACTACATTGGTGCAGTCATTAGCCGCCAAGCCGCGCAAAAAGTGAAGGAAACAGTGGCCGAGCAAGTGACCCAAACTTACCTCAAAGAGGTTGCAGCGGGTATTGGTGCAGTGGGTAATGGCATGGCACAGGCTGGTGATGGTGCTGGGCGCTTGCATCAGGGGTCGGCGCAGCTCCAAGCGGGTCTTACTCACTATACCAATGGCGTTAGCCAACTAGCGAGCAAGCAGCAGACGCTGACGGCTAGTCTAGGGCGGCTACAGGCTGGTGCAGTGCAGGTCCAGCAGGGCACAGCGCAGCTGACTGGCCAACTGCCAACGGCGGCCCAAGTAGCCCAGCTAACGGCTGGTATGCAGCAGATCAAACAAGGGATAAATACACTCAACACTCAGGTGGCTCAGCCATCACCAGTGGTGGCGGCTCAACAGGCGGCAGTAGCCCAAGATGCGCAGCGGGTGGTGGGTGTGCTCCAGGCAATGCAAGCACCAGCCGCGTCGGCTGGGGCGATCCTCCAAAAGACTAGTGCGCAGGCAGCTGCATCTGGCGGTAGCACGACCATCACACTGCCCGAGCTGCAGACCATAGCGAGTGCTCTGCAGCAGACCAAAGCCATTGCCGAGCAAACGCAGAGCTTGCTGACCAACCTCGATACTCTTACCAAAACACTTACTACTCAGCAGCAAACACTCAAGAATGGTGTGGCGGCACTCAACACTGGCGTGGAACAATTCGCCCCACAAGCCACCACTGCCTTTGCGGGGTACAATACGGTGCGGGCTGGTAGCGAGCGGCTCCAAGCTGGTGCAGCACTGGTGGCAGGTAATCTCGCAACAGCTCAGCAGGGTAGTGGGCAACTGGCTCAGGGTGCAGCTACCTTGCAGCAACACTCGAGCACGCTGGTGCAGGCAAGTAACCAGCTGGTGGATGGCTCGAGCACACTGGCGCACAAACTGCAGACTGGTGCTGCTCAGGTAAAGCTCCTGCCAACTAGCCCAGCGGCTCAGCAGCAGATGGCCGCACCTGTGGCGAGTAGCGAGCACAGCACTGGCAGTGTGCCAAACTACGGCTATGCCATGGCACCATATATGCTCTCGCTAGCGCTCTTTGTTGGTGGGCTGGCTCTGACGACGATGTACCCAGTGCGCAAGACCTTCTCGCGCCAAGAAAATGCCTGGCGCTGGTGGCTGGCTAAGATGTCAGTCTTGGGGCTGGCTGCACTGGTGCAAGCAACGATTATGATGCTGGTGCTGGTCTATGTGGTGGGCTTGCAGCCCGACCATCCGTGGCTATTTGCTGCCACAAGCTACCTTGCCTCGCTTGCCTTTATGTCGCTCATTACGCTGGTAGTGATGGTGCTGGATAATCCTGGCCGGCTGGTGGTAATGATCATCATGGTGCTCCAGCTGGCAGCGAGCGAAGGGATATTCCCCATCCAAACGGCCTCTGGTTTCTTCCAAGCTATCAACCCCTGGCTACCCATGACACACTCCATCATTGCTTATCGTCATGCGATCTCGGGTGGGGTAGATAGCGCGCTCTATATGCAGCACATGCTCATCTTGGCTGGCTTTGCGCTCGTGGCAAACGCGCTCCTCATTGGCTTCTTGGCCTGGCGTGGCACACGGCAGTTTGCTCATACGACGGTGGATGGAGATTAAAATTAATGTGCTGCGAGGCATAGCACAGAGCCGGCTATTGTGGGGTAGCCGGCTTTTTGCCTGCTAGCTTTGGGACTCGAATAGAACACATTTGACAGATATAGCAAATACAAAGTACTATAACGGTAAATAGGTAGTTAGTAAAATAAAGCAGGAGGTGATGATAATGAAGAAACCTTGGCAGAAAACAAGCAGTATGGAAGGGAGTTTTGCACGAAAACCGATTTTGAACGAGACAAACTCACGTATTACGTTAAGCAATGAGAGTGCTACTGATGATACTGATAAGAGAGATATGCCACGACTCTCGCTGAAGCAAAAGCTTGCCGCTCTGGCAGCCCTGCTTACTGCTATGAGTGGCTTCGCGTATTGTCATAATACAGCAGAAGCACCCGTATCGAGCGAAACAGCCGCAACGGCTGAGCCATTTGGGCAATCGGGTCGTGAGGTAGAATTTACAACTCCTGATGGTGAGATTGATGTGAAGAAGGTCGACAGAGAAGTTTTGCACGGCATCACGACGCGCTATACCGAGCTGCAGGGCAAGACGAAGACAGATCGTTATATGGGTGACTCCCTTGCAGTGCACCGGACTGATAAGAGTAGAGCTATTAAGGAGATTATTACAGCGAAGCGAACTACCGTCAGCCATGATGGGCAAAACTTCGTTGTAACGACGGTGGCACACAAACAAAAAGACATAACCACTGGCAAAACAACCACCCGAGAGGAGGTGACGCTGGAGACGCCACGAGAGCCAGGGGCTGCCCAGCCAGTTGGCGAGCTGACGACGGTAGAGCTGCTGCAGATCACAGGCAACCCTGCTACAGAAGTCGCAGCAGCAAGCAGCTTCCATCCAAGTGCCAATACTGACCCAAATGAGAAGCTGTACTACATACGGATGACGCGAACCACTAACGAGAATGGCGCACCAACGTTTGCCATCGAAGAAGCATCGGCTAGCGCAGAGAATCCTGATGGCAGCAGCCCAAGTGATAGCGCATCGTGGCAGCCAGCCTCCCAAGCGGGAACAGGCAAAAATTTGAAATATATGCTGCAATTTTGGTGTGCATAAATACGCCATCAACTTGTAGCGACACGAAGCAAAAGCCACCTCTTGCGGGGTGGCTTTGACACACCTCACCATCATCTGCTATAATACAACCACTTATTGAGGCTCTTAGCCTGTCTCTTATTAGTAGAACCAGAATAATGTATTAGAAGGAGTGAGATACAATGGGTCAACGACGAGTGGCCACACCCCAGGCAGATGACGCCAAGAAGCGTCCACACGCAAGCAAACAATCAGCGACAACCAACACAGTGCTCAGTGCCACCACCACGCGCAAAGGCGAGGTCTTTCGGGCGCAGCGCCGCACTAGCGAGGGGGTCAATGCTCAGGCCTCGCAGCACGTCATTAATGTGCCGGTCAATAAGTCAGTCTACAATGGCTATGGCGGCAAGCAGTTTACTCTCAACATGCAGCCCAAGCGGCCCCGTGCTCCGCGCCCAACGCTCAAGGTTATCCCGATTGGTGGGGTGGGCGAGATGGGCATTGGCAAGAATATGACAGCCATCGAGTACGACAACGATATTATCATCATCGACATGGGCTTCCTCTTCCCGGGTAGTGACTATCCAGGTATCAACTACATTATCCCCGATACGCAGTGGCTGGAGGAGAATAAGCACAAGATTCGGGCGCATATCTTTACCCACGGGCACCTCGACCATATCGGTGCCTTTCGGCACATTATCCCCAAGCTGCCGGCACCAGTCTATGGCACGGCCTTTACCTTGGGTATGCTGCAGCGCACTATGGCCGAGACCGATGGTAGCTACGAGCCGGAGTATCATGAGCTCAAGCCTGAGGAGCATGAGATCGTCCAGCTGTGCGACTCCTTTAGTGTAGAGCTGGTGCGGGTGAACCACTCCATCCCTGATTCGGCTGCAGTGGTGGTACGCACACCAGTAGGGAATATCCTCAGCAGTGGCGACTGGCGTATAGAGGAGAACCCGGTGGATGGCCGCAAGTTCGACTTCGAGCGCTTGCAAGATATCTCACACACTGAGGGCTTCCTCCTCATGATGAACGAATCGACCAACTGCGAGAGCGCTGGCACTCACACCCACGGCGAGCACGACATCCAGCATAGCATGGGCGAGGTGATGGACAAGTGGGCCAAGAGCCGCATCATCATCAGTAGTTTCTCTAGCCAGCTGCACCGCATCCAGCTCATCCTCGAGGAAGCAGAGAAGCACGGGCGCAAGGTAGCCTTTGCTGGGTTTAGTATGATCCAAAACCTGGAGGTAGCGCTGCGCACTGGCGCTATCAAAATCCCCAAAGATACGGTAGTAAAGATGGAAGATCTCGTAAAGCTGCCCGACCACAAGATCACCATCGTCTGTACGGGTAGCCAGGGGGAGTTTAGTGCCGTGCTTAACCGCATGGCAACGGGGGCGCATAAGTTCGTCAAGATTAAGGGGAGCGATGTGGTGGTCTTTAGCTCCAACCCCATCCCAGGCAACGAGAAGTACGTCGTACGCACCGTCGATGGCTTGATGCGCGAAGGTGGCGACGTGGTGCAAAATGGCAAGACACACCTGACCGGGGTGGGGCCACTCCACCTGTCGGGCCATGGGTATTATGATGACCACGTGCGGCTCATTAGTGCCGTCAAACCCACATATTATTTGCCTAACCACGGCGAGTTCCACATGCTGGTGCACAATGCTCGCTTGGCCGAGAAGGAGTGTGGTATTCCACGCAGTCATATCTTTGTCTGCGACCCAGGGGATATCGTGGAGTTTACGACCGATGGTGCGCACAAGATCGGGCGCATTCCGCACTCGGGCGGCACAATGTATGACGACGCTGGTGCAGTCGTGAGCGATGTCGTGCTGAAGGATCGCATCCACATGAGCCTGGAGGGGATGTTCGTTGTGGTGCTCACCGTCCAGCGTGGGACGGGCCGCCTCCTCACCAGCCCAGATATCATCAGCCGGGGCTTCATCTACCTGCGCGATAATGAAGAGCTGATGGGGATGATCCGCGCCTACCTCAAACAAAAAGCGGCGCGCAGCCTGGTGGGTTCGTATGACCTTGATGTCGTAAAGAAGGAAATCAAAGACGACATTGCCCGCGTTTTGTACGACCAAACACGCCGCATGCCCATTATTATCCCAGTCATCAACGAAGTGGGTGCACCACAAAAGGCGTCGAGCCGCACTGCTCGTGTGGGGCGCGAAGTCCCAGCTGGGCGCTCGCGTCAGAGCCTCGCTGCGCCAGCTCAGCCACACACGCCACCGCGCATCGCCAAGGGTGGTGCCGCTGCCAAAGCAGCCGCCATTGCCGCCCGCAAGACAGCTGGTGCATTGCCTGCCACCACGGATGAGAAAGCACCGACTCGCCCAGCTAATACGCGCAAGCGCCGCTCGGCTAATAGCCGCCCGACCGCCCGCAGCAAGCAGCCGAGCAACGACGCCTTCGCTGGCTTGCCACGCAAAAAGTTCCCGCCACGGCAAGAGCCCGACACTGAGGTGGTTGTGCCAAAGGATCGCTCGGATCGCCGAAGCTACTAGGTAATGACTTAGCGTCACAAAAGCAAAAAAGCCAGCGCTATACAGCTGGCTTTTTTGCTTGCAAACTGTGGTTACGTGTCCGACTTAATTCGCTGCTGCAGCTCGTGCACCATCTCCTCCAGGCGTTTGATGCGCTGCTGCATGCGCAAATATTCGGCCAGCACCACCAAGACAAAGGCAATCACCGCGAAGGGTGCAATCATTGTTACTATATTCCATACCATCTGCTGCATACGACCTCCCTGCTTCTATTGTGACATAGAATGGACAAAATGGCTATTTTTGAGTTTCACGCTTTGTCTTCTTGCTAGTCCCTCCTCAGGAGCACTATACGGATCTCTATTTCCTAAATGTTGACTGCTTGATGCTAGGGCCGCAAACAGATTATGACAATCTGCCTTCATACTCTATTTGAGGGGGCGATGAGATGATGAAACTAACACTGAGAAAACAAAGACTGTGCTCACATATCCCACACCGATTGCCTAATGTAGTAAATTATGCTACAATATACGCTATCAAACCAAGCATAAACAGAGTACAATAAAAAGGATATGGCTACAAAAAGAAAAACCACTCGCACTCGTTCGTCTACTCGCTCAAGCGCTGCTCGTCGGCGCAGCCCGAGCAAGAGCAAAGCCAAGCAGGCCGCGCCGCAGCATACATTGCCAGCGGGGTTTTGGGCGCAGGTGTCGGCGGTGCTGTTGCTGGCATTTTCGGTGCTACTGGTGGTGTCGTGGTTTGGTTCGGGTGGGCCAATCCTCAAGTGGCTTGATGCGACGATGCTGCATATTATTGGCTATGCGGTGTATGTCGTCCCAGTAGTGGCGGTGTATGTGGCGGTGGCGATCTTTCGGGCGGAGAACAACCGCTTACCAGTAGCGCTGAAACTTGCGGCAGTGCTGATGGTGTTATGGTTTGCGGGGCTATTTGGCCTACTGCGGCGAGGTTCAGCTGCGACAGGCGGTGTGATGGGTGACTTACTCAATCGTGCTATGCTGGCGCTGGTCGACCGGCCAGTAGGGGTTTTTGTGTATGTATTGTTGATCGGCTTGACGCTACTCTTCGTCTTGCGTGTCTCGCCCATGGCACTGTGGCGTGGCTTACAAAACATGGTGCGCAGCGAGGCTGAGGCAGACGATGCCGCCAATGTGGCAGTGGCCCGCCGCGCCGCTGATAGCCAAACACCAGACACCAACAAAAAGGCCAAGCGCAATAAGGACGAGAAGGCTCAAGATAAGCCTGCTGCTATGAGTGACTTTAAGCTCAACGCGGGCGTCCCAACCCTCTCAGGCGATGGCCCGGCTGAGCCAAAACCAGACAAAAAACCACGGGCGACCTTGCGCGACAGCACACCGTCTACCTCTGTAGATAAAGCAGCCGAAGACCGGTCTGCTATGCTTGCTGTTAATGATCCCAACTGGCAGCCGCCCAGCCTGGAGCTGCTGGAGAAGCGTCAGAGCCCGGCTGATGCCGGCGACATTGAGCAAAATGCCCACATCATTCAAGATACGCTGCACGAATTTAACATTAATGTCGAGATGGAGGGGGCAAACATTGGCCCGAAGGTGACGCAATACACGCTCAAGCCGCCTGTTGGCGTTAAGCTCAACCGCATCACTGCGCTGGAGACGAATATCGCGCTCAACCTCGCGGCATCCAGCCTTCGCATTGAGGCACCCATCCCCGGCAAGAAGGCCGTGGGTATCGAAGTGCCAAACCGCAAGGCGGCCGATGTGCGCCTGCGTGGGGTGTTAGATAGCCCCGAGTGGCAGCACGCCAAGGAGCCGCTGGCGTTTGCTATTGGTAAGGACATCTCGGGCAGACCCTTCGTCGGTGAGCTCAATAAAATGCCGCACCTCTTGGTGGCGGGGCAAACGGGCTCGGGTAAGTCAGTGATGATCAACACGCTCCTCACTAGCTTGCTCTACCGCAACAGTCCCAGCGAAATGAAGCTCATCCTCGTCGATCCCAAACAGGTGGAGATGGCGCCGTATGCCGATATTCCACACCTTCTTACCCCTGTTATTGTTGAGCCAGAAAAGACCATTAGTGCCCTCAAGTGGGCGGTCAATGAGATGGAGCGGCGCTACAGCTTGCTGGCTGAGGAGAAGGTGCGTGACATCAAGACGTATAACGAAAAGATCAAAACCCGCGGTAAGCAGATCGCCGTGGCCGATGAGCAAGGCCACATGCAAAAGGTAGACGAAGGCCGTATGCCGTATGTCGTCATTGTGGTAGACGAGCTGGCCGACCTGATGATGGTGGCAGCACGCGACGTGGAGGCGCTGATTGTCCGCCTAGCTCAGAAGGCTCGAGCAGTTGGTATTCACCTGGTGCTGGCGACGCAGCGGCCGAGTGTGGATGTGATCACCGGCCTCATCAAGGCCAATGTGCCAGCCCGCATCGCCTTTACAGTGGCCAGCCAGGTAGATAGCCGCACTATTCTCGACCAAATCGGTGCCGAGAAGCTCCTTGGTCAAGGTGATATGCTGATGAAAACCGCTAGTATGCCCAAGCCCAAGCGTATCCAAGGCGCCTGGGTGATGGACGAAGAAGTCGCTAAAGTGACCGACCACCTACGCATGCAGTCGGCACCGCAGTATAATGACGAGATCGTGAGCCAGCCTGTCCAGCTCAATGGCAAAGGTGGCATAGTGATGGATATGGACGGCAGTGGCGAAGGCAATGACGATATGTTCCGCGATGCCGTGCGGGTGGTAGTAGAGACCCGCAAAGCCTCAACCTCGCTCCTCCAGCGCAAGCTCCGCGTGGGCTATGCCCGAGCGGCTCGCATCATGGAAGAGATGGAAGAGCAAGGCATCATTGGCCCAGCCGACGGCTCACGCCCACGCGATGTGCTGATTGGCAGCATGGATGAACTGGGATAGGGCGGCGCAGTTTGCACGCAGGTTTAACAAGACACTACCTAACCTATGCTTTTCTCTGTGCTATCCCCAAACGGAAGCTAGTCGTGACCAGTGTTAGTGCTGATGAGCTTGTTACCAAAGGCCTTTCCCGATGATTCGAGAGACGTGGGAATAATCCTACCCCACACAATACTCACCCAGTAGCCGCACAGTGTGGTCGCTTTGCTCAATGGCGCGCAGGGCGTGCTTGAGTGGAGCACCAGCGCTGTCGACGACGAGAAAGAATTTGTATTGCCAGGGCTGGCCGACGATCGGTTGAGACTGCAGGCTGCTGATATTGATGCCTGCCGCGGCGAAGATGCGCAACACCTCAAGTAGTGCACCAGGCTGGTGATTGGTCGTGACGACGAGCGTGGCGCGGTTGGCTCGGGCTGGTACGTGGCCTGGCGCGAGGACGATGAAGCGGGTGATGTTGTCGTGGCTATCTTGGATGCTACGGCGCAGGATGGGCAGATGATGGAGGGCAGCAGCCGCCTGGCCAGCGATGGCGGCTTTGTGCGGGTCGCCAGCTGCTTTGATGTAGGCAACTGCCCCTGCTGTGTCGAAAAATTCATTCTGCGCCGCATGCGGCAGCTCGGCAGCAAGAAAGCGCTGACACTGCGCAAGTGCGACGGGATGCGAATACACTTCGGTAATATCAGCCAGGTGAGCACCAGGTAATGTGATGAGCATCTGCTCAATGGCAAGACGTACCTCACCAATGATGGGTAGCGGGCATGCCTCGAGGTAGTGGTACGGCTCGTTGATTGTCCCGTAGAGTGTGTTTTCCACCGCCACAACGATGCCCTCGGCTTGACCAGTCGCGTGCGCATGGAAAACATCGCGAAACGTCGTGCATGGTACGGTATCGACCTGTGGCCCAAACCACTGCTGTGCTGCCTGCTCATGAAACGACCCCGCCTGACCTTGGATGGCAATATGCATGAGATTAGTATAGCATGGGGTAGCAATAGTAGAGATTATTCAATCACTCTTAGCTTGGCACAGCGCATTTGCCTTTGCGCACAATGCCATGCTATAATACCCACGAGTTTCCTCTTTTCGGGGTGGGGCGCTGGTGTGAGCGCACTGCCTGGCAGAGAAGGTATAGACACGAGGCGGAGGTGCTGCTCCCAATCGTACACGCAAATATGCTGGGTAATCGCCCAGTAGCCAGTATTCTATGCTGCTACACCACCAATTAGGTGAGTGGGACAGGCAGCAGAGTTACGAACTATAAGCAATAAGGAGAATTGCATGCCAACCATCAACCAATTGGTGCGCAAGCCACGCAAGACGGCGGCTCGGAAGTCGAAGTCGCCAGCGCTGGGGCGCATCCACAACGCACTCAAGGTGCGCTACTACGACCAAAATGCACCGCTCAAGCGTGGCGTCTGCGTCAAGGTAACGACCAAGACCCCCAAGAAGCCAAACTCCGCTATGCGCAAGGTGGCTCGTGTCCGCCTCACTAACGGCCACGAAGTCTGGGCATACATTGGCGGCGAAGGCCACAACCTGCAGGAGCACGCGGTGGTGCTCGTCCGTGGTGGCCGTGTGCCGGATCTCCCGGGTGTGCGCTACCACATCGTCCGTGGCGCGCTCGACCTACAAGGGGTATCGAAGCGTAAGCAAGGCCGCAGCAAGTACGGCGCCAAGAAGGAGGGTAACTAACCATGCCTCGTAAAGTCACGAAAAAACTCCAGCGCACCATCAAGCCAGACCGCAAGTACCAGTCGGTGCTGGTGCAGCGCTTGATTAACAAATCGATGCTAGACGGCAAAAAGCAGGTTGCTGAGCGGGCCGTCTATAGTGCGCTCGAACAAGCTGCACGAAGCCTCAAGAGTGAGGACCCACTGGAAGTGTTCGAGACCTGCATCAAGAACATCAGTCCTAGCTTTGAGGTAAAGAGTCGCCGCGTTGGTGGTGCGAACTACCAGATTCCATTCCCTATCCAGGGTCATCGTCAGCAGCACTTTGCTTTTATGTGGCTAGTGCAGGCTGCCCGATCGAAGAGTGGTATGCCATATAGCAAGCGTCTGGCAACAGAGATCGTTGATGCGTGCAACCAAACTGGTGTCGCCTTCAAGAAAAAGGAAGACACCCACAAGATGGCCGAGGCCAACCGCGCCTTTGCCCACTTTGCTCGCGGTTAAGTTCCGCAGCGCAGGATACACGACCGCCCGAGGTAGATTGCCTTGGGCGGTTTTGCTATGGCTGCATAGTGAGTGACTGTGATAGTGGATGGTGTGCTGTGGTTTGCCGCAGAGCCTGGCATAACAGGGGTATGCTATGCATGTTGATTGGCCTTTGGTGGGGCATGAGAGGCCGTCTAGCGGTGGTTTGGATAAGATCTAGACTCTAGGCTACACAGCAGAATCTGCATACAGCGCCTTAGAACTGGGCAGCTTCGCTAGTAGCTAGCTCTTCATCACCATAAGACTTATTTCAGCGCTGGAGTGGCGTAGTATCATCATGCTGATATTTGCGCTACACACATGCAGCGACAGAGCAGGAGCAGGTAGGCAGTGAGGGTGTTATTTGTGAAGGAGAAAAACGCGTAATCAAGGCCAAAATGCTTGCGAAAAATATATAATTATCGTCCAAATAGCCACCACTGGTACGACAGGGGTACATATGGGGAAAATAATGCGAAAATAAGGCCAAAAATAGCTTTGCAGGCGCTGCTTTTGTGCTATAATGCAAGTTGATACGATTACTTACTACCACGCTGCCACGCGCCACAAAGCACGCAGCAGGGAGGAATCGGCAGAAAGGAGCCAATGCCGTTAACCAAAATCATAGTGCGGAGTATAAAAAACTATGAGTGAGTATACCAATAATACAAGAGAAAAGTCGTTTACTAAAAGCGACAAACCGCCAGTGGGCGAGACAAAATACGACACAGTAGACGATGGACTTGTGTCGACGGTCGAGGAGTTTAATAATCGGTATGGTAAGCCGAATGCTTTCGAGCTGCCATCTGTTCAAGAGGTTCGAGGTTGGCTGCAGCGTGAGCTTGGGCCGCTGTTTGCGCTGTCGATGGCAGAGATGACAGACCAGCACATCGATACCATTCATAATAAATTATCCGAGCTGCGCGATGAGCTTGGCTTGGCAATTGGTGATGTCATTGAGATCAATGATGTTCCATATGTTGTGCCAATCGTTAATGATTTCAAAAGCCCTAAGGACGCTCAAGGCGATGTATCATCGCTGTATTCCGCAATTGAGTCGTCGCTATCCCACCAAGAAGCGGCGATTTCTTTAGGCGAGGACGATGGAGCGAAAGAAGGGGTGATCGGCTCATTGATTGGATTTTATGTTGGGAAGCGCCCAGACCAAGAGATGGTCGATAGTGCCCCTGTTGTGTATGGCATTATTCAGGGTGAGCCAGGCGAAGGCCCGCAGATGATCACAGATCAAGGTGATGTGATTGATGGCGAGCTGAGCACTGCAAGTGGTATTGTGCTGGTTCCGACGACAGAGTCGCAACGGCTTGAGTATAGTGATGAGCTTGGTTTGGTCCAAGGAGACTTCTCACTCGCTGCATAAAAGTTAGCTATAGGCGAGAGAAAGCCAGTGTGATGAGCACTGGTTTTTTCTGTGCAAAAAATCTATGGTGATTGCAAAGAATAAACGAGGGGTGCGTACTATGCCATTGAACTTTTGAGTAGTGCATGTATTGGTTGGTGCAATGCGCCCGTTGTGGTAAGAAAATAATGAAATTTTTATGCTATAGGGATATTTGTGCGCTATATGGATTCTCTTTGTGCATTATACATTGCTTGAGGGGGAGCAAGAGAATGTCTGAACATGACAATAATATATTCAGAGTAGTAAATAGTAAATTAAGTGAGTATAGATGCGTTAATTTACTATACATCGAGCATGGTGATGAGTGTTTTGTGTGTAAAGTGAGTCGATTGCTTTATCGAATATATCTTTTTTGTATATGATGCTGTGGATGACACAAGCAAGGAGGCAGTGAGATACTATGAATAATGCAAGAATTCGTTCATGCAATTTATTACCGCTATATTGATGATAATTTGTGTGAGCACGAAGTAGATGAGCGACGAGTGCGGTATGAATTGAAATATAAAAAGTAAAAAATGAGACAACAGCAAAGTATAATGTAGAGCGACGAGTATTTTTTGCAGTAGCTGAGACACTTTTGCAAAATGATTTGCAAAAACATGAGTGAGCACTGCATTATTAATAATTATCCGGCAGCAAAATATTATTTTTTGTCCATTTTGAATGGCGGATGGTGCAAATGTAATTATAATTTTGTATACAGAAAATGATAGAAGTGTACGAATGCGAAAAAATAATTTTTTTGAGAACTGGAGTGATAAGTAGACAGCACATACGTGACAAAAATAATGGCGCATTGCGACGCTGCAATAAAAAACACTGATATATTATTTGTTATTGATAAAAAATTAGTAATACCCAGCAAAAAACGTTCGCAACTTTGCAACATAATGCGCGTGCAAAATATTTTTTGCTACCATACGAGTGATGAATGATGCACAAATGGATTGTTTGGTAGTAAATATAAAATTAGTATCATAGTGATATGTACATTTGCGTGCAAATTTGTGAATGAGTATGTAAAAATTGGTACAGCTAGATAGAAAGATAGAGACGGTGTACAGTATGTGTGATGAAAAATGAAATGCGTACTGTAACAGTGCAAAATTTTCACATTTTTGATTAGGGAAATCTATAAAAATGAGTGTGAGGGTGTGAGATGCAGTAGGGAGTGAGTTCGCTTGAGTAAATGGCTATCTTGTTTTGGCTAAAATCTGTGCGGCGCGTGCGAACACAAGAGGCTTGAATGTGATGCAAGAAGCGAATTAAGTAATGAGTTGTCTCGCTGAAGTTTATGAACGAAACATTATGATGTTCATAATAAAAATTTGGAGAATAATGAAATTCAGCCTGGCAAATTGGTGCAAAAATATAATGCCAAGAAGCAATGATGGTTCGTGCGTGCCAAAAGAATGTGATGATTTTGGTGTGGTGTGCATGACATGCGAACTATGTAGTATAGTCTGTAAACAAAAAAATGATATTTTTGCCATGGCACGATGCAACGATGGAGTACATGATGAAAATTTTCTGCATCACGAGGTATGATGGTGCGCACTTGGAATGAAATGAGTGTGTGAAAATAGTAGGAAAACATTCAACGATAGGCTTGATAGTAAAATTTGCATAACCAAGTGGATGGGTGAGACGAGGGTCAGAAATAGCAGGCGTTGGTGAGCCAAAATATGTGGTAGGTGCGAGTAACTTTGTGGCTAAGAGGGTGCTTTGTGAGGAAATGGTGATGGCTGGATTTGCGTCCGCGTTACACCAATGTGACATAGTCACAAATTTTCATGATTGGTTGCATAATGCAAGCAAAGGATAGTTGGTAGTGCGATAGGCATAATCAGTATAGTAAAGCATAAGGTTTATAAAACAACCTCGGAGTGTGAGTGCGAAGTTGAAAAATGGATGGAGTGTGATGTGTATGATCTAGTGGGTGGGTTAATATGGTGATATTTTCGTAATTTTGAGCGTAGGTGGTTTATTATGTATTGAGCGTGAGTGAATGTGCGATAAGCGCAAGCATCATATAATGGTCATGGTTATTAAATCTACACGATCTAGTGGGGTGCGATGTATGACTTGTGCAGAAAATAATGATGCGTCGTGGATGGCACAAATGGAGCTTTCAAAAATTTCACATTTTGCGCTATAGGTTATTTTATGATATAAAAATAAATAGCAAAATGCTGATACAAATGTGCGATGTATGAAGGCAGGGCAGCTGGCTCTATGTAGGCAATGTGCAAAAATGAGATGGGTGCAATAGAGCTATGGAGTGCCATAGGTGGCTCTGACAAAAATGCGCAAGGAGACAGCAAAACGATACTTCGCTTTAGGCAGAAGCAATAGCGAAATAAGCACAAGCGAAAACTGGCTCGATATTTTTTACAGTTACATCGCAGCATCAAAAAAGCTAAAAAAGCGAAAGACAAAGTAATACATACACGACAAGTAAGGGTGGTTCATTTTTTCACATTTTGACTTGTGATAAATAATGTTTTCTAAATATAATAGAGCTCAAAAGGTATTCTTGTGTGCTTATACATAATAGTATATAGGCATCATATAGTATGTATAGCGGCGGGGCGAAGCAAGTGAATCGTAGCGCTGTACTATAATTATCATTTTTGAAAATGTGGATGAAGTATATGACTATACTATACTGCCAGCTGGCTTATGGCGGGATGGGTGAGTGTGTGGGGAGAGAAGCGCGGGTGTGCACCTAATAATATAAATAGCTGCGTGCGTGGAGTAGTGCCAAGATAAATACAAAAAATGAAAAAGCAAAAAGTACAACACCTCCACACCCCTGTACCTCGCTAGACTTTGCGGGCTGTCTCGCGTATAATATAATGCGTTATTAACCTAAGTTTATCGTCCGGATAAACATCCATATGGATCCCAAAGGAGGTTTACATATGAAACAATATGAACTAACGGTTTTGATTCGGCCAGATCTCGAATCGAACCTTGAGGCGCCGCTTGCCAAGGTGCGCGAGCTGGTGCTCGGCGCTGGTGGCTCTATTACCAGCGAAGACAACTGGGGCAAGAAAAAGCTGCAGTATAGTATTAAGAAGGAAGACTTTGCGGTGTATGTCTACTTTGAGGTGGCGCTGCCTGCCGATGCACCGCTGAAGATCAGCAATGCGCTGAATATTTCTGATGATGTGATTCGCTACTTGCTCGTCAAGGTGGACGAGAAGGGCCGCAAGCTGATGGCAGAGGCTAAAGCACGCGAAGCCAGCCGCCAAACAGAAGAGTAAAAATTACCACAACAACTCATAACCACAGTAAAGAATCGAGGAGGATGTATGGCTCGAGGATTTAGCAAAGTTATTTTGATGGGCAATTTGACGCGCGATATAGAGGTGCGCACCACAGCAAGTGGGCAGAACGTTGCGAATTTTACACTAGCAGTCACACGCACGTGGCGCAACCAAAATGGCCAAAACCAAGACCAAACCAGCTTCATTAACTGTGTAGCCTGGGGGCGGACTGGCGAAACCATTGCGCAATATGTGAAGAAGGGCAGCCCGCTGCTCGTCAGTGGTCGCCTCGACCAGCGCAGCTATGACGACAAGGATGGCAACAAGCGCTCCGTTGTAGAAGTGACAGTAGAGGACTTTACCTTCGTCGGTGGTGGGCGTGCTGACGGAAATACAACACCAGCTGCAGCGCCAGCTAACAGTGGTAGTAGCCAGGATGTTGTCATCGAAGACATCGACGACAAGCCAATTGACCTATCAGAAATACCATTTTAACAACATACTAAAGGAGAACAAACAATGGCCAAGCGCATGCGCAAGGACACACCAGTCTATTTTGACTACAAAGATGCAAAGACATTGCAAAAGTTCATTAATATCTATGGGCAGATCGAGCCGCGCAGCCGCACAGGGTTGTCGGATAAACAACAACGACAACTCGCCGTAGCGGTGAAGCGTGCTCGCCACTTGGCGTTGCTGCCATTTGTGGCGCAAGGTTAGGAGCTTTTTCAGCGCAGTACCTCTGTGACTGCGCTGGCGGATGTTTCGAACGAAGCAGCAACTACTAAACAGGAGATAGGTGATGTACCAACCAACTGACCTCAAAAAAGGCGTGATTGTGCAGCTCGATGGCAAGCCGTATCGGGTTGTGGACTATAATCAGAAGGTAATGGGCCGGGGTGGCTCAATTGTGAATGTGCGGCTGAAGAACTTGATCGATGGGAGTGTGCTGCCTAAGACCTTCAAGGGGCAAGACAAGATTGAGCCCGCCGAGGTGTCAACACAGAGTGTGCAGTACCTCTATAATGATGGTGATACGTTCTATTTTATGGATCCAACTAGCTTTGAGCAGTTTGAGCTTGCTGCAGACCTCGTCGACAGCGCTAAGGATTACCTAAAGGAAGGGGATACACTAAGCTTGCAGTTCTTCGATGGTAAAGTGATCAATGTCGAGCTGCCAAAAAACCTCTACCTCCAGGTGACCTACACCGAAGATGTTGTAAAAGGTGACACAACCAGTAGCGTGCTCAAGGACGCAACGCTGGAGACAGGTCTTGTCGTCAAGGTGCCAGCCTTTATTAAGACGGGCGACGTTATTTCTGTCGACACTGCAAGCGGAGAGTATCGCGAGCGCAAGAAATAGTGCCCTGAGAGCTCATGAGAGCCGCTCTCATCGCGTTTACACGCAAAAGTGAGAATACGTAGGGATAGCACATATACACCGCGAAAAGCGGTGTATTTTTTGTGCCGTGTGCTGCTCAGGCTGGAGCATCTTAGAGATGTGATAAAAACAACGTAGAGTAGAGACGATTTTTGCCAATTTTGAGCGCGAGCTTGCGGACACTCTGTGTTTTTGCTGAGTAATAGGGAAAGAGGACGTAAATGATGTTGTAATAACTAACACATAAGGTTCACTGTCAAGCTCGATAGGATCGAGCTATTATTGTAGAGAATGCAACAAAGCTTTCTGTGACGAGGATGATGCCAAAATATACAAGGTATTGTAAAAAAGACAGAATAGAAACAGAGAATACCTGGCGAACGTTCGAAATATGATTGTCGTAGGAAGTACAGCAATCGGGCAAAACGATGATACAAGCACAACATGAAGGAACAGACATAGTGATGTATAAACAACAGCAGGGCAGCTAGAAGGATATAGTGAACACAACAACGATGTGTCAAACTCAACGAGTGCTTTGTGCGATGTGCAGCAAGAGCGTGGGAGCTCATGTGCCAGGTAAATGCAATAACCATAAGCACAAACGAACAAATTTCTATTACAATCGCTCAGGTGCCTTTAGCAATATAACAATGCTTATGGCAATAGGGCGTAATACAAAACGCACCAAAGTAAACATAAGCACTATATAAATAATGAACACACTTTTTTGTTGTGTAGCTGCGAAGCTATGCGCTTTGCTTTCGCGTGCTACTGCAAAAAATTGCAGATGGCGAAATGACGCATGGGCTGTTGCTGCGAGATAAAAAATGTGATCATTGTCCAGCTCGTCTATTTTTTGAGTTTGGATATTTTTGCTTTTTGCTTTTTCGTGCAAGTTTGTTGTGGCTGGCTGGAGGGTGTTTCATTTTTGGTTTTTGCATGCCGGGCAAATTATAGCGATACGATATGCTGCTGCGAAGTATAGGCTGCGCGAATGAGCGGTTGATGATAAGAATAATCATTGTTTGTAGATTTGTGCAAAAATAAATTGCTTGTTATTGCGGCTAGAATTGCTTGCAGATGACTCATGCAAATTTTGCAAAAACGTGTATAAGCGCAAAATATTGCGCGATACATCTTGGCTCATCTATGTGCTGCGAAGATGCGAAATATACCATCTTGCATACACAAATACTCACCCTTGGCTTGCAAAAATGTGACGCTGCCAAAAATCAATTTTTTGTTCAGGCGAGTGAGCTCGCTATGCGAAGCATCTGCCGCAGTGGCATCGTGTTTTGCTACATATAGCGCTTTTGCGGGAGGATGAATGCGCAGCTTGTTGGTGATGTGGCGCAGCCATACGAGCAAGATATTTCGCTATCACGATGTTCACTCAATTTTTGTTATATATACTATATGTCTGGCTGAGCTGTCTTGTGTTTTGAATATCCTGCTAGCTTCCAGCGACGTGTGCGCATGAAGAATCGCATGCTGCAGTGCGCGATAGTTTGAGTGAGTTATTAATATAAAAGCTGCAATAGCGCGCAAAGAACAAAGCGGATTTCTTCATCATCAAAATTTGAAAAACGACGGAAGTAAGAAGCATATCCACGCGCAGTAATATCATCCAACTCATCATTATCATGCTCTATAGTCTCATGCATTGTGTAAAGATGCAGCAGGTCTGTTAGCTTCACACCAACTAAATATCTATCCACTCGTGCAGTATAATAAGAACATGCAAAAACAACGACTAGACAAAACAATGGTGGCGCGTGGCCACGCAGCAACACGCTCAGCGGCCGAGAATTGGATTCGCCTTGGCAAGGTATTGGTGGATGGTGTAGTGGCGCATAAGCCGGGGATGTTTGTGGATGAGTCGACGCAGATAAAGCTGGTGGCGCACGAGCGCTATGTGTCGCGGGCGGGGCTTAAATTAGCCAGCGTAGCGCAGCAGCTTAATATTTCGTTTGATAATACTATCGTGCTTGATGTTGGTAGCAGCACTGGCGGCTTTACTGACTATGCATTGCAGCATGGTGCGCGCATGGTGTATGCGGTGGACGTGGGGACGGAGCAGCTGCACCCCAGCCTGCGTGGCGACCCGCGCATTGAGCTGCATGAAAAAACCGACATTCGCAATTTTGTGCCAGCTACCACACCAGACATTATTGTCATTGATGTATCGTTCATTAGTCTGCGCAAAATTCTACCGCACTTAGTGCGTATCAGCAGTCCGCGAACTAGTATCATCGCAATGGTTAAGCCGCAGTTTGAGGCGCAGCGCGCGCAGCTTACACGCAGTGGCATCGTCAAAAATGACAGCGTGCGCCGTGCCATCCTACGCGACTTCGAGCAGTGGGTGCGCACCCAGTGTGTAATTGTCGACAAAGCCGATAGTAGTGTGAAGGGCGCGCATGGTAATCAAGAGCGGTTTTACCGATTGCAAAAAAGCAGGGCAGAACGACACCATAGTTGAGAAAACGAGTGCGGTTAATGAGAGAGTCGCGCAGTAGTTATTTAGATTGTATCGTGTGGTGTATCTACTCGTGCAAGTTTGCTATATATAATAATGCCTTCGTATCACCATATATTAATTATATATAGATAGATTTGAAAATAGCAGAGCATAGGCTAATGTGAGTGTCTTGGAGAGTCAACTATATAGTTATTGTGGAAATTCTTTGACATAAGAGAAAAACGCATGATGAAGCAAACGCTGCGTAGTGTATGCGCACTGTGAAATGCAGCAACGCGCTCATCGTAGTACAACACATAGCGCCATCACCACCGTCGGCCCATTGATGAGTATGCTGGCAATGGCATGTGCTGTCATTGGTACATACACGTTGCGCGTCATACTATATGCCAAGCTAAATGGCAGCGCCCACACCATGCCCAGCAGCACACCCCACGGTGCGACGAAGTGCTCTGCTGCAAACAATATAGCACTCAGCAAAGTGGTGCAGATGATCGCTGTGCGACTGGCTAGGCAGATCATTTGCTTGCGAAAAATTGTCTCCTCTACGATGGCGGGGAGAACGATGGTTGAGAGCGCAAAAAGTAGCAATTCGCCTGCCGTTTTGACTGGCATTGTAATGGCACCTGTGGCGAGGTGAGGGAAGGCTTGCTCGAGCAGGCTCGTCGCACCAAATGCTCCTGCTGCGCAAACCAGCGTGAGTATTACTTGCCGCCAAAAATACCACCCACCAGCGAGCGCACGACACCACTGGTGTATACTCATACTTTTTGTTGTGATGATGTAGCCAAGCAGCG